>JAFGFF010000310.1 GCA_016931075.1 Pirellulales bacterium | reverse complement strand
TGGGGGCTCGGGACTCGGGGCTCGGGATTGGGGATTGGGGATTGGGGATCGAAACCGAGCGGGGGACGTAAGTCCCCTGTTCTGTCGCGGCATTGGAGAAGGACTCGGGACTCGGGGCTGGGGATTAAACGCTTGCCACGTAGTGAACGGCAGTTGGGCCACCGCCGAGGGTGACTCGGGCACCATCCATCGGGTACACTCGGTTCCGGCAGGAAGGAGCCCCTGCCCGTCGCCAACATCCCTGGTAGCGTTCCCAGGAGACCTGACATGGACGACAAGAGCGGGATCGATGTGCGGTTCATCCACCGCCAGGAGCAAAACACGCTCATGGTCATGCGGTGCAATTCGGAGGCATTTGAACGAATTCGATCAAGCATCTGCGCCGAAGTCGCCTTGCCAGTAGACGTCGAGGAGTCGTCCATCCGTTGCATCGAGATCGCCGGCGGACTCGATTCCTTGCCGTCTCGCCCTCCAAGTGGCACCCTTCGTGACCGGATCGCCCTGCTAGGCTGTGCCGTCATCACGGCCGTCTTCCTAACGGTCTTCCTCATCGGCCTGGCTGCCATCTTCGGCTGGAAGTAAGAGGCCTGCATGAACAACGACCACCACAAACAGGAGTCTGCCCGGCCCTCTCCCGACAGTTCCAGTTCGTCTCCCAAGCCCCCACCCCGCCGCCCCTGGTGGCAGTTGCATCGGTCGACATGGGTGGTGATGGGAGTGGTGGCCGTGGTGTTGGTGTTCATTGTTGTGCCGGCAAGCCCGCCGCGACATGTTGTTTACAGTTACAGCATTGTATTGAATCCGGACGGAGGTCTTCGTCATGGTTGGCCGTGGGACTTTGCTCGGCACACGGAGTCTTTCACATCTCCTTTTGACTCGCCGTCTCCCGATGTGGACAAGGCCCCTTGGACCCAGGCGAAGAATTGGGTCCTGACCAGCGGCGTTACCGACTGGTCACCGCTTCATTTGGTCGGCGACGTGCTTGTGGCATTGGGCATTTTGGTAACCGTGGGCGCGGGATTTGAGTGGTGGCGTCGGCGACGCCACCGGGCGTGGCAGTTCAGCCTGCGGGAGTTGTTCGTGTTCACATGCGTGGTGGCCGGCGTGTTGGCGTGGTGGCAATCCAACGCGATGCGGTATCAGCGCGAGATGGCGTTGTGCGAGCGGATTCATGCAGAGCCCGGCTGGAACAACACGCGATTCGTCTACGATGGCCCTGTCTGGCTTCGGCGTCTGCTAGGCGGACGGAACACCAACGTCTTAATTACTGCCGAGCAGTTCAATATGGATGCTACACAGAAATTGGTCAAGAATCCGATGCCCGACGAGCGGGCGTTCGCCTACCTGAACGAAGCCATCCAGGCGTGCCCGAAACTGGCGAGCGTGATTTTTTGCGTCAAAGGAGAAATCGACGATCAACTTGAGCCCCTGGCCAAGATGAAACGTTTGCGAGACCTGGTCATTTATGGCCGTCGGTTCACCGCGACTGCCATGAACGATATTGGTCAGTGTGCTAATCTGGAGGACCTGATTCTCCGATGCGAAGAACGGCCCGAGGGCGACTTGACGCCTCTGGCGAAGCTGACTCGCCTGAAATCGCTGCGTTTGCACTGGCGGGGCTTGACTGGACACGATTTTGACCCGTTGGCCGAACTGCCTTGTCTGGAATCGCTTGAGGTCTACCATCTGAGCGATGAGGATCTGGAGCATCTTCCTCGATTCAAACAACTGCGCCGCCTGCTGCTCGTCACAAAGAACGCCACCCCCGAGGCCATCGCCCGGCTGAAGGAGGCGCTTCCAGACTGTGAGATCGACCAGTTAGAAGGCAGATTTCAGGACTGACCTTTCCGCAATGCCGTCCATGGAAATCCGACGATGACCGAACCAGCCACACCCGACTCGTCAGTCCATGCCGTCAACCGCCGCCCCTGGTGGCGGTTGCATTTTTCGACGTGGCTGGTGCTGGTTCTAGTGATCGTGTTTTTGGTCTTGCTCATGGTGCCGGGGGTAGAGGATCCGGAGGTGGCGCCGAGGTTGTCGTTCTATGAGTCACCATGGTCAGTGACGAGTCAGATTACGTACGCTCACGGGTGGCCCTGGTGTTTCCTCGAGCGGAAGGCGGATAGCCCAGATCCACCGCAGTCTTGGATCCTGCCCGGGTTTTGGGGACACGTGCCTTGGAGAGACGCGAGTAGTTGGGCTTTGACGACCGGCACGTGCAATCTGCGGCCGTGGGCGTTGGTGGGCGACGCGGCGGTAGCGGTGGCCATTCTGCTGGCGGTCGGCGGGGGCTGGGAGTGGCGGCGACGACGGCGGCATCGGGTGTGGCAGTTCAGTCTGCGGGAATTGCTGATTCTCACGCTCCTGGTAGGCCTTGGCTTGGGCTGGTGGCGATCGCAAGTGGTGCAAAACGACCGGGAGAGGGCGCGATGCGAGGAACTTGATGAGAAGGACTGCCTGTTCAGCGCTGGGACGCAATGGTGTTATCGAGGCCCGGCGTGGTTGGGGCGGCTAGTGGGACAAGAGAAACTGGCGTTTTGCCGTCGTGTTACCGAGGTAACGCTCGCCAGCATCGGCCAGAGCGACGACCTGCTCGGCAAGTTGCGGCTGCTGGACGAGTCGATCGACGCGTTTCCCTGCCTGTGGAAGATCACCTTCTACCAGGGCTTTCCTCGCCCGGGCGACCCGTTACGCCCCCTTCCGCCGGATTACGAACTGCCGACGGGCTTCGGCCAGATCGAATCGCTGAACCTCGATTGTGAATCTGCACCGGTGGTTCCATTCTTGGCCTGTTTCAACAGCGTCCGGTCCGCAAAACTCTCAACCCCGACGGCCGCCGCCCTGGCCCAACTGGCCGAACTGCCGGGGGTGGAGGAGCTGGAGCTGCCCTGCGACGCCGCGACCGAAGAGAACTCTCGGATCCTGGCCCGGTTTCCCCGACTACGTCGCCTGACGCTGCAAGGCGTACATATCCGAGACGAAGACATGGCCCACTTACGCCGGATGACAAACCTACAAGAGCTGAGCCTTTCCGCGTTCGAGATAGACCAGTCAGGCCTCTGCCATCTGCACAATCTCCCCCACCTCCGCAAGATCACCATCACCTTCGGCGGAATAGAGCCCGAGGATATTGTCAAACTCAAGGAAGCCCTGCCCGACTGCGAGGTGATTCAAGAGCCATGAATACAAACGACCTTCCCACAACACCCGCCGATACATCCAAAGATCCTGCTTCCCGCCGGCCGTGGTGGCGGCTGCATTTGTTGACGTGGGTAGTGCTGGCGGTTGTGACCGTGGCGTTGGTGTTGATCATGGTGCCGGCGGACCGGATGTTCAATGGGGACCATGGCCACGGGTGGCCGTGGGTGTTCCTGCGTCACACGGACTTTGAAGCGTGGTTTATTCGGATTACCCAACAACCAGTGTCTGAACCAGAACCGTGGTTGCCGGAGTATTGGACAAACGCGCCGTGGGCATACGCCAGGAACTGGGGGCTGACAGGCGATGCGCCCGTCTTCAGCCCGCTTCAGCTTGTCGGGGACGTGCTTATCGCCGTTCTCATTCTGGCAGTGGCAGGCGCGGCGTTCGAGTGCTGGCGTCGGCGCCGACGACGCATCTGGCAGTTCAGTATTCGCGAGATGCTCCTTCTCACCCTTGTAATTGCCCTGGTTCTGGGCTGGTGGAAACACAACGACCTACGTCTTCGCCGCGAACTGGCTCTGGCCGAGCGGCTTGGAGTGAGCAGGAAGAACGGTTCACTGTGGACGAAGTATATCGGACCTGAGTGGCTCGGGCTCCTTGTTGGAACTCGGCACCTGCAGGCCTTTCGTAGTGTCTCCGAGGCAACAATTGGCCAGAATATTTTGGACAAGCAACACACCAGAGAAGCACTCGATGAGTTGGAAGACACCTGGCCCTATCTCAACTGCATAGCAATTAAGAGCGATGGCCAGATCGACTCCCAACTCGGCCCACTAAATCGACTTCAGAACCTCAACGTAATGTATATCGAATGTGACCACATCACTGAGGTGGGCATGCGTCAAATCAGCCGGAATCGCCGCTTGAGGACTCTGGAACTCAAGTGCCGGGCATTGCCTGTACAGGGATTGGCTTTCCTTACTGGATTGCCTTCATTGGAGGTGATCGTTCTTGAATGCCCCAACCTGCGTGGCGCCGACTTGGCTCCGCTGGCCAATCTATCGAGTCTGGAAGATCTCTGGATTATTTCTCCGCTGGAAGATCGAGACATCGCGCATCTTCACGGTCTCACGCAATTGAAGTTGCTGGATCTCTGTGGAGTCCGTACAACACTTGAGGCAACGATGCAGTTGGAGGAAGCGCTCCCCGAATGTGAGGTGGAAGTGACATTCGAGGTAGAGTGGGAGTAAGCCCACCGGATGCCACCGCTGGCTTGTCCAGCAGTGCCGAGAATTCGTGCTGGCGAAGAGCACTGCTGGACAAGCCAGCAGTGGCACCCGATATCACCAGCCCAACCTACTTATCGCGTTACGGCCCAGCCTTCGCCTCGCCCGGCCGATCGCTCATAAGCAGGGCGATCCAGCGGGTTTCGGGGAGGCCTTCGAGGCCGACTTTGGCGGCGATGGTCAGGGGGACGGAGAGCAACATGCCGACCGCGCCCAGGGCCCAGCCCCAGAAGATCATGGAGATGAGGATGACCAGCGGCGAGATGCCCAGCCCTCGGCCCATGATGCGGGGTTCGAGGACGTTGCCCACTAGGACGTTGATCACGACGTAGCCACCGATGGCCAGGCCGGCCGTGCCGGGGCCGTATTGGACCAGCGCCAGCAGGACGCCCGGGATGGCCGCGATGAACGAGCCGATGTTGGGCACGAAGTTCAAGAGGAACGCCAGCAGGCCCATCAGGACGGGGAAGTCGATGCCCAGCGCGGCCGCCATGATGCCGACCAGCACGCCGGTCAAGAGGCAGGTGAGCGTTTTGAGCGACATGTAGCGTTGGACGTGCTCGACGAGCTGTTCGAGCTGGCCCCACGTCTCGCCCGACACGCCGGGCAACGCGCGAATCTTGGCCGGCAGGATGGCCGCTTCGAGAAAGATGAACACGACGACCAACAGGATCAGAAAGCCCTCGGCCAGAAGGCCGCTGAGCGTGCTGGTCACCGTGCCCAGGTAGCGCATGGCCACCTGAGGGCTGAACACTTCGCTCAGGGCCCCCTCGGGCACGTCGATGCCCTTGGCGTCGAGCCACTGCCAGAGGCCTTGCGTTTCGGTCTGCAACCGTTCCTGATACTCGGGCACCTTGGCCGAAAACCCGTCCAGCGACGCCCGAACCACCGTGATGCCCAACAATCCCAGCACGACCAGCAGGACGATCATCAACACCAGCGCCAACGCCGTCGGCACGCGACGCCGCCGCATGGCCACGAACAACGGGGCAATGATCACCGCGATGAACACGGCCAGCAGAAACGGCACCAGCAACGGCGCCGCCGCCCTCATCCCAGCCACCACGATCACCAACGCCGCCAGCACCATCAAGCCCCGCCCGACCACCGGTTTTGTGTCTGATTGAGCCATGGGTAGCTCCGTTGTTCTTGTTGCCTAGTGAGTCGAAATGCGGGTGCCATGCCCAGACGACCGCCTTGGCATCGGATGGGCATGATATTGGAACACCCTTGCCAACATGCCCATCCGCCGCTGAAGCGACGTCTGGGCATGGCACCCGTCACCCGAACAAATTCATCTCCCTATCCGTGTTCATCGGCGTTCATCCGCGGTTCCCTTCTTTCCGATTGTGGCAATCGGTTCAGTCCAACCACCGACGTTGCCAGAGTTCCAGGACCAGCAGGGACCAGAGGCGATAGCTGTGGTCGAAACGGCCGGATTGGTGATCGTCTAACAGGGCCGTCACGGTTTCTGGTCGGAAATAGCCCCGGGCCGTGGTCCGTGTGTCGAGCAACACAGCCCGGGCCATGCCGGACAGGGGACCGCGGAACCAGGCGTCCAGCGGCACGCCAAAACCCATCTTGCGACGCCGGCGGATCGGGCGGGGAATCAGATCGGCGAACGTCTCGAGCAAGATTCGCTTGCCCCGGTTGCGGCGGTATTTGTAAACCACCGGCATCCGGGCGGCCAGCTCGACCACGCGATGGTCCAAGAACGGCTGACGGCATTCCAGCCCGTGGGCCATCGAGGCGATGTCGACCTTGGTCATCAGGTCGCACGGCAGGTAGGTGAGCAGGTCGGTCAGGCTGGTCTGCGTCACCGGGTCGCGCCCAGCCGAGCGGGCGGCCGCCAGGAGGAGGAACTGGATCGGATCGGCGTCGGGCAACGAGCCGACCATCTCGTCGGTGTACAGGGCCGCGCGTTGGGCTTCGTTGAAGATCGAGATCCAATCGAAATAACGTCGCCAGGGCGTTTGCCGGAGCACCTCGACGAACCGTTTTCCTCGGCGGATGATGGATTTCTGACGAGGGCTGGACGGCAGAAGCTGCCAATAACGCCCGGCCAACACACTACGCAGTCCGGCCGGCAACCGGTCGAACCGGCTGGCCAACGCAACGGCCCGATAGCGAGGGTAGCCGGCGAACAGCTCATCGCCCCCGTCGCCGGTCAGGGCCACGGTGACGTGTTGCCGGGTGAGTTGCGCGACGTACCACGTCGGCACGGCCGAGCTGTCGGCAAACGGTTCGTCGAAATGCCAGACGAGCTTGTCGAGGACGTCGACCGCGTCGGGCTCGACGCGAAACTCCTCGTGGACCGTGCCGAACTGCTCGGCGGCCAATCGGGCGTAGCGGGTTTCATCGTATTCGGCGACGGGGAATCCGATCGAAAACGTCCGGACCGGCTCGTCGGTCAGGTCTTTCATCAGCCCGACGACGATGGTCGAGTCGACCCCGCCCGAGAGAAAGGCTCCCAGCGGCACCTCGCTTTGCAGCCGTTTCTGGACCGCGTCGGTCAGCGTCTTGCGCAGCTCGTCGGCCATCTCCTGGCGCGGGCGACGGTCCACGCGGTTGAAGTCGGGCCGCCAGTAGCAGCCCGTCTCGAGCCGGCCGTCGCGCCACAGGGCCCAATGGGCCGGCGGCAGCTTGTGGATGCCTTCGAGAATGGTCCGCGGGTGCGGGACGTATTGATAGGCCAGGTATTCGTCCAAGGCCTGCGGATCGATCCGTCGCGGGACGCCGGGCACTTCCAACAGGCTCTTCAGTTCGCTGGCGAACAGCAGCCGGCCGGGCTCGTGGCGATAGACGAGCGGTTTTTGCCCCAGCCGGTCCCGGGCAAGCAAAAGTTGACACCGTCGCGCATCCCAAACGGCGAATGAAAACATGCCTTCGAGGTGGCCGAGCATGTCGCGGCCTTCGTCCTCGTAGAGGTGCACCAGCACTTCGGTGTCCGACTCGGTGCGGAACCGGTGGCCGGAGCCTTCCAACCGCCGCCGGAGCCGGCCGAAGTTGTAGATCTCGCCGTTGAAGACGACCCAGACCGACTCGTCCTCGTTGGCCATCGGCTGATGGCCGGTCGCCAGGCCGATGATCGACAACCGCCGGTGTCCCAGCGCCACGCCGGGCATCGTCTCCCGCCCGGGCCGGACCCGATACTCCGACACATACGTGCCCGAATCGTCCGGCCCCCGATGGGCCAGCACGTCGACCATCCGCTCGAGCGTCGCCGCCTCGACGCTCAAGCCCGGTTCGGTCCAGATTCCGCCGGTGATGCCGCACATGGGTTAGTGGCTGGTGGTTAGTGGCTAGTGGTTAGGGATTAGGGAGACCAGAAAGGGCTCACGCAAAGGCGCGAAGACGCAAAGTGGTTGTTGACAAGGTAGTAGCCGGTTTTCGCCGAGTATTTCCGGCGAGAACGCATTCAGTATACGCTCTCGCCCGCCAAGGCGGCAACCAGAGCAGTCGGTGTGAGTTCAGTTTCTCCTTCTGGCCCTTTGCGTCTTCGCGCCTTTGCGTGAGCCCAGTTTCCTTATTTGGCGTTCTACTCAGTCGTGTTCCCCGTCTCTTCTGGCGTCGTTGTCTTTTCTGCCGGGCGGAGCCACGCCTGGGGCAAGGGGCGGGAAACAAGCAAGACAAACGAGACAACCAGGATCGCCCAACCGATCAACCGGGACCAGAAGAGGAAGGTTTGCGAACCCACCCCGGGCGGTGGATCCGGAGGAATGATCTCGATGTCATAGCCCAAATCGTCGCACTCGTGCGGCTTACCATCGGCGATTGTGGCAAGTGCCTTGAAGCTCTTCGCCGTCAGTCGACCGTGTAAGAAGTCGACGCTGCCGTCAGCGAAGGCCACATTGCCCATCGGACGAAGGATGCCTTCCGCCTCGTGATCGTGATAGCTCGTGATCGATTCGGTCGGATCGTGCGTCAACACCTCCTGGAGCGTCAGATCGCGCGGGGCGTTCCACGGGACGTTCGCGCCGGCTGCCTCGACGAACATCAGCGTGCAGCCTTTTCCGTCAGTGATGTCTTCGAATTTGCAGCGCTGCCCCTTGGGCCATATCGTGCCCGGGCCGGTCACCGCGACATAGTCCGTCGTGCCCGGCGGAGCATTCTCATGAGATGGACACCGGAACGGTGATGGCATTTGAGACGCGATCTTGCGGTTGTGTGGGCTGTTCCAAGGTTCGTCGAGGCGAAAGGCGCTGTAGAGATGCTCGCATCCCATTTCTGGCAAGATCAACACGCGCCAACTGTGCATTGGTTGACCGCTCTTATCAGCGATGAAGGCCGGCGGGAAGGAACCGTATTGGGCTTCATAGTTGAGAAGCGCCCTGGCTAGCTGTCTGATATTGTTCGTGCATTGCGCTCGCCGGGCGGCCTCGTGAGCAGTGGAAATCAACGGCGGAAGCAACACAGCCGCCAGTGGAAACAAGATCGTAGCAACAACAAGATTGCAGCCGCACCTGCTAGCCATCGCCAGCCGAATGCTAATCACAAGATAGGCGAGATACGCCACTCCGGCCAGCACCCACAAACCGCCCACACCCAACGCGGCGGCGACCACAACGAACAGCAGCAGGAGTGTTCGG
The DNA here is from genome assembly GCA_016931075.1 of Pirellulales bacterium. GTDB lineage: Bacteria > Planctomycetota > Planctomycetia > Pirellulales > Thermoguttaceae > JAFGFF01. Next base: position 11,152 of record JAFGFF010000310.1, on the reverse strand, counting down.
AGCGTGAATTGCAGAGGCATGGCGTGTGAGTGGCCAGTGGTTAGTGGTATTGGCCCAAGGATGTTGTGAATAGGGTGAGATTCTGGAGAGTCACTCTGCGTCACGCTCGGGCTTGTGCTCTTATCCCTAGCCACTGACCACTAGTCACAAGCCACTACTTCCTACTTCCCCTCTTCCTTCGGTCCAAAAAACCGGCTGATATTAATTCCGCCTCTCAGCTCCTCCTCCAGCAGCTTCAAACGCGTTTCGAGGCGGTCGACTTTGCGTTGTAACGCGGGGACGAGGGATTCGGTCGAGGGGCCGTGTTTGGGTTTGGGCACCGCCGGATAGCCGAGGTGGCGTTGCAGGGCGGAGAAGAGGAACAAGGGGTCTTTGCGGCGGTTGGCCAGGGCGATCTGGCCTTCCTTCTCGCCGAAGAGAACTGGTTTTTCCGGCGGGCCTTGGGTCTTGGCGTAGTGGGCGCTGCGGACGTAGATCATGTCGGCCATGTCGACCAGCCCGACCTGGCGGCGGACCGTCTTGATCCAGTCCCGCCACGGCTCATCATAGAGCGGATCGCCCCCGACAGCGGCCAGCCCGGCGTCGTAGCCCAGCCGGTTGCGGCAAAGCGTCTCGAACTGGAACAAAAACACGCCCTGCGGCGTGGGCCCCTCGGCGCGATACTCGGCGTCGCGGCGGAGGATGTCCAGCGCGACGCGGAAATCAAACCGGCCCTCGTGCCGCTCGGCCTCGCCGACGACGTAGGTCTGAAACGGCGTGAAGTAGTGCCCCAGCCGGTCCATCGCCGTGGCGAACCCGCCGGTCAGCCGCAGTTCCTGCGACATGAACTCCAGGGCCATCGGCAGCCGGGTGGTCGCCAACACTTCCTGCCGGAGCGACACCAACAACTCCTGCGTCGACATCGACTGCCCCAGCCGCTCGGCCAGCGTGCGGAACATGTAGGCCTGCTCGATGTACTCTTCGCGATCCAGAAGCATAGGCTGGGGAGAAGGCTGAGAGGGTGGTTGATACGGTCTCAGTATAGGCCGAGTGGGGGCGGGGGGCGAGGGGTTGGGGGCAGGGGTGTGGGGGCGGGGGATTTGGAATCTGAGATCTGAGATTTGGGATTGGAGCCGAGCGGGGGACGTTAGTCCCCTGTTCTGTCGCGGAGTAAGCGATTTAAAACAAAAACTTCTCTATCCCAATGATGGATCGTGAAGAACACGCCACGTGTAGCGCCAGCGAAACAGGGGACTTACGTCCCCCGCTCGGTTTGTCCCCCCCGAGCCCCGAGTCCCGAATCCCGACTCCCTAATCCCTAGTCCCTAACTCCGTATCGGCCTCCGCGACGCCGGTGTCGGGGGACGCTTTGGGCGGTGGCGGGCGGCTTTGGTCTGGTAGAGGGCCCTCAGGAGGTCTTCGTAGCCGCGGACCATGTGGTCGACGGACCAGCTTTGGATGACCACCTCGCGGGCGGCGCGGCCCATCGCTTGGGCTTGCTCGGGATTTTTAAGGAGTTCGACCGTCGCGGCGGCCATCTCTTCGACGTCGCCGGGGGGAACGAGCCGGCCGGTGACGCGGTCGGCGACCGTCTCGGGGATCGACCCGACGGCCGGGGCGACGACCGGACGCTCGACGGCCATCGCCTCGAGGATCGAGACCGGATTGGCCTCCATCTGCGAAGTCAGCAGAAAGACGTCCATCAGGGCCAACAGCTCGGGCACGTCGCGGCGCGTGCCCAGGAACTGGATGGACTCGTTCAGCTTCAACTCACGCGTGAGCGTTTCGAGCTTCTTCCGTTCAGGCCCGTCGCCGACAAGTAAAAATCGCGTCTCGGGCACGGCCTGACGAATCAGGGACGCGGCTTGGAGGAACCGGTCGTGTCGTTTCTCAGGCCGAAGCGCGGCAACCAGGCCGACGGTCGGCGTGCCCTCGGGCAGATCCAACTCGGTTCGAAGTTCCTTGCTCGGCCAGCGGGGATGGAACTGACCCAGGTCGACGCCGTTGGGGATGACCCGGACCTTGCGGATCGGGCAGCCTTCGTTCTCGGCCAAGTAACGCCCGTGGGCGTTGGCCACGCCGATGAAGGCGTCGGTGATCGGGGCCAGCAGCCGGTTGGGCAACTCGACGTGGTCGGGCAGCCCGGTCGAGTGCAAGGCCGAGCAGATCACCGGCACGCCGGCCGTCCAAGCCGCCAGCCGTCCCCAAAACATCTTATCGCCGCCCGTGCCGACCGTGACCACCGCGTCGATCCGCCGTCGCTGCATCAGCCGCCGCAGCCGTCCCAGCACGGCCACGTCGTATTTATGCAGAAGCAGGTCCGACCAGGTGGGCACCTCCGCCGCCAGGACGTCGCCCAACGGTCCGCGGTACTTCAGGCAGCACAGCTCGGGCAGGAACCGTTCCCGGTCCATCCGGCGGATCAACTCGACCAACAGCGTCTCGGCCCCGCCCACCGGCATGCACGTAATGACGAACATTACCCGCAAGGGCCCACGGTCGTCAATCGGTTCGAGATGCCGTCGTTTGGGGAACATGAAGGGACTCGGGGTTAATCGTTTTCAACAAGGATAGGTTGCCGGGCTCATACCTGTAGGAGGCGACTCCTGTCGCCGAATGGATTGGCGGCCCAAGGATCATTCGGCGACAGGAGTCGCCTCCTACGGAATCTGAATGTTTACGTTTGTGGCACTCCCATCGGCGTATCACAAAACCTTGGCACGACGGCCGTGCGGGGGTCGATGGTGGCGCGGTTTTTCAGTCGGGCCAGGTCGTCGGCGTGGATCCGCTGGATGTGGAACGGGTCGTTGCCGGGGTAGTTGTAGCCGCCGTAGGCCGAACAGAGGCCCGCATAGCCGGACGCCCGGGCCAGGGCGAACGCATCGGACGTCAGGTTCGCGTACTGCCCGAACGGCAATGCCAGGTAGCGGACCGGCCGGCCGATGCAATCCTGCAGCTCGTCTCGGGCCGTGACGATCTCGTCGACCAGCCGGGCCGGGTCGAGCACCTTGCCCAGGTCGTGGTGATGCCGGCAATGGGCGGTGATCTCGATCCCCGAGGCGGCCATGGTCTTGATTTGCTCGATCGTGTTGGGCCGGCCTTCATAACCCAGCGCGACGTCGTGCGGGAACGGCTCGCCCGATTGGACGTTGTGCCAGGTGACAAAATACGTGCAGGGAATCTGCCGTTTGATCAACAGAGGGATGGCCGTGTGGCAGTTGTCGGCGTAGCCGTCGTCGAACGTGATGCACGCCGTGGGCCGCGTGTTATGGCCCGAGGCGATCCGGCGTTGGGCCTCTTCGAGCGAAACGAGGTCGAACCGCCGGGCGAGCCAATCGATCTGCCGGGCGAAATCAGCGTTCGAGTGGGTCCAGCTCCCGCACCCGTCGTCGGCCACCCGATGATAGAACAGCACGACCACCGGCACGCGTCCCTCGGCCGCCGCGCGCCGATCGCGTCGCCGGCGATAGGGCCGCGAGCCGTGGTAGTAGAGATTCAGAAGCAGCGTCTTCCACGACGACATGACGGTCTTGTCCTAGCGTTTTCAAGATGCTGGGTGGCACTGGCGTCTCGCCAGTGTTGGTCCGGGGGAACACTGGCAAAATGCCAGTGCCACCCAGGCAGGGGTTGTCAACGTTTCCACAGCGGTTGGAGGGTCCAGCGGATCAGGTCCTTGGCGCCGCGGCCGGCCAGCCAGGCGGCGTGGCGGAGCTGGGCGACGGCGTGCGGGGCGACGATGCGGTATTCGACGTTGCCTACCTGCTGCGCCTGCCAGTGCATCTTGTACGGTTCGTCGCCCCGCATCAGGTCGTAGGCCCGATAGCCGTTCTCGATCGCCCAGATCAGCGTGGCGGTCGTGATCATTCGCCCCGGTTCGAAATCGAGCCGTTCGGGATCGACTCCGCCCTGGTAGGCATAGACCACGCCGGCGCCGGCAAAGTGGTAGTCGGCCGCGATGGGCCGGCCGTCGACCCGCAGAACGTGAAGCAGCAAGTGTCCTTGCACGAGCATCTTCCGCGCGACCTCGCGATGAAAGGCCGTGAACATAGGCGAGGCGAAGCAGCCGGGCTCGCCCAGGGCTTGCCGGCGGCGCTCGTGCAGGTCGATCAGGATGTCGAGCGCCTCGTTCAACTCGTTGGCCGACTGAACGGTCTGCATCGACGCGCGGCCCGAGTCGAGCCAGTTACGCTGCACGCGGCGAAATTTCTTTCGGGCGTTCTTCGAAAAAGCGGCGACGTATTCGGGGACGATACCGGGCAACTCGATTCGCCAACCCGACGGACCGGGCCGCTCGTGGACCGTGTTGCCCTGGGCGGCCAGGTTTTCAGCCAGTCGGGCGGCGACCTGGTCGGCCGCGTCGACATCGAACAACTCGATCCGGTCCCAACAGTCATCGGCGTCCGGCCCCTCGCGCCGCGCGGTCAGCCACGAGGCCAGCGCCTCGGCCACACGTTCCTCGAAACCGGGCAGGCAAGGGATCCCCAGGTAGTCGGCGCAGGCATCTTCCGACCCGAGTAACCGCACCACGCGGCCCTGGCCCGACGTGCTTTCGTGGTAGAACGGGGCCAGGCCGACGAGCGAGCCGGTTTGGTCCTCGACGAGCAGGACGAACAGCCGGGCTTGATCTCCCTTCGCCCGTCCAAAATGACGCCACCAGGTCGCGTTCCACGTCCAACCTCGAAACGGAGCCCCGCCGGCCAGTCGGTCCCACTGGTCGGCCCATCGGGCCAGTTCGTCGAAGTCGGAGATGCGCACGATCCGCATAGGCGCGTCAGGGCTGGAAGGACGGGCGTGAGACATGATTTTCTTCACAAATGTCCGTCAGTCCGACGCGCGAGGCAAGTCGATTCGCCCGAGGATTCGGCCATGCCCGGCCCTGCCGCTCGGTGTTGCGTGCCCGAGGGTCAACGAACCGGTTGCGTTTTCGCAACACGCCCAAACGGTTCCGGAGGAGCGAAAAACGGTCCGCGGCGGCAAGTGCTTTCCGCCAAGGTACTTGCGTCCGGCAAATCCTGCCGGGCGGGCGGGCCGGGGTCTTGGCACCCGGTTTGCATCCTTGGACGAGCGGAACAGACCCCTCACAGACGGATCACCGCTACATCTGGACCGACCGCACCTGTCGCTGAGAGAAACACCCATGAGCAACACGTCGAACTCGACTTTGCATCCCGTTGAGATCCTTCGCCTGCTGGGCGTGTACCGGCGTCGCTGGCTGATTCCGGCCGCCGTGATCACCCTAGGCGCGATGGTGTTCGCCCTGTTTGGTCCGGTGACCTGGCAGGCGTCGCAAGCCCTGATTGTCCGCAACGACGCGGTCAACAGCCAGGGCGAGCCCGGCCAGTTCAGCCACAGCGACCAGATGAAGGCCGTCCAAGAGACAATGCTCGAAGTGGTCCGCAGCCGCGGCGTGCTCGAGGCCGCGTTGGTCGAAGTCGGCCCTCCGGCCAGCTACACCGGCGCGTCGGCCGCTTGGCCCAGCGACCGGGACGTGGCCGAGCTCCGCGAGGCGGTCGAGTTGACTCCGCCCAAGGGCGCCGAGTTCGGCAGCACCGAGGTCTTCTATCTGAGCGTGAAGAGCCACGATCGCCATCGGGCGTTGGACCTGGCTGGCGCGGTCTGCGATCAGTTGGAGGTCCGCTCCCGCGAGCTTCGCGACGCCCGGGCCAAGAGCATGATGGACGAGCTGGTCAAGGCGGTCGCCCTGGCCCAGACCGATCTGGAAGCTTCGACCGGCCAGGTGGCCGCGATCGAGAAGAAGGTCGGCCCCGATCTGGTCGAACTGCGAATCCTCAACGACGGCATGACCGGCGACAGCGCGATGGCCCGAACCAACACGGAAATCCGCGGCGAGCTTCGCCAGGCCGAGACGACCCAGCAGACCAACCGCCAGTTGCTTCGTCTGCTTCGCGACGCCCAGAATGACCCGAAGCGTCTGATGGCCCTGCCCAACAGCCTGCTTCAGCGTCAACCGGCCCTGAGCCGTCTGAAGGACGGTCTGGTCGACGCCCAGCTTCGCATGGCCGAGTTGGAAGGCCGGATGCAGGACGCCCATCCGACGATCCAAGCCGCCCGCGAATCGCTTCGCAAAATCGCCGAAGACCTGCACAACGAAATCGCCCAGGCGATCGCCGGCCTCGAAGTCGACGTCCGCCTGGAGAACAATCGCGTGTCCATGCTCGAAGACCGCCTGACCGAGACGGCCGACCGGATGGAAAAGCTGGCCGAGCTTCGGGCTCCGTACGCCAATCTGGTCGCCCAGACGCGGCATCGGGCCGAACTGGTCGAGCAGGCCGAACGGAACCTGGCCCAAGCCCGGGCCGCCCAGGCCGGCGCCTCGGCCGCCAGCCTGATCTCGCGGATCGACACGCCCGACACGGGCACCAAACCGATCGGCCCTGGCCGCACGATGATCGTCCTGATGGGCCTCGCCGGCGGATTGTTCACCGGACTGGGCATCCTCCTCTTGACCGTCACGCCTGGCGCCGAAACCATCTCGACCACCCCGGCTACGACCCACGAAACGCCTATCGACGTCGCGCCGCCCGCCGAACACCGCGTGCCCACGTTCGTCGGCAAGGCCCAACCGACCTTCGACGCCGCGACGGCCAACCTCTCGCTGACCGAAGCCCTGCAAAAGCTGGCCGCCACCACTCCCGTGAATCAAGACTAAGCCCCACTGCGTCTTGGCACCCTCAAACCGCGGCCCCGCGCCGCGGTTTGGCGCCAGGCTCACTCTGAGCGATCGCCGTGGCTTCCTATCCCAAGGCCGTTGCCACGAGCCCTCCGAACAGCGCTCTGGACATTCGGCTCATTCTTCCAGTCTCCCAGCAGACGCCGATTGGACGCAAATACTAGCTGCGTTCTCGTTTTGCTTCCAATCACTTCTTATCCAGAGGCGAGAGATCCACTTCGGTGTCGCCGAACCGGATGGTATAAGGTCCAGCTGTATCTGTGGGCACGACGAACGGATAGAACTGCCGGCTCCGATTATCAGACATCTTTCCGGCTTGGCCCCAGACCTTGTGTTCTTTGCCCGCCCCGTCGACCAAAATGATAATAGCCTGATCGATCTTCGGGATCCCCTCGGTATCAGCCTCGACTTGCACGACCTTCTTGTCGGACTGGATCTCCTTTGGCCATCCGAACGTCTGTCCCGGTTGCCCTGTCTTCACGGCCTTAAACGTCAATTTGGCCCCGCCGACCGACACGGGGCTGTCGATGCCCGGCCGTCCCGGTCCACACCCGGCCGCGACCGCGATCAGCCCGACCGCCATCATCCGTCCCACCACCGACCGGGTCCTTGGGATTCGTCGTCCCCGTCCGCTATTGTCTCTTGCCGCCATGGCTCTTCCTCCTTGTGTAGTTCTACAGGAACGTGGAGCGGAGCACACCTGCCCCACCAGATCAGAATTGGCTTGTTTTCGACCTACGGCTGCATGACACCCCAGCCGTCGGCCTGGCCGCCGCACGCTTCGGCCAGCTTGGCCAGGCGCTCTTCCGTCTCGGTGATGGCCGCGTGGGTGGGCACCATTGTCACGGTGCACAGGACGTCGATGCCCACGAGATCCTCCTCGTCGTCCTCGTCCTCTTCCCCCTCCTCGTGCATAAGCATTTCGGCCTGATAGCCCAACTCGTCCAGCCGCCGGCACATCTCCTCGGCGTCGTCCTCGTCGTCGAACACATGCCAGAACTCGACCTCGCACTCCCTCGACAAGTCCATGCCCGCCGCTTCCATCCGCCGCAACACGTCTCCATTGGCATCGTCGGGGAAATCCATGTTTCGCTCCCGGTTTGAGTTATTGAATCCGCACCCAGGCGTCCGGCCCGCCGTTTCAAATGAAAGTTCACTCTCCGCGTGCCCTGATCGTACTACGCCGCTCCCGGGCCGACAAGGCAGCGGGGGCAATCTACCTACCCCGACAGCGTAAACGCCGAGCCCGGTGCTACTTCGGCAGAGGCCCGCAAAAGGGTGTTCGTGGCGATCGCGCACGGCACAATGCTTGCTTCTTCAGATAACGACCATTAAAATCGAGAGCGTGACGCGGCGGAGGGCCCCGATTCCACGGCCGGAACACTAGCAAGCTTCGGGAAGAATGAACCACATGGATCAGCCAGGCCGAATCCGAAGGAAACTGAAGATCGCTCGGAAAACGGATAGCCAATTCAAGGTCTTCGGCGCAAGAATGCATCGATACAAGATTGGCAATCCGATTGCTGGTGAGCGCATTGCCGTTTTCGAAAGGGACCATGGCGTCTCCCTGCCCGACTGCTACACCACGTTCGTGACCGAGGTGGGAAACGGCGGCTGTTCCCACCGCGGTTCAGCAGCGGGGCCGTTCTACGGGATTTACCCATTTGGCCAGTACATCGATGAGTTAGCAGAAGAACAAACCGGACACCTTAGGCAAGCCGTGAAGATCTACCCTGGAATGACGGATGAATACTGGGCAGAGTTGTGTCAGCGCGTCGAACAGGACTCCGCAATGTCCGAGAGCGATTATAATCGCGAGCTTGGCGAAATCTACGCCGGTATTCTGCCACTGGGATCTCAAGGATGCCAATATCTACACGGCCTTGTTCTTAACGGCCCGCACGGAGGGAAGGTGGTCAACCTCGACCTGGATCATCAGAAGCCTCGGTTCACTTATGAAGGCAACTTTCTGGATTGGTACGAACGGTGGCTTGATGAGATCATCTCAGGAGACCTCCTCGCTGACGGACCATCATGGTTCGGTTATTCCATGGGAGGAAGCGAACAAGAACTACTCAGCAAGTATCATGACTCGTCATGTGACGAATTCAGATTAGACTGTCTGAAGGGGCTCCTCGCAAAGCGGAAACTCTCCTCCGAGTCGTTTGAGGCGATTGAGAGCGATTTTCGTGAAGACAACGCGGAGTTGATCAGAGTCGAACTTGGATTGCTTGCAAAGATCGACTATACGCGAGCGAAGCCAATTCTCCGGAAGACGTGTGATAATCATCCCCTTCAGGTCTTTCAGTGTATCTTCTGGTATGCAAGGCCCTTTTCGGAGGATTGGGTAGCTGAAATCGAAAAGGTTCTTTCCGAAACGAACATTAGCCACGAGTTGTTCCGTTTTGCATCCTATTTAATTGCGGAGTGCCAGACAGATCTGACGCATCTGGTGAAACGATTCATGACACATCACAACCTCAGAATCCAGTCTGAGGCAATACACGCCTTGGCAAGACTAGAAGATCGAACGAGCAACGCCAATCCTCCACAATCGTACGGCCAACAGCACAAGAAGCTGTGGGACAGGACAATAGAGGCGTTCAGTCGCTGGCGTTACAATAGGTGACACGTGTTGCCGTCAGGGAGGGATTACCCTCTGAGCTATGTATGAATCCCGCAACGGTTGACATGCAATGCCTGAAAACCCCTACCAGTCGCCCGCGTTCGTGGAGGAAACGGCGGCCGCGGAGCCTGTCTCGCGTAGACGGGCGAAACGGGCGTTTCGCAAGGCGGCGGCGGTGCTGTTGGCGCCGGCGATCTACAACCTCTGTGCGTTCGAGGCCCATGTCCACGATAGCATTCGGCCCGAAGCCGCCCCGGTCATGCACTTTTTCGACGTGCTTGGATTCGTCATCGCCTGCGGGCTGATTTGGCTCCTCGGCCTGACAGCTCTCGAATCCGTGTCGTTTATTCTTTTCTCCGCATTCGCGCGCAAGACCGATCCCACCGCGTGGCAGGAAGTGCTCTACCGGTCGTTCGACCGCGCCGTCTACCTCACCGCCGCCGGGGCCGTTCTTTGGGGCGTCTGGGTGTTTTGTTTCTACCAAATGGACTGCGATTTCCAACTGATCTCCTGGGCAATCGGCATCCCCGCTCATCTCCTGGCGGCCTGCTGGTATGTGCCCTTGATCTATCGCTGGTATCAACTAGCCACCGCCGACCGCTCGAACAGTTCGGCGATCAGCGGGTCTTGAGGCCCAGGTTTTTTTCGAGAAGTGGGAGACGACCAGGGAACAAGAGGCATGTGAGCGCACTGGTCATGGGTGCCATGTCCACGCTTGCGTGGACATGCGGAAGCCACAACACATCTGAAAACATGCCCACGCAAGCGTGGAGCATGGCACCCGGCACCCAACAGCACTGGCAAAGCCAGTGGCACCCGAATTGGTTAGACTCGCTCGCGGCCGATCAGCCCGTGTACTGCGTCAGGCGTTGGAGAATGTTGCCCTGGGGGTCGCGGAGTTTGACTTCGAGGGGCATTTGGCCGACGAGGCTGTGGGTGGCGCAGCCGAAGCAGGGGTCGTAGGCGCGGAAGGCCATTTCGACCATGTTCAAGAGGCCTTCACTGACTTTGCCGTTTTTGATGAGGCCTTGGGCGGCCTTTTTGACCGACATGCAGATCGGGGCGTTGTTGTTCGTGGTGCCGACGATCAGGTTGACCTTGGTCAGCAGGCCGCGCTCGTCGGTCGTGTAGTGGTGGGTGAGCGTGCCGCGCGGGGCCTCGACGCAGCCGACGCCTTCGGTGGGCGTCTTGGTCGGCAGCACGCGGTACTCCTTGCCCGTGATCTCGGGATCGGTGGCCAGCTCGACCCAGCGCTCGGTGGCGTAGAGCAACTCGATCAGGCGTGCCCAGTGGGTGGCCAGGGTGTGGTCGACCGGCTTGCCGCCGAGGGTTTCGTAGAACTTTTTGTACTCGGCCGCCGCCAGGGGCGTGGCCATGCCATCGGCCGCGTTGAGCCGCGAGAGGGGCGTGGCCTTGTAGACGCCCGAGTCGACGCCGTCGACGAACCCCTTCCACCCGACCTTCTTCAGGTAGGGGAATTTTAGATAGGACCAGGGCTCAACGCGTTCGGCGATGTGGTCCTGATAGTCCTTGGCGTCGTACTTGACGAGTTCCTTGCCGTCGGGTCCGGTGACGCGGATCTTGCCGTCGTAGAAGTTGACAAGGTTGTTGGCGTCGACCATGCCCATGTTGTAGGTCTTGTGGGTGTAGACGCCGCCGGTGATGACGTCGACGTACTCGCTGTTGCCCAGCACCAGGTCGGCGAACAGCTTGAGCGAGAACTGGGCGAACTCGATGGCCTCGCGACCCCGGGCCTCGATCTCCTTGCGTTTTTCCTCGTCGATGCCGCAACTGACTCCGCCGGGCAGACCCCAGTTGGGATGGACGGGCCGTCCGCCCATCATCTTGATCAGGGC
>JAFGFF010000309.1 GCA_016931075.1 Pirellulales bacterium | reverse complement strand
CCGGTCGAGGCGTACCCGAAGATGCTGATTATCGAGAATCCCTTTGCCAAGGGAGACGCCGCGACGGCTAAGGACTCGAAGAAGGAAACGGGGTTGCCGTAGGGGCGAGGGACGTGAATGCAAGCCGAAGGATTTGTAAAAGAACAACTCACCGAATTGAGGTCGTCGCCGTCACTGTAGGGAACGCCCTCCGTGGCGTTCCACGGGCTGCGGAAAATAGGCCATACTCGCGGTGCATGGAACGCCACGGAGGGCGTTCCCTACAGAACAAAGACGGTAACTCATTACTTGCTTAACAGTGCCTATCTGCTCAGGCTGGCCAAGTCGGCGAAGTAATCGGGGTAGGTCTTCTGGGTGCAGTCGGGGTCGCGGATCGAGACGCCGGGCACGTTCAGGCCGACCAGGGCCAGGCTCATGGCCATTCGGTGGTCGTCGTAGGTGTCCAGCGCAGCCCCGTGCAGGGTCGCCGGGGTGATTCGCAACCGGTCGGGCCCTTCTTCCACCTCGGCCCCCAGCTTGCGCAGCTCGGTGGCCAGGGCGGCCAGGCGGTCGGTCTCTTTGTGGCGGATGTGGGCGACGTTGTGGATGAGCGTCGGGCCGTCGGCGAACAGGGCCACGGCCGAAAGGGTCTGGACCGTGTCGCTGATCGCGTTCATGTCGACCTCGATCCCCCGCAGCGGTCCGCCCGAGACGGTGATCGACTCGGCGGCGTATTCGACCTTGCAGCCCATCTTTTCAAGACACTCGCAAAACGCGACGTCCCCTTGCAGGCTGCTTTTCGAAAGCCCTTCGACCGTGACCCGACCGCCCGTGACGGCCGCGGCGGCGAAAAAGTAGCTGGCGGCCGAGGCGTCCGGCTCGATTGCATACGATCGGGCGGCGAATTTCTTCGGGGCGTTGATCGTAAACCGGCTCAGCCCCTCGTTCTGGACCTCGACGCCGAACGACCGCATGACGGCCAGGGTCATTTCGATGTAGGGCTTCGAGACGAGCTCGCCGGCGACGACCAATTCAACCGGCCCGACCGCGCAGGGCGCCGCCAAAAGCAGGCCGCTGAGGAACTGGCTCGACAGGTTGCCGGCCACCGTGGCCTTTCCGCCGGGCAGCCCGGCCGCTTCGATCACGACCGGAGGGCAGCCCGAGCCCGTCTCGCAGCGTGCCCGGGCGCCGAGTTGCGCCAGCGCGTCGAGCAGATCCTGAATCGGACGCTCTCGCATTCGGACCGTGCCGTCCAGGCGGAACGTGCCGTGGCCCGAGGTGAGCATGGCAGTCAGGAACCGGACGGTCGTGCCGCTGTTGGCCACGAACAGATCGGCCTCCTCGCAGCGCGGCCCGCCGCCGGCGCCGACGACGTGGATCGTCCGCCCGTCGCGGTCATGGGCAACATCCAGCCCGAGTTGGGCCAACGCGGCCATCATCACCTGCGTGTCTTCGCTGTCCAACGCCCCGACGAGCGTCGAGGTCCCTTCGGCCAGCGCCGCGCAGACCAACGCCCGATTCGTGATGCTCTTCGAGCCGGGCGGCCGGACGGTCGCGTGAATCGGTCCGACGGGCTGGATGTCGATGGACTGGGGCATGGTTATGGAACGGTTCTGACCTGTCTTGTTCAAGGGGTGATCTGTTGGGGCCGAATGGGGTGACCTGTTCGGGCCGACAACTTTCGGAGCTGTTAAAGAACAAAATACCGAATTGAGGTCATCGCCGTCACTGTAGGGAACGCCCTCCGTGGCGTTCCGTGAACTGCGAGTTTGGCGCATTTTCCGCGGCCTGCGGAACGCCACGGAGGGCGTTCCCTACAGAACAAAGTCGGTAACTTATTCCTCAACAGCGTCTTACTCCGTCAAAGGGTCAATCCACTGCCGGTCTCTTGTCCGTTTCCGGCAGTGCAATTTTACACAGGTACTTGTCACTACGAAGATACAATGCCCCGTCGACCACGGCGGGCGTGGCGAGGATCTTTTCGCCGAAGTCGCACGTGCGAAGCAGCTTGCCTTTCTTGCCCAGGGCGACGACGTGGACCAGGCCCTTGTCGTTGGCGGCGTAGAGCCGGTCGCCGGCCGCGACGGGCGTGGACCAGAAATCCCCCTTCATCCGCAGTTGCCACAGCACCTTGCCCGAGTCCAGGTCGCCGCAGACAAGGATGCCCGGCGCCTTGATCGAATAGGCGCGGCCCTGGTGAATCACCGGGCTGGATCGGAACGAGCGCAGCCGGTTCTGGCTCCAGGTGGGCGTGACGCCGCCGGCTTCGGGGTCGACGTGCAAGGCGTGCAGGCCGTTGGCCGCCAGGTAGGCGATCCCCTCGTGGCCCACCGGCGAGGCGACCGTGTGGCACGAGGCCTCGTGCTGCCAGAGCTGCCGGCCGGTCTGCGGGTCGTGGGCCGTGAGTCGGTCGCGCGAGACGAGCAACACGGCGTCCTCGGCGGGCGTCTTGCCGCGGAACAGGGTCGGCGACGACCAGATGGCCGTGTGGTCGCGCTCGATCCGCCATCGGGTCTCGCCCGAATCGACGTCCACGCCCGCGACGAACGACTCGCCCTGGTTTTCCATCTGCACGATCACGGTCGGCCCGACGACCAGGGCCGAGCTGGCCATGCCGACGTCGTTTCGGGTGGTTGGGTTTTCGAGGTTGAAGCTCCGATACCACTTCAGGTTGCCCTGCAGATCGAAGCAGACCAGATCGTTCGACGAATAGAAGGCGAAAACGCGCTTTCCGTCGGTGGCCGGCGTGCATTGGGCCACGGCGCTGAACGGGTGGACGTGCGTCACTCCGGTCGCCCAGAACTGGCGCCGCCACTGCTGCTTGCCGGTCGCCGCGTCGAACGAGAGGACGCCGAGCCGGTCCTGCCGCGTGCCGCCGGAGCAGGTCACGAGGACCTGATCGCCGACGATGACCGGCGACGACGCACCCCGGTCGGGCAACGCCGCCCGCCACGCGATATTTTCACCCGTCTTGATATCAAAATGGTCCGGGACCGGCCGGTCGGACGACGGGTTGCCGTCGGTGCCCCGGAAATGTCGCCAATCGGCCCCGGTCAGTAACGCCGTGATGATCATGAGGCATGTTAAGTACAGCAAGGTACGCGGGAAGCGAGTCATGATGGATTCCTGGTTAAGGTAAATAGCATTGGGTGGCACTGGCGTCTCGCCAGTGTTGGTGGGGGCAGAGCACTGGCGAGACGCCAGTGCCACCCATCGGTCAATTGTCTCTGGAATACACAATTCGTCCCTTGCGGAACGTGGCTTGGCAATGAAAATCGTTGTCCAGCACGGCCAGGTCGGCCCGGGCGCCGGGGGCGATCGAACCGAGTGTGTTATTAAGTCCCAGCGAGCGGGCCGCGTTGGTCGAGGTGAACTTGACCGCGCGGATCAGGTCGATCTGGCAGGTTTGGACGAGGTTGGCGAACGCCCGATCCATGGTCAACACGCTGCCGACCAGGGTGCCGTCGTCGACCAGTCGGGCGGCGCCGTCCCGGGTGGAAAAAATCCGGCCGTCGGCCATCTGGTATTCGCCCGGCTGATATCCGGCTCCTGCCAAACTGTCGGTGATGGCGATAAATCGATCGGGCCCGAATCGCTCGGCGGCCAGTTGGACGTGCTCAGGCCGGACATGGACCAGATCGCAGATGATCTCGCCGTAGAGCCGCTCGTCATGGAGCACCGCGTCGAGCAAGCCCGACTTCCACGGCCACTCGTTCGAACCGTTGTCGCATTTTTCGAAGGCGTTGAAGCAGTGGCACACGTGGCTCAGGCCTGCGTGAACGGCCTTGTTCAATTCGTCGGGCGTCGCGCGGCTGTGTCCCACCGCGGCGACCACATTGTGCTCGCGGAGCAACCGGACGAGCGCTTCGGCGCCGTCCAGTTCGGGCGAAAGGGTCATCAGCCGCAGGGCGTCGCCGGTCGCGTCGAGGTAGCCGCGGCATTCGTCCAGGTCGATCGGGCGGAGGTACTGCTCGTCCATGCCGGCGCGGCCCGCCGGGTTGATGAACGGGCCTTCGAAATGGGCGCCGAGGATCGCCGCTTCGTCGGGGCCCTGGTTCGCCCGGGCGGTCGCCACGTGGCGGCCGAACTCCCGAAACCGCTCGACCGAGAGGGACGCGGCCGTGGGGAGGTAGCCGGTAGTGCCGAAACGGACCTGCAATCGAGCGATCGCTCGGAGGTCGTCGGTCTCGAAGGCCATGTACCGGTCCAGACCGTGCATGTGGACGTCGAGAAACCCGGGCACGACCAGCGCGTCGCCGAACGTAAAATCGGCCCCGCCCCACCGGCCGGGTTCGAGGCTGATGATGCGGTCGTCTTCCACGACGAGCGTGCCGTCGAGGACTTCGGTCGGGGTCACGAGTTTTCCGGCGATCGTGGTCACGGTTGGTCCTTCGAGTCGGAAACCACGGGCCCGCCCGAGCGGTCGCAGACGCGCAAGATTATCTTCCAATCGCGTGCCCAGGGTTGGGTCTGGGCGTTTTGGCAGATCTTGACCAGGATCGTGTTCCGGCCCGGTCGGAGCGTGGCGTCGCACGAATACTGGTCGAACTGCCCCCCGGCATGATAGACCTTGTAGGCGGCGACCTCGTGGCCGTTGATCCAGATCTTGTGGGCGTTGTTCGAGGCGGTGCGGATCTGGACGTCTTGTGCCCGGGGGCTGTAGACCTCGCCGGCCGCGTAGGCGACGACCGATTTTTCTTCTTCCAGGATCTTGTTCAGGTCGAACTCGCCCAACGGATGGGTTGTCGTGTGGTCGATCCACTTGAGCGTTCGTGGGTTGCCCTTGGCGTCGGGTTTGCCCGGGTACGACTGGGAGAAATCGAGCACGGTTTCTTTCTCGGGCGGATAGACGGCGTCGAAGCCCCGGCCGTCGGTGTTGTCCCACGGGCCGATCACTTTCCAGTGCGTCACGCAACCGAGCTGCTTCGTCAGAATGACCTCACGGCCGAGCTTCTTCAGTCGACCGGCGATCTGGCGGAGTTGGTCCATCTCGCGCGTGCTGCGCAGGGCCCGATCGTAAAGGTCCAACGCCCGGGCTTCGGGCGCCTTGGCCGCCTCGGCCATCAGGCGGGCGACCGCCAGGCGACGCAGGTCGAGGTTCGGGTCGTCGAGCATCTTGGGCAAGACGCGGGCCGGCAGCGTTGGATCGGTTTTCGAGAGCCACTCGTAAACCTGCGACCGGGCGCGCGGCGCATGATGAGCGTCCATCAGGAATCGCTCCAACTCGGCCGCCGGCAGCGTGCCGCCTTGCTGGAGTTCGCGTTGGGCGATGGTGTCGGCCGCGCTGCCGATCCAGTTGGCGGCCAGCGGATTGGCCCCATCCATCCCGGCGAGGATGGCCGGCAACTCGTCCGCGCTGGCTTCGATCAGCTCCTTCCACGCCTGGGCTGCCTCGTGGCTCCCCTTGCCCTTGGGCCCGACGGCACGCAATGGGCCAAGCAGCGATTCAACCTCCGCCGCCCAAGCGGTAGGAGTGAACAGGAGCAGCAGGAGTAGCCAAGTCACGGAGCGGGACATCGATCTGAAACGGGGCGATTCGTGGGCGGGATTCATGAAGGCCGTTCTCCTCGGGGGTACTCATCGTGAGGTAGCCCTCCATTATAAGGGATTGGGTTCGCTTGGGAAACGCAGGCTGAATCCCGGGAACAGGTCCGTTTTTCTGCCTGTTCGTCCGTCGGGCAAATTCCTGCCGTTGGCTGAAAAAACGCGACGGTCCCCCTTGGCGATGCCGGCAGATTATCGCGTTCGTCCAGCCCGGCCGTCGTTGCGACCGGCACGATTGCCCAAAACGGCACGATCGGCGCCTGGGCAGGGCGCGGCGAGGGCTCTCCTTACGGTCCGGTGGCTCGTCCCACGGGCGTGGCGTAGGTTTTCTCGGGCGTGGCCTTTTGGAGACATCTTCCATTTCGCACCGATTGACGCTTGCACACCTGTGATCCGAGGGTGGCCAACGGGGCCCTGACGGTTGGGGCATTTCACGTTGTCTGAACAGGACTGTTTGAAAACGCGGCCTCCGACAAAGGCTGCCAGTACGGATCGATCATGACAGAACAGGTAGTGCGCGATATCGCCGGCTTGCTCGACTCGATGGAGTCGACGCGAGACGAGACCAATTCCCTTACTTTTCACGGCGAATTGCCCGACAGTTGGCAGCCCGTGTTGCTGCTGGTCGCCGAGTCGGACGGCCGGATCGTATCGATGGACGATCCGCAAAAAATGATCGGCCGGGAGATGGCCAAGCACGTGGCCGCGTCGCTGGCGACGAGGCTGGCCGAACAGACCAGTTGCCGGACCGAGATCCAGACGGCGCAAGGCGCGTTCACAGCCTTCGGGATACGGTTGACCTCGACGTCCAGCGAGCGGATTCTCGGCTGCCTGGTCCGCGACGACCGGGGATGGCTGGAAGGAGTCTCGATCACGGAGGTCGTTTGCCGGTCGTTCGCTTGGGCGACGATGGAAAAAGAGGCCGACAAGATCGAGCTGCAAACGCGCATCGAGCATCTCGAAGCCGAGGACTATGTGCTGCGGTTGACGCACGCCGAGGTGGTCGAGGAGGCCATCCAGGAACGCGAGCAGCACCGGTGGCGCGAGCAGGAGCACGCGGCGATGGTGGCGCTGTGTCGGGCGACCGACGCCGCCAACCGCGCCAAGAGCGAGTTCCTGACCAACATGAGCCACGAGATCCGCACGCCGATGACGGCCATTCTCGGGTT
>JAFGFF010000308.1 GCA_016931075.1 Pirellulales bacterium | reverse complement strand
ATGATGGAGTTCACCAACTTCTTTCTCAAGGAAGAGACCCGGCCGAAGGTCGCTATGGAGAAACTTGTCCTGTTGCTCTCTCCCTTCGCGCCACACATGGCCGAGGAGCTTTGGCAGATCCTGGGCCACGACAAAACGCTCGCCCATGAGCCCTGGCCCGAGTACGACGAGGCCATGCTCCGGGAAGACACGATCGAGATCCCGGTTCAGATCCTCGGCAAGGTTCGTGCCCGGATCGAAGTGCCGCCCGACGCCGACCGCGACACCCTCCTGACCGCCGCGCTGGGCCACCCCCGGATCGTCGAATTGATCGAGGGCAAGAAGGTCGTCAAAGAGATCGTCGTGCCCGGGCGGATGGTGAATCTAGTAGTAAAGTAGGCCATTGTTTCTCCAGCCGGGTGGCGCGGGCAACGGGTTTCGGACCTTCGCCAATACTTCCCGCAATTCCGACGCCTAATCTGTTGACTCACCCATCGTTTCCCGCTAGCATGGTATCGGAATGGGGTTGGCGCCCATTCGAGACGGAAACAGAGTAGCGATTGACGCTGAAAGAGGCTCGGAACAGACGCGGCGTGGAACCCGCAGAATAGGCAGTTCTGAAAGTCGGGCGCGCTTTGCCCGGCCGGAAGAGGCGAACACCGGCGGTCCTCCGTAAGGATCGGTCCGCGCGCTCGCACTGCGTCCGCCCGAGTGATCGGGCAGGCTTCTTTTCCTTCTCTGTACCGACTTGCCCCAGGACGGCGTGCGCTGTGCATGCCGAAACGATTGCCTTGCACCTTGATACGAAGAGGCCCTTTCCATGTTGAAGCGAAAGAACGGTTTCACGCTGGTGGAGTTGCTCGTGGTCATCGCGATCATCGGGATCTTGATTGCCCTGCTCTTGCCGGCCGTTCAGGCAGCCCGCGAAGCCGCGCGACGCATGACCTGCACGAACAACCTGAAACAGGTCGGGCTCGGCCTGCAATTACACCACGACGCGAACAAGCGTCTGCCGGCCGGCTGGATCAGCTACAAGTCAATGACCGATCATTCGGCCCAGGCGGGCGGCGTACCCGGTTGGGCCTGGACGACCATGATCCTGCAGCACATGGAACAGAAGGCGCTGGTCGAGGAAATGATGGACTTGGAGTTGCCCGTCACCGACGCGAAGAACCTCGCCGCCATCGAGACGCCCCTGACTGGGTTGCGCTGCCCCAGCGACACCGGTGGAAAGACGTTCAACGACAGCGCCGGCCACGCACTCTCGACGAGCAACTACATAGGCGTCTACGGACCGGCCGCATCGCCTTCAGCCTTTGAGACAGCCCTGAACACGGCGCCGGCCCAAGGCGAAGGGGTATTCGGCCAGAACAAGCAGGTCCGATTCCGTGACGTCCGGGACGGGTTAAGCCAGACGTTCTTCGTGGGCGAGCGGAGAGTGGATTTCGACTTCTACTCGACCTGGTCCGCCGCCATGCCGGGCGACACCTACCACGCGGGCCGGGTGGTCGGCGCGGCCGTCGCCGGGCCGAACAAGGCTGATTCGGATCCCACGGTCAGCCAGGAATACCACCGTGCCGGTTTCAGCAGCCCTCACCCCGGGCTGGCCAATTTCGTCCTGGGCGACGGCTCGGTCCAACCGGTCAACGACGAAGTCGATCCCCAGTTGTTCGGCTGGCTTTGCACGATCAACGGCGGCGAAGCGGCCGGTGAGTTCTTCAGCGACGGAGGCTCCTGAGACCGTCGCGCATGTTGCCTGACCACTCGGGTTACGCGTCCTTGATAGCGATGGTCGTCGAGAGGGCCAGGCCGCGACAAAGAAGTTGAGCCAAGCGGAAGGGAAGCCGCTCAAGGAGCGGTTCGGCGAACCGCTTGAGTCCGATTCCACCCCGGCCGCAAACAACCAGGCGGTCGGGGGTTGCCAGCAATGGCGTCGCTACACGGCGGAACCCGGCCGAGTGCAATTGGGCGACCATCTGCCGGAGCGTGTACTCTCGCAGGTGCAGGCCGGCCGCTTCGGTCCGCGGCGGGCAGAAGACCCGCGTGATGTCCGAAGGCCGCCGGTGCCAGTTGGGCGTGATCGTCACGAGGCAGCCACCGGGGGCCAGCATCGAATGAATCCGCCGGAGATAATCGTGCGTTTCGTCGGGCAGCAGGTGCTCGAAGACGTCGTTCCAATAGACAACACCAAACGGCCCCTCCGCGCCGGGCAGATCGTCTTGAAGGAAATCACCCACATGCAGGCTGGCCGCATTCTCCGATCCTAACAACTTTACCGCCTGCTCGCGCAACGTCGGCGAAACCTCGATCCCCGCAACGGGAAAGCCGGCGTCGCTGACGCGCTTCAGCAGCACGCCGCCGGAATAGCCGATCTCGAAAAGCCGGGCTGGTCGACCGCGCCGGGCCTGCCGTTCGAGCAATCGCACGACGAATCGCGCCTCCCGCGAACCGCAGCCCATCACCAGCGGCTGGTCCGCCTCGCACCACGCGGCCGCGTAGAGCCGGGTGACTGTCTCATACGCCTGACGCACTGTGTCGGCCCGCTCGGCCGATCCTTTGGACGTGGCCAGGATCCGCGCGGCGAATTCCTGCTCTTGCCGCCACTGCAGCGCGGCCAGCTCGTCGCGCGAGAGTCGCCCCAGGTCCTGCCTGGTTCCGTCGGCCAGGACGATAAGATCATCCACCGATGCCTTCTCGGCTAAGGTGACGATTGGTGTGGCTTCATCAAGCATGACAAGTGTTGGGGATCTTGAACAAAATTAGTACGCGGGTTGTTCCACCGAAGGTGTATCAAGAAACTCTAGCTTGCCGGAACACACCCTCCAGAAGAGGGGACGGAATGTGCCGGCGGCTGACAATCGGGCGGGGTTGGGCCATAATGCCGATTCTCTTGGTTCCTACGCGGCAGTTGGTTCAGCGGATACGGATCGTCCTGATCCAGAGTGCCGGCGAAGCAAGGACGTGCATTATGGAAATCATCCGCGGTAGCCTTTACGACTATCCGAAGTACTACGATCTGCTGTTCGGTTCCGATTGGAAAACTGAGTTCGACTTCATTCAGGGCTGTTTCGGTTTGCACGCGCGGCGGCCGGTCCGGCGGCTGTTCGAACCGGCCTGCGGGACGGGCCGGTTGCTGATCAAGTTGGCCCAGGCGAGCTATGAAGTAGCCGGCAACGATCTGAACCCGAAGGCGGTCGCGTTCTGCAACGCGCGGCTTGCCCGGCATGGGTTCCCCGAGTCGGCCGTGGTGGGCGACATGGCCGATTTCCGACTTCGCCGCAAGGTGGACGCCGCCTTCAACTTGATCAACAGCTTCCGGCACCTCTCGAGCGAGAAGGCGGCCGAAAGCCACCTGCGGTGCGTAGCCGACGCACTGGCCAAGGGAGGGCTCTATCTGCTCGGGCTGCACCTGACCCCGATCGGGCCGTCCGAATGCGATCAAGAATCGTGGACCGCACAACAGGGGCGCGTGAGCGTTGTCTCACAGATGCAATCAATCGAGACGGATCTGCGCCGTCGCGTCGAGCGTCTGAGCATGACGGTCGACGTCCACACGCCGACACGCCAGTTCCGACTGGCCGACGAGATGCGTTTTCGCACCTACCGCGTGCCCCAGATTCGCCGCCTGTTAGGTCGGATCGAGTCGCTCGAACTGGTCGAGACCTACGACTTCGGCTACGAGCTCAACTATCCCATCTGCCTGACCGACGAGACGGAGGACGTGATCTTCGTGTTGCGGAAATATTAACTCGCAGTCGGGAACAACTCCCCCGCCAGGTCCTTCACTTCTTTCAAGGCCAGCTTGCCCGAGCCGAGGACGGGGATCTCGTTGATCTGGCGGAAGCTGTCGGGCGAGGGAATCCACAAGGGCGGCAGACCGGCGTTAGCCAGCGCGCGGCAGACAACCTCGGGCGGTTGGTTCAGACCGGTGTGCAAGACGATCAGGCGTTCGCCCTTCTTCACGTCGGGGACCGACGTGACGACGACTTGGATTTGTTCCTGGTCCAGCTTCAGTGCGTCGCAGATGGTCTCTTCGATTCGGAGGTGCGGGACCATCTCGCCGCCGATTTTCGAGAAACGGCTCACACGTCCCGTGATGTGGATGAACCCGTCCTCGTCGATCATGGCCACGTCGCCGGTGATGTACCAACCGTCTTTAATGACTTCTTCGGTCAGATCGGGCCGGTCGAGGTAGCCTTTCATGACGTTCGGTCCGGCGATCATGAGCATGCCCGAGCGATCTTGGCCCAGGTCCTCGCCCGTGTCCAGATCGACGATTTTCGCGGCGATGCCCGGCAGGGGGCGGCCGATCGAGCCCTCGCGGGAAGCAAGTTGTGTCGTGTCGCCCAACCGGCAGGTCGGGATGTTGACCGAGACGGCCGGCGAAAGTTCGGTCGTGCCGTAGCCTTCATGGGGTCGGACGCCGAACCGGGCCTCGAACGCGTCGGCCAACTCGGTCGGCAGCTTCTCGGCGCCCGTAATGACCGTGTCGAGTGTAACAAAATCCTCAGGCGGAATCCGCCGCAGATACGAGCGGAGGAACGTCGGTGTGGCTATCAGCAGGGTTGCCCCGTGCTTGCGCGCGAGCTCGCCGATCGGCCGTGGTTCGAGCGGATTGGGGTGGTAGATCCCCCGCGGATCGAGCATCAGCACGGCCCAAAGGGTGACCGTGTAGCCGAACGAGTGGAAAAACGGCAGCACGCCGACCAGGACGTCGTCACGACTCAAGTGCAACACGCTGGCGAACGCCGACACGTTGCCGCCCACGTTCGCATGGGTGAGCATGACGCCCTTGGGCATGCCGGTCGAACCGGAGGTGAAGACGATCGTCAACAGGTCGTCCGGATCGATTCGCGTCAGGCCCAGCCATCGCTCGAGCAGGCACGCCGGCAGGAGCCACGTTTGAGCAGCGGCGATCAGCTTGTCTCGCCATGTGATTTTTGTGGCGAAGTCTTCGAGATAAATCAACTCGGCGTCGACCGTCAGATCGAGCTTCTTCATCACGCGGCGGCTGGTCAGCACGTGGCGGATGCCCGCCTGTTTCAGGCACGCGTTGAGCACGTCAGACGACTTGACGCTGTAGTTCAAGTTCACCGCGACGCGTCCGTCGATGGCCAAGGCCGCGTTGGCCACCACACCGGCCACGGTGGGCGGAATCAGCAGGCCGACCCGTGACTCGTCGGCCGCGAGCACCTCGCGCCGCAACACACGGCGGACCAGCAGGGCCCGGGTGAGCAGCCCGCCGCCGGTCAGTTCGGCCCCGGTCGAGTCGGCCGCCTTCATGTGTCGCAGGTTGCGACGGCAGGTCCGCAAGAACCGTCGGGCGGGGATTCGTCGGGCGCCGTTTTCCGTCCGCATGGCTTCCACTCCCAATTCCTGGACCGTCTGTCGCATAAGAAACGTATCGGTCGCTTCCTCTTGCGGGATCGGTCGGCCGAAAAGGATCGACACTGGATAGGGCCACTGCCTGGGCCACTTCCAGAAGAACTTGCCTCGCTCGAAACTAAAAATGCTCCCCCACAATCCGTGGAGATAAACGGGAATCAACGGGGCCCCCGTCCCCTTGAGGATCGACAAAAACCCCGGCTGGAAAGCCTGCAGTCCGCCGGTCCGCGTCAGGTGGCCCTCTGGAAAGATACACACTAGATCGCCCTGGCGCAAGGCCTCGCGGGCCGTGCGGATGGCTTCAACCATCGATTTTCTCGTCGGCGAGATTGGAATCGCCCCCATCTCCCGGGCGAGCCAGCGGATCCACCAGCTTTTGATGTAGTCGGCATAGGCGATCATCCGGACCTGCCGTGACGAGGTCAGGATCAACAGCACGCCGTCGATCCAACTCACGTGGTTGGCCACCAGCAGGGCGCCGCCCTTCTCGGGCAGGTTGTCGAGACCCTTGACTCGCACTCGATAGATCGTCCGGCTGGCCAGCCAGACCAGGAACCGGACCGTCGCGCCGGGCAGGAGCCATATCACGTAAACAAACACCAGCGTCGTGGCCAGCCCGGCCGCCAGAAAGATCTCCCGGGCGGAAAATCCCAACTTCGATCGAAGCAACCAAAACAGCCCGGCGATCAACAACATGCCGCTGAACGTCAGGAAGTTGCTGGCCGCCAGGATCGAGCCGCGCGAGGCGTCCGGACTGCGATGTTGGAGAAAGGCCTGGATCGGCACATCGAACAATCCGGAACCTATCCCCAAGGTCAGCAGAAACACGCACGCCCAGCCGATCGCGCCGTTTTCCGACACCTGTTCCGGTCCGGGTACGCCGAAGAGAACGATCGCACTCACAGCGATCATGGCCGCCCCGATCGGTACGATCCCCAACTCGACCTTGCCCGCCGACCAGACGCCGGCCAAGACACTTCCCAATCCCACGCCCAGCGCCAACACGCCGAGAAGCAATCCTACCGATTCCTGGTCGGTGGCCAGTTCCTGGATCGCGAACAGATCGACATTCATCTGCGCCAGTGCGGCCAGCGACCAGAAAAAGGCCGTGCCCAGCGCCGCACGGAGCAACGGGCGATTCGAGCCCAGGCGACGCAGATCGCGGACCGTTTGCCAGGGGAAGTTCCAGGGAATCGAGCGAGTCGGATTGGCCGCACGAAGCGGGCCGATCAACAAGCTGGCCAACCAACCGACCGTCGCCACTCCCAGCAGAGCGGCCGCCCAGAACCACCATAGATGCGTGCCCAATGGTTGGGTCTTTGCATAGAGATAATTGCCCGACACCGTCCCCGCCACGACGGCGATGACCGTCGTCAATCCAACCAGACCGTTGGCCGCCGAGATGGACCGATCGCGAACGATTTCCGGGATGCTGCCGAACTTGGACGGCCCGAACAGAGCGCTCTGCGCGCCCATCAAGGCCACCACGACGAACATCGGGATGACCTGCCCGCTGAGAATGGCGACCACGCCCAAGGCCATGATCACGATCTCGGCCACCTTGCAGCCGATGATTACGGACCGCTTGCTGAACCGGTCTGCCAGGTAGCCGGCCGGGGCAGCCAGAACCAAGAAGGGGAAAACCAAACAGGCCAACCCGGCCGCCAGGGCTGCTGCCGTATGT
>JAFGFF010000307.1 GCA_016931075.1 Pirellulales bacterium | reverse complement strand
GCCGCCAACAGGCAGATCGTTCATCGGGGCCTTGCGTTCGGCCAGACGCTGTGCCAGCCGCCCGTCCAATTCGATGCCTGCGGGCTCGCGTGGCGGCGACGGAAGACCCTGGCGGAGGAACTCGTCGATCACCCGACGCTCCTCGGCCGGGTCGACCGGATCCATTGTGACGACGGTCTGGCGGACGAGCGCCGCCTGTTCCGGGCGCATCGCATCGAGCAATGTGTCGGCCGTCGCGCGGTCCAACGCGGCCACCAGAATGGCCGCCTTTCGCAGTCCTTGTGCGTGTTCGTTCATCATTTTGAGGCGGGGCTACCGATCCAGGTACGTAAAATGTTAGCTGCGGCTTCCGTGTCCTCGCGGACCAGGTCCGACAGCTCGTCTCGCAGCGAAGCGCCGCTCTTCGCGAATCGCATCAGGCGGTGCTCGATCTCCGGTTCCATGGGCTTGTCTTCTTCCTCAATTTCTCCCGACGCTGCCTTGGCCTTTTTCTTGGTCGACGTGCCTTCTCCCGCGCCCGAACGGATCATCGAGCGGAGCATCAGGAGGCTGAACCCAACCAATCCGAGCATGCCCAGCGTCGTCCAGTATTCTTCGAGCCAAAACAGCATCGTCTGGGTCATGGGTGTCTCAGGCATCGGCGGCGGGGCGAGATCCTGAAACGTCTCGACGCTGACCAGGTCGTCACGATTGACCACGTTCTCGGCGGTCAGCAGACCGGCGATCTGCTTCTTGATCTTGTCTTTCTCCTGTTTCTCGATCGCGCTGAGATCCTGGGGCTTGGGCTTTTGGGGTTCCTCGCCCTGGGGCGTCGGATTGAGAGTAAACCATACCTGCTCGAAGTAGCTGCGCGGGACGTTGACGGCGATGCGGACGACCTTGGGCGTCATGGGCGCTTCGACCTTCATTTCGGTCTCGGCGCCGACCATGTAGCTTTCCTTGGTTTCCTCGCCCTTGTCCGTCGAATGCGATCCTCGCGTGGGCGCGGCGGCCACCGCGCCGGGTTGCATCGACGAGAAGCCCGGTCGTCCCGAGGTGCCGGGGCCCTGCTGGTCGCGGTTCTGCGTCTTGCTGAAGCTCTGGGTGACGACGCCCTTCTGGTCGGGCTTGAACGTCCGCTTTTCAAGCTTTTGTATGGAATCGAGCATCACGTTCGCTTCGACACGGATGCCGGGGATGTAGCTCAAGAGGTCGGAGACCTTCTTCTTCCATTCGCGTTCGTCCTGACGTTTGAGCATCCGGAACTTGTAGCCTTCCGCTCCTTCGCCCTCCGCCAGGTCGCCGCGGAAGCTTCGGTTGTTCTCGACGTCGATGACGTTGACGTCGGCCAGCTTCATCCCGAACGCCGGGGCGACCATGTCGCGGATGACGGCCGCCTGGTGCTCGCTGACCTCCTGGCCGGGGATGGGCCACACGTTGACCGACGCGGAGCGGACGATCCGGTTGCCGATCTGGAACCCGCGACGCGTTTCGCTGTGGGTCCGGACGGCCGCGCGGTCGACGTTGGGCATGGCCGAGATGTAGAGACTCAGTTCCCGCTCGAGCGCTTCCTGCATCCGCAGTTTGCGCTGCTCGGGGTCGGTGAAGACGCTGTCCTTGGCCAGGGCCTGTTTGAGCGTGTCGTTCCAGCCGGGTGGCAGGGCCTCGCCGTCGGCCAAGGCGCCCATCGCGGCGGCCTTCTGGCTCTTCGGGACGCGGATCCGGCCCCGGTCGACCTCGAAGTCGACGTTCGCGCTGCCCAGGGCGACTTCCATCCGGCTGAGATACTGGTGCCCGAACGGTGTCCCGTCGAACAAGTACTCGCCCGAGCCCGTAACCTGATACGTGAATAGATACACCAGGCTCACGACAACCACCACCAGCAGCAGGGCCGAGGTGATCCGAGCGCCCACCGTCATCGAGCGAAACAGATCGGCAATCTGAGCGAACGCCTTGTTGAGGAAATCCATCCGTGGAGCCTCGTGTCAGTTGTGGTCTGTTATTCGTCAGTTCCGTGCGTTACACGCGGATGTTCTGAATCTCGTTGTAGGCTTGAACCATTTTGTTTCGGATCTGCATCATCATCCGGAAGGCGATGTCGGCCTTCTGGACGGCGGTGAGGACTTCGGCCGGGTTGGCGTCGCCGCCGGAGGCCAGGTTTTCGACCGCCTTGTCGGCGTCCTGCTGCATCGCGTTCACTTCGCGAATCGAGTCGAGCAGGAAGTTTTTGAACGACGCCGCGTCCTTCGGGGTCTCGACGCTGCCCGCCAGGTTCGGCGGCAGCATCATCGGGATTTGGAGGCTTTGGATCGGGTGCATTGGATCGGTCTTTTCGTGGGAAGGGAAAAAGCGGGATCACCACGTTTCAGGATTAGGGGTAACACCTTTGCGGCGTGCTATGCCAGGATTCTCAGGGACTGTGTGATCATGTCTTTGGAGATTTCCATCGCTCCGAGGTTCGCTTCGTAAGCCCGGGCGGCCACCATCGCGTCGGTGAACTCCTCCATCATGTTAATGCCCGGATAGGCGACCTGGCCCGCATGAGGCCCGTCCTTGACGGCGTCGGGATGGCCGGGATTGTCTATCCATCGGGGCTGGATCTTGTCGTCCGTCTTGACCGAGGCGACCCGCACGCCCAAGGCCCCGTTGTTTCCGACCGTGTCGTCGGTCTCGAAGATCGGGTACACCGGCTGGTACGGCACCGGCTCGCCCGCCTCGTTGCGGGTGGTCGAGATGTTGGCCAGGTTGCTCGAGATCGTGTTCATCCAAATCCGCTGAGCCGCCAGACCGCTCGTGCTGACGTCGATCGCCGAAAACATGGGAGGAATCTCCTATCCGTTCTGCCCGTCGGGCTTAGACGCGGTCAAGGAATCTGTTGCCGATTATGTTCTGTAGGGAACGGTTGACCTCAATCCGGTGAGTTGTTCTTTTCAAGTCCTTAGATGCGTTCGCTGATGGCCGTTTGGAGGAGCCGGAACTGGTTCGACATAATGGCCAGGGCCATGTTGTGCTGGATCTGGTTCTTGACCATCTCGGTCACCTGGAACTCCAAGCCGACGTTGCTCTTGTCGTGATAGAGGATATTGCGAGGGTCTTTCGAGACTTCGGCAAGTTCCGTGGGTTCGTCCGGATCAGTCGGTTCGCCGGGCGAGCGGTAGACTTCCGGTTGACGCCGGCACTGGATCGCGTGCGCCAGACGCTCTTGAAAGTCCCCCACCGAAAGGTCTTGGACCTCGTAGCCAGGCGTATTCAAATTGGCGATGTTGCCGGCCAGGATGTTCTGCCGCGCCTCGGTGAAGTTAACCACCTGCTCCATCACCGGGATCGTCGTCGAGTTGAACAGTCCGTTGAGCATCGCTGTTTCTTTAGGCAATCTCTTGGAGGCGGTAGGCCTCGTTATCTTGGTAAGGTGGCGATTTCAGGCATGACCCGTGCAACCCGCGTGCCATTGTCACCGGCCGCCGGCCGCGAGCCTCGCCGGGCAAGCCCGAACGCCCGTAAATGCTTGTCTTCGCCTGGTTTGTTTCAACCCTCGCGGATCAACGTTTCTGTCCGAAAGTCTTTTCATGCCGGGCACTCAATCGCAACCGGCCATTTCCGCACGTCCAAACCGGCCAAATCTGCCGGTTGAATGTCAGGTTCTCTTCCTTCAGCTATCCAGCCTTTCGAAACGTCTTCGCCCGAGGGGCGTAGCCGTACTGTTTCAATTTGGCGGAGAGGGTCCGCAGACCGATGCCCAGGGCCTCGGCCGTCTTGGCCCGATGGCCGCCGAATTGCTCTAACGTGGCTTCAATCAGCCGGCGTTCGGTCTCGTGGAGGCTCAAGCCGACGGGCACACTCGTCTGCATGGGCTCGGGCTCTTGGGACTTCTCTGGCCCACAGGACAGCCACCGGCCGAGTTGTTCGGCGTCGATCAGTTTGCCGGCGGCCAGGACGCTCACCCGTGTCATCAGGTTCTCCAGCTCTCGCACGTTGCCCGGCCATTCGTACTCAGCCAGCAACGACTGAGCGTCGTCGGTCAACTCGCACGCCGGCCGGCCCAATCGTTCGGCAGCCTGAGTAAGGAAGTAGTCAATCAGTTCGGGCACGTCCTCGCGCCGCTCG
>JAFGFF010000306.1 GCA_016931075.1 Pirellulales bacterium | reverse complement strand
GAGCGCCCGATGTTGACTGTCGAAGACCACCTTCACGCAGGCCGGGTCTTTCAACTGCCGTTGGTGACGGATGGGCGTGGCCAACGTGCTCATCACGGCCGTCGGATGCTCTTCCAGCAGCTCGATGGCCAGGTCGATCGAACTGCCGGCGATCTCGGGCTCGTCGCCTTGGACATTGACGAAGATATCGATGTGGGGCATTGACCGGGCGACCTCGGCCACGCGGTCGGTCCCGCTGGCCGCCGCCGGATCGGTCATCCGGACCTGGCCGCCAAACGCCCGGACCGCCTCGGCAATCGCCTCGTGGTCGGCCGCCACGCACACGCCCTCGGGCCGCCGGGCACGCCGGGCCGCGTCATACGTGTGACAGATCAAAGGCTTGCCCGTCCGATTCAACAGGAGCTTGCGAGGCAGCCGGGTCGATTCGAGCCGGGCGGGAATGACGATGTAGCTGGTGCTTCGCAGTCGAAGGCGGGGAATTTCGGGCCGGGTCATCGCTCTGGTCCTCCTTGACCAAATCGCGGCAAGCCATAAGAGGGGACAGGCCGCCAATCGCGTCTTTTACCCGATTTCCCGCCGTGGGGGTAGATCAGCTTGATTCCGCGAGTGGCGAAAACCTTGATTCAGGAACGGATTTCGGCATTCGCGGCTGCCCGCCCGGTACCTCGCCCTCCAGAAGAGGGTTATAATCGAGGTTTGGATGTATTCAGCCCGCTGAAAAACCATGAAGCGGCGCCGGCGTGCCCATGTGGGCTAGGCTAGAATGCCGGGGTGTCAGGCTTCCACAGGCATGGATTGAAAGCGGGAATACAATAAGTACTGCTGCGGCACAAGGAGCGGCCGATGGTTTGGGCGAGTTGTGGATGGGCCTTGTTGCTTGGTTGGGCGTTGGCGGACGTTCCGACGGATACGCGCCCGGCGGCGCCTCCCATGGCGAGTGTTCCCTCCGAGGCAAACCCTGGCCAGTCTGCCCCTATTCAGCCAACTCCCGCCCAGAGCAGCTCCGTGCCGGAAAATGCCAGCGAGTCGCATGAGAGTCAGCCGATCGAGTCGGGCATTGTGATTCTCGAAGGGCAGTACGTTCCCCGGCCCTATGTGCTTCGTCAGGAAGGCGAGTCGTTTTGGATCAACGACCTGCCCGTAACGATCAACGAAATCGAGGGCTACTGGCATGGCTCGCGGTGGTCGCGTGGATCTCGGTGGTCGCGAGGACCGGGACGATGGGGTGGGCCGTACGACCGACCGCGGGACGACCGGCGACCGGACGACGCTGAGCCGGACGATCCGACCGACCAGACAGAGCCTACGGACAAGAACGATCGACCTGTCGCGGGCGAACAACCCGATCCACCAGAACCGTATTCCTGGAGACGGCCCCCGAGAAGCACGTTGGCGCGGATCGAGCACCGGTTGGCCGCCGGCACGATGCTTTTAGGATTGCGCGATGGGACAATCGGATTCGTACCGGTCGGGCGCGAAGCGGTCATCCTGGAGATTCTGCTGGGTGACGAATCGCCGGAGGCCAAGGTCCAACGTCTGAGCCGGGAGACGGTCGACTGGATCAGTTCGTCGCAGTGGGCCGAATTGGTCGAGAACTTCAAGCCGCATCCCGAGTTGATCGGCGCGTTCAAGAAGATCGAAGCCGATCGGGCGAAGCCGCGCGGGCTGCCGAGTCCGCCGGCCATCTCGTCCCAGTCGCTGGCCTATGCCATCACGATCGCCGCGATGGCCCTGGCCGTCTTCTCGTTGGGCAATCTGCTGAACCACCGGCTCCGGACGGGCCTTTCGTGGCGCGAGGTAGACGAGTCGGGCGAAGACGTCCGCATGACGATCCGATTCGTCATCCTGGTGATCCTCCTAGGCACGTTCGACCTGGGCTGCACGCTCGTTGCCCGAGGCTCGGCCGGATTCTGGGAACTCAATCCGTTGGGCAACCACCTTGTCGACAACGCCACTGCCCTGGTCGCGTTCAAGTTCATCTCCCTCGTGGTCGGTTCGACCATCCTGATCGTCCTGCGACGCTACCGGGGCGCCCAAATGGCCTCGTGGTGGCTCTGCCTGACATGCACGGTGCTGACGCTGCGTTGGGCGGCGTTCAACTCGATGTTTTTGACGTGAGGGGAGAGGGGGATTGGGGATTGGGGATTGGGGATCAAAACCGAGCGGGGGACGTAAGTCCCCTGTTCTGTTGCGGGATTCGGGGTTCAGGATTCGGGAACGAGCGGGGAATGAAAATCCCTGTTCTTTCACGGGATAGCGAACTTCTATTGGATCATGCGGGATGTGCCATGCCAATTGACCCTTTGGCCTGGATAGATGAGGAGCTCGACAGTCTGGCGAAGCAGGATCTGCGCCGGCGGTTGGTCACACGGGTCGGGCCGCAGGCGGCGCTGACCGAGTTGGACGCGTGGCGGGGGATCAACTTCGGGTCGAACGACTATCTGGGCTTGGCGGCCGACCCGCGGCTGGCCCAGGCCGTGGCCGACGCCCTGCCGGCCGAGGGCTGGGGCGGCGGGGCCAGTCCTCTGCTGACCGGCCACGCCCGACTGCATGGAGAACTTGAAGCCCGACTTGCCGAGTTCGAAGGGACCGAGGCGGCATTAGTCTTTTCGTCGGGCTTCGCGGCCAACGCGGGCACGATCGCCGCGCTGGTCGGGCAGGGGGATGTCGTCTTCACCGATCGCAAGAACCATGCCAGCCTGCTGGACGGCTGCCGCTTGAGCCGGGCCGACGTCCGGGCCTATCCCCACAACGACTGGCAGCGGCTGGACCGCCTGATGGCCAAGACGGCCGGGAATCGGCGACGTCTGATCGTGACCGACGGGCTATTCAGCATGGACGGCGACCTGGCCCCGCTCCAACGACTGGCCGACCTGGCCGAGCGGCATGACGCGATGTTGATGGTCGACGAGGCCCATGCCACGGGCGTGTTCGGCCCGTCGGGCCGTGGCGTGGCCGAGCTGGACAGCGTCGAGGACCGGGTCCACGTCCGCGTCGGCACGCTCAGCAAGGCGATCGGCTCGATCGGCGGATTCGTGGCCGGCAGCCGGCGGCTGATCGACTGGTTGATCAACCGATCGCGGCCTTACATCTTTTCGACCGCCCCGCCCGCCGCCGTGGCCGCCGCCGCCCTGGCCGCGCTGGACATCCTCCGCGACGAGCCGGTCCGACGACACACGCTCTTGGATCGGGCAAACGAACTGCGTCGGGCGTTACACGAGTCGGGCTGGAACACAGGCCCCTCGGCCAGCCAGATCATTCCCATCCTGCTGGGCTCCACCCGTCGTGCCCTGGACCTCTCGGCCGAACTCCGCGACCAGGGCCTTCACGTCCCGCCCATCCGCTTCCCCACTGTCCCCAAGGGCGAAGCCTGCCTCCGGATCAGCCTCTGCTACAGCCACACCGACGAGATGATCGACCAACTGCTCACGGTCCTGCGGCGGGCACGATAAACAGTATTGCATTCCATCGGTGCCTTCGATGGGTGCCACTAGCTCTGCCAGTGTCGAAAGAGAGCGGGGTCTGTTCTCTCTCAAAGCGCACTGGCAGAGCCAGTGGCACGCGAGATGAGGATGTTTCTTCAGCGGTGAGAACACTCTTCTCAGCCCCGGAGCATAAGGGTACACTGGCAGGTGTTGTTTCTTCGGACGGAAAGAGGTGTGGATCTCGTGTCAGACTCTCCGCAACCAGAATCACATCGCGCGGAATCAGCCAGGATTCCATCCCCTGCGCAAACCATGCTCGGCGGCGACTTGCCCGAGGGATTTCAGGACGAGTTCGAGGCGGCCGGGTCGGCCGACCAGCGGGACCAGGTGGTCGGGCGGTGGTTCGACGTGTGTCCGATTCAAGCTGCGCCGGATGTCGAGGCCGAAGGGCTCTACTACGCCCGGGATAAAGAGCCGCACCTGGTCCAGAGCCAGCCGGTCGCGTCGCAGCCCGACTTGCTGGCGATGACGTTCCTTTTCTCGGGCCAGCGGGCCAAGCCGGTCGCGCGGCGGAAGTTCTTTGAGCTGGCCGCCAAGTCGGGGCTCGTGCGGCTGGCCCCCAAGGGCACAATCCAAGGGAAGCAGGACGCCGACGATGAGGAGGAAACCGGCCCCGTCGATGTGCGGGAAGAGCATCCCGAAAGCTCGATCGACTTGAGCACGCTCACGCAGCTTTTGACGGCCGCACGGCAGTCGGGCTTGGTGCCCGCGGCCGACCAGATCGCCCATGTACGCGACTGCGAGTTCCGGATGGGCAAGTACCAGCGGGCGTTCGACACGATCGAGCGGGTCTACGTCAAGTTCACCCAGGCGGCCACGAAGCGTCAAGAACAACTCCGCGCCGAAGAGATCCGCTACCGCGCCGGAAAACTCAAAATGTCGCCCAAGCAGTGGATGCAAAAGAAACAGCGCGACAATTCTCAAACCCTGATCATCGAACGCGCCCGTCGCAAATTCGCCCACGTCCTCGACGGTCTTCGGCTTCTTGCCCGGGAATCGTAGGCCGCCCCATGATGGTTCTGCCCACCGGCCAGTAATCCCATCGGACACAACGGAGTGGAAACCACATCGTCCGGTTCGTTGCCCAGGCTGGCTGGACGATGTCCTGCGGGCTTTCTAGTCCCCAAGATACCCGGTCTCACGGCCAAAGTTCGTACGAGACCCTGAAACGACCATTCCAGGGTGTTCTGAAGGGGGGACAGGCGGGGGCACGGCACCAAGGCCAAATCGACACGGGGCGAGTGAATTTCCTTTCACCGCCGCACCAGGCATGGTAGTCTATACCTTATTGTCCCCTGTGTCGGGGACAATCGCCAAGGGGCCGGGCGTTCTTGTTCGTTCACCGCATGGTAGTATCGATACGGCTGTCGTTGTATTGGAATCGAGTGAAAGGAGCGTTTTTTCATGAGCGTTTCTCCAAACCAAGATGGACGATGCACCCACTGCGTCATTCCTCGAACGGCTGCACATGCGACGTTCAACGACGACGGTGTCTGCGACGTGTGCGCGTCCGCGCCGCCGCAATCGAACATGTCGGAGGACAAGGTCCGGGAGAACGCCGAGGCGCTGAGAAAGAACATCGAACGCATCAAAGAGGACGGCAAGAACAGGCCGTATGATTGTGTCGTGGGGATCAGCGGCGGACGAGACAGCACCTACTTGCTGCACGAACTGACTCGCAAGCATAACCTACGATGCCTTGCCGCCTACTATCGCACTCCTTTCACACCGGAGAAATGCCACCAAAACGTCCTGCGATTGACCGAGCGGCTCAACACGCCGCTGGTGAACATGAATATCTCGCAGGAGGTGCACCAGAAGATCGCACGCGAAATGGTGGTTCTCTGGGCGAAAACGAGAAAGTCGGTCTATGCCAACATGGCGTGCGCGGAATGCAAGATCGTCAACGGTGAGATCTTTCACATCGCCAAGAAAAACAAGGCTAAGTGGGTTGTTTACGGAAGCAACGCGGTGGAATCCTTCGGGGGTGCGAGTTGGCGACGTACCTCGGACGGTCAGTCAGAGGGGGCCGCCGACCGGCGTTTCTCGTTTTCACGGCAAATGAGCCGGATGTTGAAGATCGCCCAGAAGGGAACCGAACTGCTGGTGCTCTCCCCCGCGCTGTGGAAGTACCTATGGCTGATGTTTCGCGGGTCGATTCTCTATCTGTCTCCCGACACGCCCTACTTGAAGCTGCGTTATCACAGCATCCACGTGCTGCACTACTTCTACTTGGCCGGATGGACCGAAGCCGGATGCGAAAATGCCCTGAAGGAAGTGGGATGGGAACTGCCGTATGGCTCGGGCACAAGCTGGCGAGCCGACTGCAACTACGCCGCCTTCAAGGACTACTTGTTCCAGGAAACCGTCGGCACGACCTATTATGACAGCTTATTGAGCAACATGATCCGAAACGGCATGATCACCCGCGAGGAAGCAATGCGCCGCTTGGAAGTCGAGGCCGGCGTGTTCCCCGAGAAGGTCAAAGCCGCGATGGATATCCTAGATCTTCCCGAAGGCCTCTCGCTGCCGACACTGTCGACGAACGACGAGCGTTGAGCGTCGCGGTGCATGAAAGCCAGTCGGGATTGACTCTCAAGTCGTGCATGCATTGCGTTCCGAATAAATCGGGAACCGGCATCTGAGAAAGCCCGTGATCAAGTGCGTCGCCGTGGAGCCCGTTGGCTAGCAATGGGACTCCGATCGCCAGCCCGACGCCCAGGCCGATGCCGATCACGCGGCGCCACAGGCCAAAGGTGTCCTTGGGCCAGGGGCGCAGGGCGGCCACTGCGTTGGTCCCAAACGCCCACGCCGTCATGAAGGGCGTCAAGCCGAGCAGGCCGATGCCGAACAGCAGGCCGAGTAGTGAAAACGGCAATATCATGAAGCCGACCGCCAAGGCGAAAAGGGCTCCAACCGCCAGGATTCCGCCCAGCACGCCGTTCGGCCGCCCGGTCGCTGTCTCAAACACCTTCCATGCCAACAGGCTCGCGATCTGCAACGCGATGAACAAGTAGGCCAATACCCGATAGTCGTTTCCTTGCCGGAAGACGAACGGGTCGTACCACAGACACAACACCGGCAGCGCCACCCCGGCCAACAGGTCGAACGCCAGACGCCGCCACGCGGGATTCTTCAGTCGCCACGGCCCCCAACGCAGGCCGATCGTCGCAATGAAGACCGGCAGAATGGCCCAAATGCCGACCGCCATCAACAGTGCGAGAAACAGGGCGAACCCGGCCTGAAACAACAGCAGCCCCAGCAATCCAAACTGCGGCGGCCCCTCCGGCTCGTCCCAGGGTGTCGCATGGCGCTTCCCCGAAGGGCTCGCTGGCGTGGAAGAAAGCTCCGGTTTGCGGTCGTTCTCATTCAAGGCCATAGACCTCGCAAACGCCCCAAAGAACAGCGACGGTCAATGTAACGCTGATGACAAACAATATTAGATGAAGCCATGGATGAGGTCTGGGGCGTGAGCCGAACGCGCGGAATGTATTCTCCGCGTAGGCCCAGGCCGTCGGCGCGGGCAGATAGAAACCAATCGTGAACAGGGTCACCATACCGCAATGGACCATGAACACACAGGCCATTGCGGTCCCGACCATCATCGGACCGGTCAACAGGATGTTGGGACGTCCGAGAAGCGCATCCCACGCGAGCCACGCCACGAGCGATGCCATGGGAAGTGCCATCATGAGAATGAGTAAGACTCCGTTGGGCTTGGCTAGCCCCGTAAATGGATTGACTATATACAGAATCTCCGGCAGGTACCACAGGCACACCAGTGGCAACACCATGCCGGCCAGCAGCCCGAAGACGACGCGTCGCAGCGCCGGATTCCTTAACCGGAACCGGCCTACGCGCAACAGGATCGTCGCGAAGTAGAGGGGCAGGATCATCCAGCCGCCAAACGCCATGAGCATGGCGACAAACAGCGCGAAAACAAGCTGCAGCCACAGCAGCCCCCGCAGCCCGAACTGCGCCGGCCCCTCCGGCTGGTCCGGCGCTTCGCTCGGCCCCAACCGATAGCCCGGCGGAATGACGGTCGGTGTGGGTTGGTTGTCGTTTCTACTCAAGGCCAAGGACCTTACAAATGAGCCAAGGAAGCCCGATCGCCAGAGCGAATCCAGTCACGTACAGGACGAAGTGGCGCCCCGGGCGAAGCCTCGCCTGGCGGCCTTCCGCGCGGGATGCGTTATCGGCATAGGTCCAGGTGGCCAGGGTGGGCAGAAAGAGACCGACCGCGAATGTGGTGTCCATTCCTCGGAGAATCAGCCACAGACACGCGATACACGCCCCGACTGTCAACGCGCCACTGAGCAAGCTGCTGGGTCGCCCCACCGTCGCGTCCAGCACCAACCACGCTACTAGGGCCACCATCTGAATCCCGATCAATGCGGACCAGAACCATGCGTCGAACGTCCTAAATGTTGTGAATACTGAAAACGGCTTGACACCATCCGCGAAATCGCCTTCGTAACAAAGGCCCAACAGCGGCAATGCCACCCCGGCCAGCAGTCCGAACACGATCCTTCGCAGGGCCGGATTCCTCAGTCGAAACGGGCCTACTCGAGACAAGATCGTCGCGACGAAGAGGGGCGGGATCATCCACGCCCCGAAGGCCACGAGCCCCGCGACATACAGCGCGACAACGAGCTGCAGCGCCAGCAACCCTCGCAACCCATACTGTGCTGGCCCCTCTGGTTGGGCTAGCACCTCGAACGGATCCAACTGATTGCCCGGTGATGTTGCGGCCGGTTCGGGTTTATGGTCGTTCTCGCTCAATGCCTTACTTGCTCCAACTTGGCCTGATAACGAACCTCCCGTAAACCTCAGATAACGATTCGGCAGTTATTTTACCACGGAGCGCGTGGAAGTACACGAATGAATTACCTGCATTGACATACAAGCAAAGGCATATTGCCACACGCGAATCGGCTGTGGGACAGAGCTACTGGAGAAAAGAAGGTGGTTCGGGGAATGGGAATTGCCTTATCAATACGTTTAGCCCTTCCCCAAAGCCCCAGGCAATCAGCCAGGGGATGCCGATGGCCAGGCCGACGCCAAACCAGAAGCGGACCACGCGAAACCAACAAATGCCTTGTCTATCATGCCGAGGTCCCAGGGCAGCGGCCGAGTTGTTGCTCAGCGCCGACATCGTCAACAGAGGCGTCATCATCAGAACCGACAGCCCACGGCTGTTCCACAGGAGGGCCGTCATCGCAAAAGCCATGCACCAGCCGACAGCCCCGGCAAGGAATGCACCGGCTGCAAGGAATCCACTCAACAGGGCGCTTCGTCGGCCGGTTAACGCATAACTCGCCTTCCAGGCCAATAGCGCAATGATCTCGAACGCAACAAACACGTAGACCAAGGAATAGAATCCAATGGGGATTCCATGCCCGTGGAAGACAACCGGGTCGTAGACCAGACACAGCACAGGAAGGACCACCCCAGCCAATAGGTCGAACACCAGCCGCCGTGGCCCCGGGCTCTTCACCCGCAACGGCCCCCACCGCAAGAGCATAGTCCCGAAGAACAACGGCAGCAAGGCCCAAATCCCCGTTGCCACGAGCATCGCGACAAACAAGGCAAACACTGCCTGAAGAACCAGCAACCCCCGCAGCCCGAACTGCGCAGGCGCTTCCACGGCGTCGTCCGTCATGGCCAAACTCGAGTCGTTTTCACTCAATGCCGATTATGCTCCGATTCGATTCCAGGTCCCGTAGGTCAGGCTGTGCCTGACACGAACCACCAATCGTCGTTCCTGTCAGGTAGAGCCCGACCTAAACATTGTTAGGCGTACACACTGGCGCGTGCACCAGTGCCACCCTACGCCGTTAACCCTTTCGGGCCAACCAGATGAAAAGGCTTGGTGGTGCTCAGTCTGGGTAAGTCACTTTAATTCGCCCCAACAGGGCTTGGTTCTTCCAGCCCAGGGCGCCGCCCTGGGGATTTAGGTCGATAACACAGTTGTCTTTCGGGCCAACGGCCCAACAGTTCGGCGAAACGGTTGGCCCGTTGGGCCGATGCATCCGATGTTGCGATCAACCGGTCCCCAGGGCGGCGCCCTGGGCTGGGAGAACGGCTGGGCCTTCGGCCCGTG
>JAFGFF010000305.1 GCA_016931075.1 Pirellulales bacterium | reverse complement strand
GGCTGGCGGGAGCGGTCCAGAGACAGGACCGGCAATCACCGGAGCGTGGTGCCGGTCGAGCGGCCGACGATTCGGGTGTCGCCCGCCGGGCTGCCGGGCGGGGCCGAAAGGCCAGCCGTACCGCGGAGCGAAGCCACTCGGGCGGCCACCTCGGGCTGGGACGGGTTCGACTCGAGCGAGCGCTGGTAGAGAGCCAGGGCCTCTTGCGTGTCGCCGCTTTGCTCGCGCAATCGGGCCGAGGCGGCCAGGGCGCGGCTGTGTGTCGGGGCCAGTTCGAGGGCCCGGCTGAGCTGCTCCCGGGCTTCCTTGGGCCGGTTCATCTCCTCCATGAGCCGGGCCAATTCGACTTTGGCGTCGGCGGAGGTCGGATTGCGGTCGATCCACCGTTCCAACAGCCGGAAGGCCTCTTCCTTGCGGTTCTCCTCGGCCAGCAGCACGGCCAATCCCCGGTGACACTCGACGTGGTCCGGCGCGCGGTCCAGGCACGCGTTATAGAGCCTCTCCGCCTGATTAAAGTCTTCCTGCCGGTGATTCTGGAGGCCGAGCTGATAGTAGCAGTACGCCATGTTGTAATAGCCGTCGGGATCCTTCGGATCCTTTTGGATGGCTTCCTGGAACTTGGCCATCGCCACTTGGTAGCGACCTTGCTGCACCTGACGGACCCCCGCGCCATTGAGCGCTCGGCAGTCCCAACTGTTGCACCCGGCCAGGACCGCCAGCGCCAACAGCGCAAGCCCCAGGCCGGACCAGCGGGCATAGAACGATCTGCACACGGCCAATACGCCTCTCAACATGAAGGAGAAGAAGTCCATCGCGGGCCGGGAGGATAGTCGAACCGGGTGGCCCGTGCAAGACGAGATAAAAAAGGTGACAGTCACCAAATCTGGGTGCTTTAGGGCAAATAAACACTGTTGTGGAAAGCTGGGTACATGCCCAGGCTTGTCTCTCGTAGGCCTGTTGGGAATGCGGGAAAAACACCACATGCCTGCGACAAGCGTAGGCATGGCACCCTTTTCCAAGCGTTTCCGCAACAGAAACTGAATAGCAGAAAGCCACTGCCCCTAATCGTCCTAAGCTTCTCAATTTTGGTGACAGTCACCTTTTTTCTCCAAGAAAAGGAACCACCGACAAGCCCGGCGCGGTGGCCGTGCCCATCGGTGGTTTCCCCGCATTTCGCTGTTCGTCCGCGGCTGGGCCAGGCTCAGATGGCCAGCGGAGCGGCCGGCGCGGCTTCCGACGGGGTGACGTTGGCCGCCTCGAGGGGCTGGTCGACGGCCGACTCGGCCGAGGACTTCTGGTAGCCCAGCTTCTTGATCACTTCGAGCACCTCGCTGCAGGTCGGGAACATCCGACCGCTGGTCCGCTTGTAGGCATCCAGGGCGCTCATGAATTCGAGCTCGTCGTCGGTGTAGTCGCGTTCGCAAGTCGTCGGGTCGATCTGCCGGCGACGGTTCACCTTGGCGCGACGCTCCACCTTGCGACGCTCGACGGCCACCGGCTCTTGACGCTGGCGGCGATCGGAATCCTTGCGGCGATCGGTCCGGTCGCGGCGGTCCATGACCGGCTCGCTGGCCTGCTTCGACTTGGCCGAGCTCTTGCTTGCACGGGACGCTGTTACCGTCGACGTCTTGGTTTTCCTGGTGGACGGTGTTGTTTTGGTGGCCTTCTTGGCGGTGGATTTGGCCTTCTTGGCCGAGGGCGTTGCCTTCTTGGTCGTCCGACGGCCGGTTGCCTTGGCCTTGGTCTTCGTCTTCGTCTTTGCCACCGAATACCTCTCTTCCCGGGACACGTGCTCAGGATATAAAACTACCCCCGTTGGAGGAGAAATCGACCTGCAAGCCGCTAAAATTAACCACTTAGGGTTATTGGGTGATTGTGGCGCTTTGACCGGTTTGGGCGATAAATACCGATCGCGTCGACATAACGGTTCTGACGGGCTCCGGGAGGAGCGAACCGCCCTGAACATACCCAGAAAGGGGGCGAGGAGGCTGTTTCGAGCGATTTCACGAACGTGTGGCGGACTAGAAGGGTGGCACTGGCGTCTCGCCAGTGCTTTGTGGCATCAGCACTGGCGAGACGCCAGTGTCACCCCAATCCCCAATCCCCAATACCCGAGCCCCCCACCTCCCATCAACCGTCAGTTCATGTGAATCGGAAGCTGGCGCATCAGGCTCGCTCGCCACCAGCCATTGGCCACTTTCCACTGGGCGCTTCATGCGACTTGTACGGTCATAGCGGCTGGCACGTCCGGGAGACGCTTGTTGAGCATGGCTTCTGGGGGATGACGAAGAAGAAACGGGATACTCGCACGGCTGGCGAATGGACTGCCGCTTGCGTGCAAGGCTTGGTTGTGGGGGAGCGGAGGTTCGTCGGCCCGTGCCTTGCCTTTCTTGCAGAGGCAGCAAGGGACCATCCGTAGAAAACACCGCGGCCCGTCACGGAGGGACGAATGGTGGGCAGAAGTCTGTGCCT
Organism: Pirellulales bacterium; assembly: GCA_016931075.1. Lineage (GTDB taxonomy): Bacteria > Planctomycetota > Planctomycetia > Pirellulales > Thermoguttaceae > JAFGFF01. Next base: position 21,247 of record JAFGFF010000305.1, on the reverse strand, counting down.
CGGTGCTCGGGGCAGCATTCTCATCGCAGTGTGTCTTTTCGGCATCGGGTTTCTCGATGCGGAGGAGGTCCGTCCCGCCCCGCTGCCGGGAGACGCAGCGCCGGACGAGCCGAGAAAGGAAACCGACATCGACAAGTTGCTCGATATGGACCTGAAATCGCTCGGTCAGGTTCAGGTGAAGGCGGCAACACCCACCAATCCGATCGTGGAAGGCGTGTCGAGAAAAGCGGAAACCCTTGCCGAGTCTCCTGGCGTCGTGGAGGTGATCACCGCGGAAGAGATACGCAATTTCGGCGCCAAGACGCTACGGGAGGTGTTGCAGCGCGGAACCAGCATCTGGACGCCCAACTCGGGGTTTACCCCCAACAACGTTGTCTCGCTTCGCGGTGACTTGCCGGGCCACTACGACACCCACGTCTTGCTGTTGCTCAACGGAAGACCGTTCAAGGATACACTGCAAGGCGGACTCGATCATCCGATCTATACCGCGTTTCCGATCGAGAGCTTGGACCGAATCGAGATTATCCGCGGGCCGGGTTCGGTGCTCTACGGCACCAATGCGTACGTCGGAGTGATCAATCTCATCACCAAAGATCCCCTGAAGACGCCGGGCCAGATATCGGTTCTAGCGGGTTCATTGTCTACTCAGCGTTACGAGGTTACCCAGGGCAGCGGCGTGAATCGCAACAACCTGCTTCTCGGCGCAATGTATCTGAATGATAGAGGATTCCATTACGCCGCGGTTGATGAACTGGAGGCGTTCAACAGCAAACACTTCGGCCAAGAAAATCTCGGCGTTGTGGGCGTCTACAAGAACGGACCTTTCTCACTCAATGCGTTCGCGGCGAAGGCCCACGAATCGATGCTCGGCAACTCGCTGATTCACTGGCGCGACGACGGCTTCCTCACGTCGACCAGAGTCTTCTGCGATCTCGGCTACACGATCGGAGATCCGAAAGAACGGTCACTGGAAACACATTTTACCTACAACTACAACGATGCGGCGTTCTTCGGCGTTCCTCCCTATGTGGTTGCCGAACACCTTGTGTCGCACGACTATCTCATCGAGCCGATCTATCGCGCCGTGCTTACGGACAACTTGAATCTGATGGTTGGGGGAACATTTGAATTTCGACAGGGTTTCAGCCGTTTGCCCACGGTGCCCGTCTATATGAAGACGTGGTATAGCGCCTACGCGCAATTCGATTACCAGGTGACCGATCGGCTGAAACTGGTTGGCGGTATGCAAGGCAATATGCCGGGCAGGATCAAAGGCGGCATCGTGCCCCGAGCTGGCGTGATATTCAGCTTGACCGATGAGTGGACATTGAAGACGCTTTATGGCAGCGCCTTCCGCTCACCTTCCGCGATCGAGACCGATATTGATGTGGCTGCCATCGTTGGCAATCCTGGTTTGGAACCGGAGACCATTGACACCTGGGAGACACAGCTTGCCTATCGGGATGAGACGAAACGGATAGCTGTCACCTATTTCACCAGCAACTACTGCAATTTGATTGCCCGCGATACCACACAAGTCCCCCCGACCTACGAAAACCAGGGGCGGCGGGGAGTGCAGGGGATCGAGCTTGAAGCCCGGGCGACATTCGGCCGACGGCTCCAGTTCGTTGGATCAACGACGTGGCAAGAGAATCACAATGATCAAGGCGTGTACAACGTGACGCTCATTCCGAACTGGATGGCAAAATGCGGTGTTGTCTACAAGACACCGCGTGGCTTCGAGATCGGTATCTTCGATTCGTATTTCAGTGCTCCGGCGTCCGTAACCGTCATCAATCCTGGTGCAGCGATCGTGAATCCCATTCCGGGTGACTACCATTTGCTGAGCATCAATACGCGTTTTGATCTCAGCAGGCGTCTCGGGTGGCGCCGTCGAACCTGCGAAGCTCAATTCCTCATCCAAAACGTGTTGGGCGAGGAGATCTGGGGTCCCGAGTTTTCCCGATACCAGATCAATTCCGTTCCAGCACAAGCCGGACGCACCTTCTACGGCGGCTTCACACTCGCATACTAGCTTCAGACACCGTGCTGCTCTTCCCCTGCGTGACGCGAACCTGTGGGGGACCATCCTCGGGGACCTGTCGGGTGTGGCGGACGATCATTGTGGCGACGGTCTGGACGTGGGCCTGGGCGTCCGGGCCGACGAGGAGGGCGTCGGGGCCCAGAAAATTGGCCGGCTCGAGCAGGATCGTCCGGTCGGGATCGCCCTGCGGGGCCATCGCGCGGAGCGAGGCGTTTTCTTGTTGGTCCCGCCCGACGATCGCCTTGGCCCCGTCGGCCAGACGCGTGTGCCGGCCGATCCGCAGCAGGGCGAAGTCCCAAAGGGTCGGATCGGGCGTGAACTGGATCAGGTCCTGCACCCGCGGGGCGAACGAGCGCTCGGTCAGCGCACAGCCGGTCGACGGCGTAGGCGTCACGGTCACGCCGAGCTGTTCGGCCAGCTCCAACAGCGGTCGGCGGCCCCGGCCGTCGAACCGATAGAGTCGCTGGCGGTCGACTTCGCCGGACAGCTCGGGCAGCGTCGGTTCCAGGTGCAGTGCGCACAGCGGCCGCAGCAGTCGGCCCTCCAGGCCTGAGCGCTGGGCGACCAGGGCCAGGTGGTGCCGCTTCTGGCTCATGGGCCGCTGCGAAAGAATCTCGCCGCTGATGACAAACGACGCCCCCAACTCCTCCATGAACTCGCGGGCCATCCGGGCCATGTAGATCCGGCAGTCGATGCACGGGTTCATCGCACTGCCGTACCCGTAGCGAGGCCGGCACAGCACCTCGACATAGTCCTCGCCCACGTCGCGGACCGTGTGGCGGATTCCCAACGACCGGGCCGCCGCGGCCGAATCGTCCACGCCCGAGCAAAAGGGCGTCCGCACGTACAGTGCGTCGACCTCGAATCCCTGGTTTTGCATCACCCGCACGGCCAGACTGCTGTCCAAACCGCCGGAAAACATGGCAACAGCGCGGGGCATGGGTGGAGGCGGGGGACTGGGGGCTAGGGGATAGGGACTAGGGATTGGGGGAGTGCCTGTAGGGAACGTCCTCCGTGCGTTCCTGTGGGACTTCTGCCACATTGGTTTTCTCAGTTTCTATTTATCCACTATCGAAGAGTTGTGTCTGGAGAGAGAGGCCAATTCAAGGAACTGGATTCCTGACGTATTCAAGAATTTCAAGTGAAATGGTACAACAACGCCGGGCGCGATTTCGTACGGGAAATCTACTTCGTTTCCGTAAGGAAGAAACTCTCCACTAGTCGCTTCGCTGCAGATCATGGCTAACCTTGCACAAACACTTCGCAGAAACGCAAGAGCCGAAAAGGGTACACAGACCAGAATGTCACTGTCTTGCGGAGCCACGGAAACGTTGACCGAGTCCTTGTTTTCGTACTCGCAACGGATTGCTCCTAGGTCGTTCACGCAAACCAGGAAGTCATGGACAAACGAGACAACGTCAAAACACCGCTTATCCGTATAGTGCCGAGCAATTAAATGTTCTAGATGTTCCTGCTCCCCCTTCATTCAGCACCCACTATTCTGCGGTCAGGATCCGGCCAAGCTTTCAATGGTCGAAAAGGGAACGGAACTGCCTTGCATCACCGAGGGGAACCGTCCCTGGAAAGGCAGAAAAAGCCCAATCTACCGATCACGTCAATCGGAGTCCGACGGATGGGGAGGCGTTTCGTTGTTCAGTTCGCTCAGGGCGTTTCGGGCGGCACGTTGCTCGGCTTCCTTTTTGTTGCGTCCCCAGGCCGATTGATAGCGGTTGCCCCCGATTCGGGCGGAGATCTTAAAGCACTTGCTGTGGTCGGGGCCCTTTTCGTCGAGCAACTGGTAGGTCGGCGTCGTGCCGTACTCGCGTTGGGCCAACTGCTGCAGGAGCGACTTGTAGTTGTTGCCCACCTCGCCGCCGGCGGCCGATTCGATCTCCGGCTCGATGTGTTCGAGGACGAAATCGCGGCAGGCCCCTTCGCCGCCGTCGAGATAGATGGCCGCCACGAGCGACTCGAACACGTCGGCCAACAGCGACGAGGGCACGGTCGGATGGGTCGTCATCCCCTTGCCCATGATCAGACACTCCTCGAGGCCCAGCTTCTCGCTGATCCGGGCACACGTCTGGCGGCTGACCACGATCGACTTGATCTTGGTCAGGTCGCCTTCCAGGTAGTCGGGGTACTGGTGGTAGAGGAGCTCGCAGACGATGAATCCCAGGATCGAATCACCCAGGAATTCCAGCCGTTCGTTCGACGCCAGCCGGCAGACCGCGCCGGAGGCGTGGGTCAACGCCGCGCGAAGCAGTGTCTTGTTTTCGAAGGTGTAGCCGAGCCGACGCTCGCAGTCCTCCAAAAGGGGCTGGAGCTCGGGCCCGGGCTCGGGAACGCTCTCATGGGGCATGGGCGGAGTCTTTTGCGCAAGACCAAAGGGACTGGGTCAACCAGCCGTCCGCCAGAGCGTCGAGAAAAGCGCGTCGACTTGTGTGCCACACCCTCGCCCCCCGCGAGCCCCCAGGGGCTCGATCCGGCGAAGCCGTGGCACACGAGTCTTTCGACAGGCTACCCGTCTGAACGGACTGCCAGAACAGACCCCAGCCTACCACCCCCACCCGGTTTTGTCAATTGCAGCCCCCCCGAACGGAAAGGTGGCCTTCACCCCTTCCGATTTCCGCAAAAATACACTTCCATCTTATCGAAAGCCTTGTGGATTTCTTCTTCAGGGACGCAGAACGACATCCGGAGGTGCCCCTCGCCCGTAGGCCCGAACGCGATCCCGGGCGTCGTGGAGACACCGCCTTCTTTGAGCAGTCTCTTGCAGAACGCGGTGGAGTCCTTGCCTTCCTCCAAGAGGATTTTGGGGAACATCAGATAGGCGCCGTCCGGTTTATGGTAGGCAAAAACGGAACGGAGATGGTCTAAACGCTCACACATGACGTTGCGAGCGCAGAGGTAGTGTTCTCGAAATTTCGCAACGCAGTCTTGAGGCCCTTTCAGGGCGGCGAGCGCCGCATATTGAGAAACCACCGGAGCACAAATGGCCAGCGGTATGTGCGCTTTGGCGATCTGGGGAATGATCTCTTGATCGGCATGGAGATACCCGATCCGCCAACCCGTCATGGCATAGGTTTTGGTGAATGTATAGCAGCTAATCGCGTTCCGCGCCATCTCCGGAATGGAAGCGATACTGAAATGCTTATGGCCATCGTAGGTAAAATATTCATAGGCTTCGTCGGTAATCACCATCAGGTTGTTTTCCAGAGCAATCTGGGCTACCTGGCGAAGCTGCGACTCAGACCAGACGGTGCCCGTGGGATTGTTCGGCGAACAATACAGAATCGCTTTGGTCCGGGGTGTTATCGCATTCTTGATGCCCTGGATGTCTAGGGCGAATCCCTCTTCCTCGATCGTGGGGACGAAGACGGGTTTGCCCGAGGCAATGACGACCTGGCGAACATGTGTTGAATAGGTGGGAGAGGGCAGAATGACCTCGTCACCCGGATCCACCACCGCCATGACGGCAGCCGCCAATCCTTCGATGGCTCCGATCGTAACCATGATTTGGGAGACGTCGGTGTCGACATGGTTGTCCCGTTTGAGTTTCCTGACGATTTCTTCCCGCAGTTCCAGCAGGCCGGCATTCTCGCTATAGCCCCCGACCAGCCCTTCCCGTATGGCGGCGATTGCGCCGTCCTTGATATGGTCGGGCGTATCGGAAGTCGGCTTGGCCCAGGACAAGAACGCCACGTCGTCGACCTTCTTCGACAATCTTGTCATTTCGTGTATGGCGGATTTGGATATCCGGCCAACCCTATCCGACACCTTTGGTGTGCCTTCCATTTTCTGCACTCCATTTGAAATACTGTTGTCGACACGTCCGCTTCACACGAGTGTCTGCATCCAACGCTCAGGAACCTGAACGGCTACCACTTCTCCCCGAACACACACTTTTCCATTTGCCGAGATCGTGGCAGACACCACGACCTTGCGGCCTCGGATCTCCTTGACTTTGCCACGGATCTCCAGAGCCACACCCAGGGGCGTGGGACGACGGTAGTCCACGTGCAACGATGCTGTCATGAAGCGAATGGGCGGCTGCGTATCCATCGCTCGACGCTCAGCTCGATAGGCCGCCGCGGCAGCCGTTCCCGTGCCGTGACAGTCGATGAGGGAAGCCAGTAGGCCGCCGTAGACATAGCCTGGAACCGCCATATGATAGGGTTCGGGGTGAAAATGGGCAACCGTTTCCTCACCGTCCCAATAGCTCCTTATTTGTAGACCGCGTTCATTCAACCGGCCGCAACCGTAGCAATGGCTCAGTGCGTCCGGGTAGTAGTCCTGAAATGCTCTCTGGTCCATAGGGATGCCTTATCGCAAGGAGGAGATCGTGAGGCCGGGGACATTAAGTGACGGTCATCTCTTCATTCCTTCTTCTCTTTGGCCGAACGGATGGCCTTCCGGAAAAGATCTATTTCTTCCAGATCATACGGCTTATAATCGCCGTGAAAAAGATCGTGTTGCCAGACGGGCGGGGCGGGGCGGCCGGGACGCCAACCCCAGCCGAGATGGGTTTGGGTCTTGCCGTTGACCAGGCCCCAGTGCATACAGCCGACGTTTTCACGCTCGAAAACCGGGAGACACTCCCTCGTCTTCGAACCCCAGACGCGGTTGAGCCATTCGGTGGCGATCAACGGCCGGCCCTGGCCCCGCTTCTTCAACTCCTCGATCTGCCGGGCAAGGTGCTTGGCGCTGCTGTAGTTGTGAAACGTGATGACGTCGCTGTTGGCATGGAGAAATTCGTCGAGTTTCTTATAGCGGTTGCTCCAGATCCCGACCGTCAGCGGCTGCGATGGGTTCACCTCGCGTGCCCAGGCGAACGTCTTTTCGACCAAGGGCTGCGACACGGCGCCCAGTCCGCCGTTGCCCGGCTCGTTGTAAAGGTCCCAGACCCAGACACGTTTGTCGTCGCGGTAGGTGGCGAGGAGGTCCTTGACGTAGCGTTCGAGCCTCGGCCAGGTCTTCGGATCGCGGACCATGTCGTGGCCTGGCGAGGGAGTCCAGCCGCTGGCGTACCAGCCCTCGACCACGTCCGGCTGCCGCCCGTACCACGGATTTTGGAGTTTCGGATCGCTGCCGAACGCGCAGTCGTCGAAAAAGACCGGCATCACCTTGATCCCCCGCCGGTCGCAGAGTTCGAGAAACTGGCCGAACCGCTCTTTGAACGCCTTTGGGTCGTGCTCCCAAACCACGAACGGCAAGACGACGCGCACGCAGTTGAAACCGATCTTCTCGGCCAGTGCGAGTTCCTTGTCGATGAACTCCGCGTCAAAACAGTAGGGCATCCACATTTCGGTATAGCTGACGGCGTTGGCCGGGATGTAGTTCAGCCCACAAGGCCAAGGCTGCTCGGCATACCACCGCTGGGCACGCTCGACGGACCAACGGTGTGATTTTGTTGTATCGGTCGTTTGAACGTCCTCGGCCAAGGCAGCCGCAGACAACCCCAGGAATAGTGTGACGGCCAGTATAGGTCTCATGGTGCGTTTTCCTTTGCAGAGATTCAATCTGAAACCTGGGCCTGTGCCGTTTCGATGGCGGCGAGCATGTTTTCAAGCGGGACGTCGCCTTCGACGTCATGGGCCGGCGCGAAGATGTAGCCGCCGTCTCTGCCCGCGTCGAGCAGGCGGCGCGACTCCTCGCGGACCTGCTCGACGGTGCCGAACGGCAACGTGCGCTGCGTGGACAGGCCGCCGTAGAATGCCAGCCGGCCACGGTATCTCGGCAGCAGATCGAAGACGTCCATCACTTCCGGCTGGAACGGGTTGAAGCAGTTCAGCCCGGCGTCGATCAGGTCGTCGAACAGCCCATCGACGTCGCCGCACGAGTGGATCATGACGAACTTGCCGGCACCGCGGACCGTGCCGTACATCCGCTTCAGCTCCGGCAGGATAAACTCCCTCCAGAGCCGTGGTCCCATCTGCAGCCCATGCTGTTGCCCCCAGTCGTCGCCGAAATAGACCGCATCGATATCGTATCGCAGCGCTTCTCGTACTTGGGCCATGTTGTAGTCGGCGATGGCCCGCAGCAACTCCTTGACGAAGCCTGGATACTCCAAAAAATCCATCATCAGGTTCGCCATCCCGCGAAGCGTCCAGGCGCGTTCATACAGCGAGAATCCGATCTGGAACACGCGGAACCGATCGCCGAAACGTTCGATCTTCTCCGGAATCGCGTCGAAGAACCGCCCGTCGAGCGGATTGGGGAATGAATAGCCGGCCAGCGTTGGCTCGGGCAACACACAGCCCTCGACGTTGCCGATGTCCTTGTCGATCGACCGGTCCCACACCACGCCGAACACGTCCCGCACCCGGTCGCCGCCCAGATTGTCGAAGAACCCGATATCGCTGCCGAGCCTGAGGAGATGATTGCCGACCGCCCCGTCGACCTCCTCCTCCTGCCCGCAGCCGTAGTGCGTCTGCAACTTCTCCTTGGCCTCTTTCGTGAACCCCATCGCCCACGGCACGTACGGAGGCCGTTTTCCTTCGAGGACCAGCCGGATGACGTCGCGTTTGTCCATGGGAGCAAACGAGGACAAGAGCAAAAGAGGGAAAGCGGATATTCTACTTCTTCAAACGGTAAAAAGGGAGGGGGGCATGGCACCCGGCATGACTGCCATTGCTTTTTGCCTGACCGGGGGCCTCTTGACGCCAGGGCAAGGTATTAATATATTAGCGGATACTGATACAGTTGATCGTGGTTGAGGTCGTGACCATGAACGGTCCCAAAGAACTTGCTCGCGTCCTGAAAGTCCTCGCGGTGGACACCCGCGTGCAGATTCTGTGCCTGTTGAAAGAGCGCATTTTATGCGTCAACGCGCTGGCCGCGCGGCTGGATGTGACACAGGGAGCCGTCTCGCAACATCTGCGAGTGATGCGGGACGCCGGGCTGGTGATCGACGAGAAGCGGGGGCTTTATGTTCACTACCGCCTGAATGAAGAGACGCTCGCTACGTGGCGAGAGTCAATCGATCAACTGTTGGACCCGAAGCACCCGAGGTGCCGAGAAACGAAAGGATCAAGATCATGTGTTGCTGCTGCAAAAAGAAAGAAGGCTGCCAAAGGCCGGATCAGTTGAAGGACGATCCTCAGAAGTGTCCGCCCGAACAGGTCGAAAAGTGCCACGGTGATGTGAAAGAGCATCCGTGTGCCGGGAACGAGCAGTCCTAATTCGAGAACAGCTCGCATGGAGTCCAGCATGGGGCCAGAGCGCTGTTCACCGTCCTACCATGAACAGGGCGGAGTCCTTTCTCATTGAGAACAGCTTGGCCGAGGGTGGCCCCGGATGATTCCTCATCCAGGGCCACCCGTTGGGCCTCACCTTGCTCCGCCGCACCGAGTTCAAAGGCCGACGCTCCCGCGGACACTCTGACATTATTCATATTTTATTGGTGATAATGCGGAATGTCCCCATTATCGAAGTGTCTCCGTTCTTTTACACGGCTACCGGGATTAGACTATTGGCAGTGTTCCCCATTTTATTCAGGAGACCTGCTGTGATCGCCGGTTGTCGTTCGTTCTGTTGCATTTTCATTTCGGCCATGGTGGCCGGGCTGATTTTCTTTCTTACGTGTTTCGCATCCCCATCGATTGCCGCCGAGGGGCCGGCTCTCGTTCCGCAGCCGGTCGAGGTGAAGATCGAATCGGGCGAGTTCACGATTGGGCCTGCGACAAAGGTTCTCTATACGAAGGGGGACGCACGCTTGGCCGACGCGGCCGATTACCTGGCAGGTCGGTTGTCACTGGCTTTTGGAGAGAAAGTCGCGGCCGGGCCTTCCGACGCCGCCGACGCCGCCGACGCCGTGCCTGGGGCCATCCTGATGACAACCACTGGAGCCGACCCGGGCCTGGGCGAGGAAGGCTACACGCTTGTCGTGCGGAAAAACGGCGTGGTCATCCGCGCTGCGAAGGCGGCCGGGGCGTTTTACGGCGGGATCACGCTCCTGCAACTCGCGCCGCCCGAGGCATTCCGCGCGCCGGCGATCGTCGAAGGGAAGTTGGGCGGCCGGCAGACGGTTGCTACGCCGCGCCCGGCCGACAAGCCGAATGTTTCGAAGGCACTTCCCGTCGAGAAACTGGTCGTTCCCTGTGCGACGATCCGGGACAAGCCCCGGTTTGCATGGCGGGGGCTGTTGATCGACCCAGCCCGGCACTTCTGGACGATCGACGAGTTGAAGCAGTACGTCGATTATCTGGCGATTCACAAATTGAACATCCTGCAGATCCACTTCACCGACAACAGTAATTGGACGGTTGAGGTGCGGCGGTATCCGAACCTGACTCCGGAGAAAGCACTCAACGCGGCCGACCCGCGACGCGAGAAGAACCAGACGTACTACGACTTGGCTCGCCATTATTACACGCAGGACGAGCTAAAATCGCTGGTCGTCTTCGCTCGGAAGCGTTTTGTCACGATCGTGCCCGAGATCGAGATGCCCGGCCACGCCGGCGGTCTTTTGCGAGGTTGTCCCGAGTGCGGCTGCACGGTCGACTTGACAGGGCCCGACCGCGGCGAGATTTGCCCCGGCCGGGAAGAGACCTACGAGATCCTGCGGAACATCCTGGAGGAGATGCTGGAGATTTTTCCCAGCCAGTACATCCACATCGGCGCGGATGAATGCACCAAGAAGAACTGGGAGAAGTGCGCCGCCTGCCGGAAACGGATGAAGGACGAGGGGCTCGAGAACGTCACCGGGCTGCACGGCTATTTCGTCCGCCGCATGGCCGACTACCTCGACAAAAAGGGCCGCACGCTCGTCGGCTGGAACGAGATTCTTGAAAGCGGGACCAAGCCCGGGGCCATCGGCATGTGCTACCGCGTCAACCGCAAGGCCCGCCGACAAATCGAAATGGCCGCCGCCCATGGGCAGCGCCTCGTGATGACCCCGCCGGCCCACTGCTATTTCGACTATTGGCAGTCGCCCAAGACGGAAGACGAGCCGGAGAGTTTCCCCGATCACCGAATGGTCACGCTCCGTCAGGCCTACGAACTGCAGCCGCTGCCCGACTACGTCAAACGGATCGATCCCAACCTGGTTCTCGGCGTCCAGGGCACTCAGTGGTGCGAGTTCATGAAGAGCTTTCCCCACGTTCTCTACCAGACTTATCCCCGTGCCTGTGCCATGAGCGAGGTTGCCTGGTCCGCCGAGCCCGCCGAAGGCCGCGACTACGCCGAGTTCTTCCACCGCCTGCAAACCCACCTCAAACGCCTCGACGCTGCGGGCATTAACTACCGCAAGCCGACGGAAATCGACAGGCCGAAGAAGTAACAAGTGACGCCCACGAACACGAGAGCGGGCCGGATGACGCCGATAGCTTGACTTTCGGTATCGCCGGGTGCCATGGGCGGCTTGTCCGCCCTTGCGGTTCCAGGCAAGGGCGGACAAGCCGCCCATGGCACCCGATCGAACATCGACAATACGGATTTTACTAATCTTGCATAATGCCGGACGCCAATGCCGGCTTACTTCTTTCCGTCCAGTGCATCCCCCGGCACGATCTCGATCGCTTGGGCCAGGGCCGATTGGCCTTTGGGGCTGAAGAAGCGGATGGAGATCAAGCCGTTGCGGGGGTGGATGTTAGGGTAGACGAGGTCCAGCGCGCGGCCGTAGCCGCCGGCCTTGGCGGCGACGTCCAGGTTGCGGACGACGTTCTTGCCCTGGATTTGGATGCTCGTGGCGAATTGGCCCGGCTTTTTGGGCTTCTGCATCTCAGCCAGCTTGATGCGGACGTTGTAGGTCTGGCGGGGCGACACGGTGAAATGGATCGTAAAATCCTTGCCGTGCATGCCGTAGCGGTAGAGTTCCGGGTCCTTGGTGCCGAGGACCTTCTCGGCACGCGGTTCGGTCCAGAAAGCGATCGGCACGAGGTCGGCGAACTGCTTTAGACGCATGAACACCTCGGTGGCCGGACGCCAGGCGTGGCCTTGCGAATCGATGTAGTCCTTGCGGTTCTTGTAGCCGAAGATGACGCGTTGCGGCCCTGTGGGCCCTTCGCCGGAACCGAAGCCGGTCGCCCCGGTGGCGGCCGACCATTGCAGGCCGTCGACGTAGACGTCCGTGCCCTTGGCGATCGGATTATGCTTGCCCAGAGCGACGACCTTCAGCGTGTGCTTGCCCTGTTTCAGCCCGTTTTTGTAGTAGAGCACCTGCTGGTCACGCTGCTCTGGGCACCAACAATCCAGCCCGGCCGGCTGCTTCACGCCGTCGAGATAGATGTCGGCCTTCCCGCCGTTGGGCCCTGCCCGGCCGAGGAGCCGGACCTGATTGCCGTCGAACGTGAACGTGGCCTCGCTGCCGGCCGTCGATGCCCGGTGCAGCTTGCCCTGGTAGGCGGCCGTGTCCTCGACGACGTCCCACTTGCCCGTGTATTGCAGTGCGTCGTCGTCGACCATCTCTTGCGGGTCGTCGCCTTTAACCACAATTCGTGTTTTTCCGTCGTGGCGAATCGTGACGATACAGTCCCCGTTTTCCAACGGGCGGACGGTGTATCCATTGGCCTGCAGTGCTTCACCACTAACCGGCGTAAGTGCTTGCCCGTCGGCCGTGACCGACTTCGGCACGAACGCCAGCCGCAAGACGTCGAGTTGCCGGCCCGGGTCGGCGAAGGTCGCGTATTCGATCCGGCCCTTGCTATAGACGACCGACGTCACGACCGAACTGCTCCGCATGATGTGGTTCTCGCGGGCCGCGCCGAACAGGTCCGGCCGCCACGCCATGCTGTCCAGCGTGAACTTCATGGGGAACGGATGGGCCAGGTTGAACCAGATCCGGCTCACGCGGAACCCGCCGTGGATCAAGTCCTCGACCACGCCGTTTTCGTGCGCATCGTAGGTGCCGATGATCGTCATCCGCCGGCCCAGCTCGTCCGCCCAGTCGCTGTCGGCCGTCTGGCCGTAGCGCAACAGGTACGCAGCCAGCAATTGAGTCGAATACTGAAGCGAGAGAACGCAGCAGCCGCTCGACTCGGGCAAGGCCCAAGCGCCGGAGTAGACGTCGCCTTCCGCCTTGGGATCGACCGTCGCGCGGGCGAAGAACAGCGTGATGATGTTGCGGCAGTCGTTGCGCCAGTTGGGGAACCGGTCCGGGTGGTCCATCATGTACTGCGACGCAAAGCAAGGCAGGATCACCGTGCAACTGGGATTCTGCCAGTCCCAGAAATGGTGGCCCCAGGTCGGATCTTCCGTCCACTTCGGCAGCAGTTCTTTCTTCAAGTAGCGCTGGCCGGCGTCCCGGGCTTTCAACAAGGCCCCGTCCTCGCCCGTGTAGCCCAGTTGAATGACGTCGTCCAGAAACAACAGCACGAGCACCACCCCGCCGGTCATTTTATTGCCGATGCCCCGGATGCCCTTCGGATTGGCATAGCGTGTCCACGGCGCGGCGCCGGACTTGGGCCTGGGATTGCAGTGCTTGGCCAGCAGGTCGGCCCAATGCTTGATCGCGTCGAAATACCGCTTGTCGCCGGTCAGCCGATAGGCGTCGGCCATGGCCAGCCCGACCTGGCAGGCGTAGTCGAGCTGGATATGGCCCTTCGGGTCGGCGCGACGATAGGCCTTGCCATGGGTCGGACAGCTAATCAGGAAATTCGGCCAAGGGTGGTCGGCCGGCGTTTGGCAATAGTCCAACAGGTAGTCGGCGTTGACGGTGATCGGCCCGATCGCAGCCGGGTCGCCCGAATAGCGATAGTAGTTCACCAGACTTCCAATGACATACGCCGACCGCTGACCCAAATCGCCGTTGTGCCAATCCTCCAGCTTGATCTTCGGCGTGATCTTGCCCTCGGGCGAGATCGTCCAATGCCCGCTGAACACGTAGCACGGCCCGGGTGTTATGGCCGTCGGGCGATCGGCCCACGGATATCGCTTGAGCGTCTCGGCCGCTACGCGGACACGGAAGTCGCACTGCCCGTTGAGCCCCCCGTACCACGTCGCGATCACCCCATAAGAATCTTCAACCGCCGGGTACGCGAAATACTGAACGCCCTTTTTCGGCGGGTCCACGGCTTTCGTCGGATCGGCCATCGAATGCCGGCAGACCATGGACAAGAGAAGTGCCAAAACCGTGATGCGCAAGACTCGAAACATAGCGTGCTCCTCGGAGATTCCCACTGTCACAACGCCCGAAGGAAGGACCACCGCCAGCAGCATATGGCATCTCGGGCAAGGAAGGACCATCATTAATAGAATAGTCTACTCGCGGGCAGTGCCTTTCACAAGCATTCCGAGGGAAGGCACAATGTTGACGCCCCCTTTCGTTTCCAGCTCGCACGACAGAGGGCACGAAAGAAGGGACACAATAAAATCACAAATAAATCACGCCGGGCGCCGACAATGGGAACGCTAATTTCCGCTAATTCACGCTAATGGGTTCCAGATGAGCGTGAATTAGCGGCAATTAGCGTTCTCGCAATAGCCTTCAGTTGTCAAAAGTCACTGGTTTGGGCTACCCGCTCCAGTTCTGATGCTAAGAACTCCGGCGGAAAGACGCGCGGTCGCAGTACGACAGTCGTGATCGGCGGGCTTCCGATGGAGGCCTTCACAAAATCGACGAACAGGCTCTTTGTTCGCCGCAGGTTGTGGAATTCGTTCCATGGAATGAACAAGCAAGGGTGACCAATACGCCAGAGCGGGAAGACCGCCATGTAAAGGCCGTCTTCCGCAAGATGCAGTGTCAGGCAGGACGAGTAACGGACCATGCCGATCTGGCCCGGTTGCATGACCAGCCGTTTTCCCGACGGCGCATCGACAGCCCGAAACCTTGCAGCCAACCTGGCCCAACCCCCAAGATACGCCAACAGAAAACTCACGCCGCACCACAGCAGCGGAAACAACACGAGGAAGCTAATCGGATCCAAATCCATCACTTATCGCTCCGCTGTTCGCTTTCGGAAGCCGTCGCACTCAGTTCACCCCCAGCCGGGCGATCAGCGCTTGATTCGCTTGAAGACAAACATGGTGGTCGTTGAATCGTTGCTGCTTTTCTCCGAACGGATGGTGGTGCCGCAGAGTTCCCAGCCGCCGGCGCCGAAGACCCGGTTGAGCACGGCTTCCGTGCCCTTGGCATCACGTTCGGCACTGATCAAGGTATGCACTTTGTATTCCCACTTCGGGCCCTCAGGCGGAGCCTTGTCCTGGGCCAGGGCGGACTGACGAGCAAACAAGACGATCAGCAGGACGAGCGTGAGACCTGCGCTCAACGACGAAAAGAGCAGCGCTTTCTTCATGACGAGTTCTCCTGTAATACGCTTTCAAATCCGAAATAGCACGGCACGGAGCAAAGAATAGCCTGTTTTCCCGCAGGGTAAACAGGCGGTCGAGTGCAGGATCACGTTAGAATCGGTATAAATGGGGGAACTTCAGACATGATGGACTATAACGGTTGCACTTGGGGGAGAAAAGATCTTGCGATACCGTAATCCTGCTCCTTCCCTCCTCCCCTAGCCGGGTGCCATGCTCATCTAAGTCGACGTGGCGGCGGCATGCGATCGATGCAGAGCTGCTCCCTGACCTGTCAGCCCCGAAGTGCACGAGGAGGGCGTGCCCTGCGTGACCGGGTTGGAATCGCGCGTCGGTTAGTCCGACGGCACTTGGGCCAACTGGGGCTGCTCGAAAAACTCCGCGATGCGATAGGCGACCACGCCCTGGTTGGTGACCACGATGAGGTTCTCTCCCTCGATCGAGGGCATGGTGATGAGCTCGACCCGGCCCGCCTTTTGCGTGTGCTTGTGGGAAGCCGAGGCCAGGGCAAGGCTTGCCTGGTATTGTCCCTTGTCGACTTCGAGCAGGTGGAGGACCATGTTTCGGTCGACGACCAGGACCAGGTCGTCGTGGCAGTCGATCACCGGCCAGTAGGCATCGTACGATCGACCGCCGTTCGTCTCGAAGGGCCCTTCCGGCAGGCGGGTTTCCCAGAAGACGCGGCCGTCGAGAGCGTCGAGGCAGACGACCTCTCCGCGGTTGAAGACGGCGAACACGCGATTTCGTTTACGATCGACTACCGGCCAGTGGCTGATGGTGTTGTTCTCGCGCCGGTAGTGCCAGAGTCGCTCGCCGGTTGTCGGCTTGCGGCAGATAAGCCAGCCCTCGGTCGCCTCGGGTGAGAGCCACGTGTCGGCCTCGATGACGTACGTCGCGTCGTCGCCGAAGGCGGCCCCGCTGCCGTAGGCGTTGACCGTCTCCGACCACAACCGCTTGCCGGTATTCAGGTCGACGCCCGAGGTAGCCTGTCCGCCGTAGCTTCCGCCCCGGGTCTGCACGACCGCAAACGACCCGAACACCGCCGGATGGAGCATGACGTAGCCCGGCAGTTGGCAATCCCAGATTTCGTTGCCGGCTTGGTCGATCCGCACCAGGTGGGACCCGCGGTAGCCCTTGACGACCAGGTAACCGTCTTTCAGTGGGACCGGGGCAATGCGGTAGTCGAGCTTGTAGGGAGTCGTCTGCCGGACCTGGCCGCCGGCCGTTTCGACCAGCAGAATCTCCTTGGCGTTCGACAAGAGCATCTCGCCGGGACGGCGGGCGGGCCCGAACCAGGCGTAGTCCGACAAGAACGGGCCGTATTTCGGCTCGGAGAGCGGACGGCCGGTGGCCGCGTCGAGGATCGGGAGGACGCGGTAGCTGGCGCCGAGCAACACGATCTTGCCGCCCACTCTCCAGCCACCCGAGACCTCGACCGCGTGCTTCCAGGCGACCTTGGTAGGAATGCTGGGACGCCGGGGTCTGGTCCGTCCTTCGGTGGCCAGATGCTCCGGGATGAATGTGTAGACCCCGTAGGACGATGCGGCGTAGATCCGGCCTCGCGAATCTTCCAACAGATAGCGGCAGCCACCGAGCTGGTAGCCCACCCGGTCATCGAACTCCTCGACACGGCCGTTCCGGTAGCGGAGGATGCCCTGCTCGTTCAAGGCGAACCAAATGGCCCCGTCCGATGCGGTCAGCGTGCCGTAAGGATGCTTCGAGAATATGGTACACCCGGCTCCCAAGACGACCGCCTGCTCGGGCGAGGTGACCTTTCCGTCGGGCGAGATGCGGTGCAAGACGTAAGCCGACCGCTTTTCGTCGAACGCCCGAAACCATACCGACCCGTCGTCCGTGCTCCGCAAGCCGTAGAGCCATTTGTAAGGCAGTTGGGCGTTGACGTCCGTGACGTCGACCTCAGCCCCGCTGTCGAGGTTGAAGGCACGCAGCGCCTTGGCGTCATGGTCGAACAGGAGCATTCGGTTTCGGCCCCAGATTGCCCCGGGGGCGACGTGCCTTCCCGGGGTCGTCTCCACTTGGATCGAGGTGGCGAGCTCCCGCTGGGTGGCGTGGCCGTCCGCATCTATCGAATGAAGCTTGCCCTCGCAGAAGAAGTGGACGGTCTTGCCGGTGTCGAACACCAGCGAGTTCCGCAAGCGGACCGCCGCACCGGTCTGCTTCCACTGGCCGTTGATATAGACGGCCAGGCCGTCGCGGGCGGAGTTGAACAACAGCCCGGACTTGGAGACGTACAGATCCGGATATTCGTGCGTCACTTCGAAATAGAAATCGGTTTCATACAAGGCCCGGCCGTCGCTGAGTCGGTAGAGTTTGCCGCGATTCTCCTCGGTGCCGTGTTGGGAGGCGAACAGCGGCCGGTCGCAGCCGCCGTATAGTCCGGTGAGATACTGCCCGGCGCGAAGCGCGTCGCCGGCCGGGGGACGGAACCCGTCGCCGGTCCAGTAGTGCACCCCGGTGCCGGCCATGATCCAGAGGGTGTTGTGGGACTCCAGCGCGATTTGGTCGATGCCCATCGACCGGCCGGGCGGCGGGGGGAGCTTTTCCCAGTGGCCGATCGGCCCGGCGGTTGCGTCCGGCTCCGCCGCGGCGCCGAAGCGGTCTGCGAACACCGTGCCGGCACAGAGGAAGAGAAGTGTACAAACAGCTATCTGCTCGGTACGGCCCATGATGGTTCCTCCACCGACGTACTGATAACCCTAACCCAAAGCCTTTTCCAGAGTTGGACGGCGCAGGCCCCGGAGAAGTTCCAGCCGACGGAAAACCTCGCCGGGCACGTCGCTCCCCGACTCGGGCAAGGGGCACGGCGAGACTTCCACCCGCTGGACGGGGGATCGTCGGCCGTAATACGCTTTCTATATGAGCTTCGCATAAGTAGTGATACCCTACACCCGGAGGGCCACGCTCCGTCGTGGCCGCGTCATCCGGAACGCCCGGCCACGACGGAGCGTGGCCCTCCAGATTCGTTTCATCGGCTTGACTTCACTACTTATGCGAAGGTCAGTAATCTGAAATAGCGCGGCACGGAGCAGCGTTGCTATGGCTCCGCTTGACCGTCGGCCTGTCGCGGATGGTGGCTGGGCGTTCCCCAGGTCATGATTGCGTCGTCGCGAAGTTTCAGGGGCTGGGCATTATGAAACCAGCCGCCCTCGGACAGACCGTCCGGGAAATCATGGATCAGCAGGCCGGGCTGATTGCGCTTCAATTGCCGGGCGATCGTGGCGTCCGGCCGGGCGACAAAGGAACCCCAGTGCGAGTACGGCTGCGAGGAGTTGTTGGCCACCGCCCAGAGGCGATTGTCGGCGCAGCGCGTGGGCACCTGACGCACCGCCAGCACGTCCAGGCAGTTCGGGCCCTTGCCGCGCGCGTTGTGAAAGGAGTGGAGCATCAGCGTCACGCCCTTCTCGCGATAGGCCATGTAGATCTGCGGCCAGCAAATGTCATAACAGACGGCCAAACCGATCCGCACGCCGCGGATGTCGCGGGTCATCAGGCGATTTCCGGAGGAATAGTGCTTCTGATCGCTGGGAGTACACATGCACTTGTCGTAGCGGTCGACGATCCGGCCTTGAGGATCGATCAGGTACAGGCAATTGGTCGGTTTGGTCTTCGCATCCAGAAAATGGGCCGAGCCGAGAACCAGCCAGAGCCCCAACTTCTTGGCCTCCTCGCCGAGCGCGGCGGTCTCCTTGCGGAGCGCGTTCCAGTCGTAACCCTGGAAGGAAAAGAAATCGATGCCTGCGTATCCAGACAGGCTGGCCTCCGACGTGTGAAGCAGATGGGCTTCGGCCTTGGCCGCCTGGCGCAGGAAATCGCGGATGTTCTTCGCATTCTCGGCGATCTTGTCGCTGACGGGGAACTGACACGTGGCCACCCGCAGTCTTTCCGCCGGGCCCCACTCGCTGCCAAGCCGCCCGGCTTGCGACGCCGGCTCCGGCGTTGCCGCATCCGCGGCGTTCCCTGCCCCGCCGCCTGCCACATACGCCAAGCCCGTCAAGCCCGCCAAACCCCGGCCAGCTCGCCCAAGGGCCTGCCGCCTCGTTAATCGCCCCCTTTTTTCGTTCGATGAGCTGCTCACGATGGTTCCCTTATCGAGGTCTGCATTGCCTAGGAACGTTTTCCACTAACCACGGGAGCCGATCCGGCCGTAAAGCAGCACATCGACGGCAAAGCACGCACATTAACTGTGCAGCCGATAGTATATAGTATACTGCCTCCTGGCCTGCCTCCAACCTCCTTCACGTCGGTTATCAAAGGTCGCTGGACTCAGACACTGAACTAGGACACCTAGTTGTGTTTCCAGACAACCCAACAGCCACACAAGACGCTGATGATACCTGCCACGACCATGGCGACAACACCAACAATGCCTGAGCCAAACGCTGTTGCCCCAGACAGGATCGCATTCACGCCGATTAGCAGTCCAAGGGCAATGCAGAGCATCCCAGACACTCGCATCCAGGACAGAAGAGCCACCATAATCATATCTCCAAAAACCTTATAGAATCCGGAGTCTTTGTTTGGGTTGGCCGTTCTGTCGGTAACAGAATAACAATAAACTCACGACCCTTTTATTCCCCCGGTGCCGTGACCTTGCGCCTTCCCTCCTCCCGGTGAGGCGATTCTACTTTTCGTCAGGCTTATCGAAAGTATGGGCGTCGAACTTGGAGGGGAACTCGACTTGAAGTATCGACATATCGAGAACGGTCTTGCCAGCCTGAGACACGATCATGCGCGTAGGCAACATCACTCCCTCGAAGTTCTTGTAGTCCCCATACATTGTTTCCGATTCCACTGGGCCTTCTTTCTTCCAAGTCTCCGGTGAGCTATGCATATTAGGCACGATGTTCTTCGTGTCTATCGCAATCAAACCGGTGGCTCGGTCGAAGTACGTTGTACTCTGGCACTGACCGGTGGTAAGGGTCAACGGAATCAAGGTCTTTCCTGCGATTTGCTTGTCCGCCCCAACGACGATCTCCTGCTGGGATTCCAGCAAGCTCGCAAGACGGTCCAGAGTGAGTAGGATGGCCGGCTTTCGCATGTCGACCTGCGGTAACGGCAGTTCCTGAACCTTCTTGCCGGCAATCCTAGCCCAGTGACTATTCCCGTTCAGCACAGAGAGCATCATTTCCGCGCCATCCACGCTTTGACGTGCTGTCCGCCGCCATTTGTCAGGATAGCAGAAGCAGTCCTCGATTATTACGGTATTGTCAACGCCCACCCCCGGCATTGTCGCCACCCAACGAGCGGACAGCCTGCAGTTTTTCAACTTATTGCGGGCCGTATCGCCACCGAATGCCGCAATAGCCCTGCGAATAACTTCTTTCGGATCGTTGCCGTTGATCGTTGTTGGCGTCTTCGATCCAGCCGAACTTTCTGATTCAGGGGCGGCCGTATCCCCACGTTTCGGAGTCTGGTCCGTACATCCGAGGACCAGGCAGAGACTAATGCACAGCCAGATGTTTTTGTATATGCCCATGTTTACCCTTAACATGCAGGACGGTTGATTGATCACAATTGCCAGTGACGGAACCGGTAAGGAACCGGGAACCGAAAACAACCGAAAAGGTCAGGACTATTTAGGAATCCTTTTCGTACTCCATACTGCTTAGAATGCCATAGGGCAGGATGCCCGTCAATCGTCCCACCCACGCCGGTTCCACGCCTCCCTGGCCTGATGGTCCCCCGATAGCAAAGCTATCGTGGCCCTTACGAAATACACCAAACCCGGTGATAAGCGTTCAGCGAAATGAGACC
Source organism: Pirellulales bacterium (assembly GCA_016931075.1). Classification (GTDB taxonomy): domain Bacteria; phylum Planctomycetota; class Planctomycetia; order Pirellulales; family Thermoguttaceae; genus JAFGFF01. The sequence continues at coordinate 183 of JAFGFF010000305.1, read as the reverse complement.
AGGTGTCCCCGATTGACTCGTGACAGGCTACACACGGGGGGCTGTGAAAGTTTCACGGGTGGCCTAAAAAGAAAGCTTGCAATTTGCCAAGCGATTTGCTAGGTTCGAGGGCGTCAAGCGGGTATCCGCAGAGCCTGGTTCGCCAGGTATCAAAAAGAGCCCGCCGGTGGAGAGCCTTTCTCC
>JAFGFF010000304.1 GCA_016931075.1 Pirellulales bacterium | reverse complement strand
GCCGGGTCACGACCCGGCCTACGGGTGTTATCCAGCGCGTTCGATCAGGAAGCCTCCCAATATCTGCATGTAGGGGACGGCGGTCGAGAGGCGGCGATAGTCGGCCCCTCCGGCCAGGGCCATCTGGCGGACGGTGGCCAGATGGGCGGCGAACCGCTGTTGATAGGCCGCGCGGATGGCCGCCGGCGAGCAGGAGACGTGACCTTCGTTCTCCATGCCTTCGAACCGGTAGGCCGTGCCCTCGGGCAGCCGCTCCTCGTCGGGATGAACCAGGTGCAGCACGACGACCTCCCAGTTGCGATGCCGGAAAAGCCGCAGCGTGGCGAAGGCGTCCTCGAGGTCGTCGATGAGGAAATCGCTCAACAGCAACAAGACGCCCCGGCGGGGCGACCGCTCGAAGAGCAGACGCAAGGCCGGCGCCATTCGGGTCGTCGGCCGGGTCTGGATCTGCTCGATGCCGGTCTGGACGTGCTCGATGTGCGAGAGCGTCCCGCCCGGCGGGATCATCTCGACCAGCTCGTTGGTCAGCAGGGCCAAGCCGACCTGGTCTTGCCCCCGCCCGATGACGTGGCTCAACGCGGTGGCCAGGTACTGGGCGTATTCGAGCTTCGAGCCGGTCGCGTCGCGCCGGCTCCGCCCTCCGAAGAGCATCGACCCGCTCGTATCGACGGCCAGCGTGCAAAGCAGGTTGGTTTCGTCCTGGTGCAGGCGGACGAACGCTTTGCCCGTTCGGGCCAGGACCTTCCAGTCCAGCCGCCGCAGGTCTTCGCTGCCGGAGTACTCGCGGAAGTCGACGAACTCGCCGGCCCCGCCTTCCTGGCGCGACTGGTGCCGCCCGCTGTACGCGCCCTCGATCCGCCGCCGCGTCGTGAAACGCATGTGTTCGAGGGTCGCCAGCGCGTGCAGGTCCAGAAACCGACTCTTGGCCTGCGTGGTCATGCGACGACCTCGTCCAACAGATGCTTGATCACGTCCTCGGACGAGACCCCGTCGCCCACCGCCCGATGGTTGACGATGATCCGGTGTCGCAGGATCGGCCGGGCGACCGCCTCGATGTCGTCGACGATCGGGGCCGAGCGACCCAGCAGCAACGACCGGGCCTTGGCGGCCAGGACCAGGTTCTGCGAACCACGCGGCCCGGCGCCCCAGGAGACGTAGTCGCGAATGTAACTGTCCGACGAAGGCGCCTCGGGCCGGCTCGCCGTGCAGATGCCCACGGCCGTCTTGGCCACGTTGGCGGCGACGGGCACAGCCAGCACCAACCGGCGAAGCTGCAGAAATTCGTCCCGCGTCAGGACCGACTCGGAAAGCGCCGGCTCGCCGTAGGTCGTGCGCATGACGATCTCTTCTTCCTGCTCGGGCGTCGGATAGCTGATGCGGATTTCCATCATGAAGCGGTCGAGCTGGGCCTCGGGCAGAGGATAGGTCCCTTCCTGCTCGATCGGGTTCTGCGTGGCCGCCACGAGGAACGGCTCTTCGAGCGGATAGGTCTTGCCGCCTACGGTGACGTGCCGCTCGGCCATCGCTTCGAGCAAGGCCGACTGGGTTTTCGGCGCGGCCCGGTTGATCTCGTCAGCCAACACGAGATTGGCGAAGACCGGCCCGGGCCGGAAGACCATTCTGGGCCCCGTCGCGCCGTCCTCGCCGCGTCCGAGCAGTTCGTAGCCGGTCACGTCGGCCGGCATGAGGTCGGGCGTGAACTGGATCCGCGTGTACTTCCAGTCGAAAGCAGCCGCCAAAGTTTTGATCAAGAGCGTTTTAGCCAAGCCCGGCACGCCGACCAGAAGCGCGTGCGACCCGGTCAACGCGCAGACGAGCATCTGGTCGATCACTTCGTCCTGCCCGACCACCACTTCGTGCAGCCCTCGGCGAATCGTCTGGACCCGCTGGGCGAACTCGTCCACCTGTTGCTTGACTATCGGTGTCGGCTGGAGGTTGGGTTTTGGGGTCTTGGTCGTCGCCGTCTTGGTCGTTTCAGAATCCACCGCCATCTCTGCTCCTCCACAGGAAAAGGCAAATTGGGACAGCCCCTAACATGGGGCACATTATACAACGGTTTTGGTGGAGGCGACAAATCGGGCCGTCCAGACCATCGCGTTTTATGCCCAGGGCCTTCCTCGCAGGCATCCGCTCTTGCGAGGGGGGCGGGAAGCCTGGGAACTGAAGAGCAGTCGTACTACGATAGCAGTCTGACGACCAGTGTCCACCAGCAGTTCCCCAGGCAGGGTGGTCTTTTTCCGAAGGGGACCTATCCAAAAGACACGCTGCCTTACTGATTCGTTAGATGCGCCAGCCGACTAAGAATTTGGGAGGAGCGCCAAGCGGCGGGGTGGTCGTATTATCCTAGGCAACACGGTTCCCGGAGATCCCCTATACATAGGGGGACGACGCAGCCGTCTACAAAAAAGTGGTCTTGTTCGCCAACTCCCGAAACGGAGGTCTAGCCATGTCGCGTATCGTCTCGTTTGTCGTACTGGTGGCGATTTTGATCGGGATCGCCTTTTTGTTCTTTCGAGTCATGGCCGGGTTTGTGCTGCCTTTGTTTCTGGCCGTGTTGCTGGTGGTCATGTTCCGGCCGTTGCACCACTGGTTCGTGGCCAAGTGCGACAAGCACGACCACTTGGCCGCCGCGCTGACCACGGCGTCTATCTTGCTGATCTTCCTGATCCCCCTGTTGACAATCTTTCTCATGGCCGCTTCCGAAGGGGTCGCCATCTATCAGGAGTTGGACGTCAAACAGATCGATCCCCAGTTTCTGGCCAATCAGGTCGAGCGGCTCAACGACAATTTCGGATGGAACCTGTCGTCCGAGGAGGTGCAAGGGGAAATCGTCAAACGCGTGCAGGAGTGGCTGGCACCTTTGATCTTGAGCACGACGAAGTACGCCCTGAGTCTTGTGGTCGGGTTGTGCATCCTCGTGCTCGCGCTGTACTACTTCTTTCTCGACGGCCCCCGGATGGTCAGCACGATCATGCGTCTCTCGCCGCTGGACGATCGCTACGAAACCGAGTTGATCCGGGAGTTCGACACCATCAGTCGGGCGGTCGTCCTAGCCAGCGTGATTTCGGCGCTC
>JAFGFF010000303.1 GCA_016931075.1 Pirellulales bacterium | reverse complement strand
GGGGGGACGACAACCAACCGTTTCGGAAGGACGGGTGGCTTGGGCAGCATCATCTTGGCGTGAAGATAATCGGAGCCCTCAGTGGGGATCTCGTGCTCTTCAAAGAGCCGAGACTTCGGCGGCAGCGGGACCATTGTTGTATTCGTCGCTGTAAAGGTGATGCCCCTGACACGACCACCTTGCCTCATCGCTGCCCGACGTTTCCATGCTTGCCCGGCATGCTGCCCCTATTCCATGGGAATACGGCCCGAAAGGGCCGAATTGGAAACCAGACTCGATTATAGCGAATCCGGTTCCAGATTTCTACTTTTAGCGAAAAATGCTAAAGGATATAATGTCGCAACCAATTGACGAAAATCAAATCTCCGCTAACCGGGGGGTAAATATTTGGTACCCGGCCTCACTCGATTGCTTAGTGGAGTTCCGGTGCCAACGACACCAACCAGTCCATCTATCGTGACATCAATGCACGATGCACGTCAATGTGTGGAATCGTGTAACTAACGGGTTGGACACGGTTTGGGCGCGATAAATGCTCCGGATGTACTGGTTAGGAAACGTATGACGCGTGGCGAAGGCAGCACGGCCCCGCACCGTCAACGTCGACGTCAACAGCATCAGCCGGTGGCGGGGTACCCCACGAAGGGCAAGACGCGAATGCGTAGAGATGGCCAATTATGCCTGGGTAAAATGCCCTAATTACCGCAGCACCGAATTGATGCAGCACATGCCACGTTTTGGATAGAAATCCCGTGCCTAGTCACTACTACATATTCTTCTCTGAGAGTACATGGTTCCTGACGTTCCGGACATCTGTTACCTCAAAAGGGAAACCGATGGTGGACCACTGAGATAACCTGGAATCAGTATCAGAAGTGCCGGATGAAGCTGAACGAGATGTCGTGAACCTGGGACCGGTGAACGCTGTTGCTGAAGTCGGCGCCCAACAGGTCGCTGGCGCCAACGTGTTGCTCTTGGCCAAAGGCGAACATGTAGGCGAAGTCGATATTCCACTCACGCCACTTCCAGCCGTAACCGAGCGAAACGGCGTGTTCCGCGGTCGCCTGGATGTAAGGCGTGATCGTGCCGTTCGGGATGGGGTTGCGGTGGTTCACATATCCGCATCGGAGAACGTGCTTGTTCGGCAAAACGTGTTCGTAGCCCAGGCGAACTGAAATGGAGTCCTGCCAGTGAAGGGGAAGGCGTTCCAAGATCGGGATGAAACCGGGGTTGTTCGGATTGGTCAGGTTGAACGTCAAGTTGTCGAACGCGGCGGACCAGTTGTACCAGATCACGTCCATCGAGACGACGCGGTGAGGACAGAGTTCGTGACGCAACCCGAATCCGAGCGATCGCGGCCAAGTGATTCTCAGTTCCGAGTCGTACCGGCAGTCGCCCAGCCCGGGAACATCGACGTGGGTGCTGCCGGAAGTCCGGAAAAAGCTCTCGCTTTCATAGGTCAGGCCAAGCGTCGTGGCGTCGCTCAGTTCATATTGGAGTCCGACCGACCAGCAGGAAGTCGCACCCGTCCCCTGAAAATCCATCATGAGGGGCGTGCCCGCCAGAGGGCTGGGGCCTTGCAGGCAATAGGGGCCCTCGATCTCGTCGTGCGTCACGGCCACGCCAAATGTCGCCCCAATAGAAAGCCGATCGGTCACCCGAAACGCAACCCCGGGCAGAAACTTCATCAACGATCCGAACGACTTGTAGTGATGTCGCCCCGGCAAGGCGGGCGGACCGTTCATGTCGTAGTCTTCCGAGAAGCCCGCGGGCACGTAAATTCCAAAACCACAGGCCACTCTTCCGTCGCAACTCTTGCGAATCAACGCAACCTGAGGAAGGGGAAGCGGATTGACGTCAGCATCCGCATTGTTTCTCGGGTTGGTAAAATGATAGTCACCGATCACGAGGTCGGTGCCAATGTCCAGCAAGGTGGTGCCCTCGATATTGACCGCGGCCGCGGGATTGTTATACAGGATCGCGCCATTATCCGCATGAGCGATGTTGGTCCCACCACGTCCGATGGCTCGGGGAGAGACGCCATTGAGAGTCACCCCGTCGGCCAGAACCGTGCCTGTTAACAATACGAGAATACCAAATACGGCCAATGTTGATCTGATTTGACGCATTTCTCTTACTCCTTATCAGGCGGTGGGGCAACGCCCAAGATATTCCCTTAGCGATAAAACAACACGGTATCGGGAGGTATCGGACGGGGGGATTCTCGTTCTGAGACGATCATCCCTTGGGGGGAAAGTCCGACGACAGCGTATCCCGGTTGTAACGATCGCGCAAACGAGGTAATTTTCAGGCGAGCCCACCAAGCTGTGGTGGAAGGATGAGAAACGAAAGGATCGGATCGTTAGGCGGAGTCATCCAGCAGGCGCAGAAGGCCGCCAAAGGCTTTCCGCGGATGCTCCAGGCAAGCAGGCTAGATCCGTTCCCACCAGGTGAGTCGGCACTCTAGCTGAAGTGCCCCATCGCTGATAGGAACTGGTCCCACTCGTGCCGCAAGGTTCGTAGGTCGTCCTGCACTGATCCGAGCGTGCCCTGGCGGGCGGCCTGTTCGATTGCGGCGGCAACGGCCTGCATAGACAGCGCGGACGCATTGCCCGCGGAACCCTTGATGCGATGGGCAAGCGTGGCGGCCGTGTCGGCATCACCTGCCTGGGCGGCTTGCTCAAGGCTCGCCAAATCCTCGGCGCAACGCTCACGAAACCGGGAGAGAATCCGCTGGGCGAACTCGATGTTGCCCAAGCAGCGGGTTAGCAGATCCTCCCTGTCGAGGACCGGTTTGGCCGTATCCTGTCCCATTGCTCTGGTATCCCCATTCTTTCCGGTCCCAGCCCGTCAGACTCTACGTTGTTTTACCAAGCCCGTCAAGAAACATGGTCTTACCTCTTCATGTACCCTTATGATTCATATAAATCACAGCTTAAGCACAAGTGGCATCATCGTTGCGACCATGGTTATCAGCGCGCTTGCAGCCAGATGGTTGGGCGGAACCCCCTCGGGCAGGAAACAGAACCAGGAGGGCAATCTATAGTTGCGTAGTACATTCGAGTCGGCTGGAATGACGGGCTGGCTCGGGGCTTGCTGACGTTGGGGCGACGTCGGCATGTACAAACTGAACGGTCGGACGACTCGGCGTGTCGTCACGGCGATCTGTTGGAAACAACGGACCGCGGGGATGCCGCTTCCGGGTGCGTCTGGAAGACAGTACCAGGCGACTGGTGATGAACGAAGCAATGCTGCCTATCCGCAATCCCGAGTCGGCCCGGTCCGCCGAATGGACCACCGACGACGCGAAGATCATGATCGTCGACGACGACCCGACGACGATCGATCTGGTGGAGTTCCATCTGAGCGAGATGGGATACAGCAACTTCGTGTCCTGTATTGACGCACAAGCGGCGCTGCAACTGGTCATTAAAGAGGTTCCGGACGTCCTCCTATTGGATCTAGTGATGCCCCAGGCGAGCGGCTTGGAGATTCTCCAGGGTGTCCGCATGTCTTTCGAACCCGCTCGGTTGCCGGTGATTATCCTCACCGCTGTCGATCATGTCGCCACGAAAATCGAGGCATTCGAACTGGGGGCAACCGACTTCTTGAACAAGCCGGTCAATTTTGTCGAGTTGGCGCCGCGCATCCGCAACGCCTTGCTCGTGAAAACCTATCACGATCAGCTCAAGCAACACGCCGACGAACTTCAGCACCAAGTCGCCCTGAAAACGGCCAGCCTGAAAGAGTCTCACGCGAGCCTCGAAAAGGCCAACGCCGTGCTGCGTCGTTCGTGCGAGGCCGCGGAGAAAGCGGCCAAGGCAAAGAGCGAGTTTCTCGCCAACGTCAGCCACGAACTGCGAACCCCGCTGACAGCGGTCATCGGATTCACCGAGGAGCTCCTTTCGGAACTCGATGCGACCGCATTGCCGCCACGGTTTGCCGAATTGCTTCCGATCATCCTCCGAAACGGCACCCATCTGCTGGAAATCGTCAACGACATCCTGGACGTCGCCCGGATCGAGAAAGGCCAATTGGCGGTTCAGCGGGTCACCTGCTCGCCGGATAAGATCCTCAACGAAACCGTCGAGGCGCTTCGACCCGAAGCGGAAATAAAAGGCCTCGAGTTAATCGTCAACGTCGTGCCGCCAATCCCGGAGACCATTCAAAGCGACCCGGTCCGTCTGCGGCAGATCCTATTCAACCTGATTAAAAACGCCATCAAGTTCACCGAGAAAGGACGAGTGCGCGTCGAGACCCGGTTACTCGGCGCCAACGGCCCGGCCCCGGTGCTCCAGTTCGAGGTGAGCGACACAGGCATTGGGATCGCGCCGGAACAACTCAACGACATCTTCAAGCCGTTCAAGCAGGCAATGGCAGAAAACGCCGGCAAGTACGAGGGCGTCGGACTCGGATTGACGATTTGCCAGTACCTGGCGGAGGAACTCGGAGGACACATCCAGGCGAAAAGCGAGCTCGGCAAGGGAAGCACCTTCCAAGTCACCGTCGCCACCGGGTCCCTCGAACAAGGGAAGTCGTCGGAAAAAGATGACATCGCCTCCGGAGGACCAGGCTCGTTCTGCCGCGTCGACGCCGGGTCCATTCAGGAGCGACTCCAGGGTAAACGAATCCTCTTGGCCGAAGACGCCCCCGATAATCAACGGCTCATCCGCTTCATCCTCGAAAAAGCCGGCGCAATCGTCACCATCGTCGGCGACGGTCGGGCCGGCGTGGAAACCGCCCTCGAAGCTTGGAAGAAGGGAGAGGCCTTCGATACGATCCTGACGGACATCCAGATGCCCCACGTCGACGGCTACGAGCTGACCAAGCAGCTCCGGGCGGCCCAGTACACGGCTCCCATCGTCGCACTGACGGCCAACGCCATGGCCGGTGAACGCCAGAAATGCTTGGCCGCCGGGTGTGACGACTACCTGAGCAAGCCGATCGATCGGGCCCAACTACTCTCACTTGTCGCCCGATACACCAACGGCCCCCCCACCTCCCCACCACCGAAAACCGAGTGACAGACACGGGGATTGGGGATTGGGGATTGGGGATTGGGGATTGGGGATTGCAAACCGAGCGGGTGGCGTCAGCCCCCTGTTGATCCCAGGAACGCCCCCCCCCGGCCACGACGGAGCGCGGCCCTCCATCACGTCGGGAGGAATGCACTCCGTCACATCCGGGATGTCTTGAACCTTCTGGAGGGACGCGCTCCGTCGCGTCCGTGGCTTGTGGACGGTACTTTAGGCCACGACGAAGCGTGGTCCTCCAGGGCATACCATTGCGGCCGGGACGCTTTCATTCCCGCGGGGGCGCGTTCAGGACACCGCGGGCTGTTGACTTCCGGCTTCCCTCGCCACGGTTTCGATGGCTTCAAAGAGTTCATCCGGGCGGATGGGCTTGGAAATGTAGCCGTTCATGCCCCCGCGGAGACACTCTTCGCGGAATCCTTTCAAGGCATGGGCCGTCATGGCGATGATAGGCACGGGCGACCGCTGCGAGGACTGTTCGGACTGGCGGATGGCGGCGGTTGCCTCCAAACCGTCCATTTCCGGCATTTCGATATCCATCAAGATCAGATCGAATTCCTGACGCTTGAAGGCTTCCAATGCCTGACGGCCGGTGCCGGCGATGTCGACCGTATGACCTCGTAGTTCCAGGAGTCCGATCGCCACTTCCTGATTGACCGGGCTGTCGTCGGCCACGAGGATTCGGAGAGCCCGGGCAGCCTGGTCGGCGGTGCTGGTCGTCGAGCTTGTTGTCGCACTGGAATCGGTACGACTGGCTGCCTTAAGAGCCGAGACCAATTCGAACGGTTTGACCGGCTTGGTAAGGACTTGTTCGATACCAAGCCGATCGCACAACTCGGCGGCTTCCTGTTGACCTGGTGGGAGCAGCACCACGACTGGTATTTGCCGAGCCACGAGGTCGCCGTGCCATCGCTCGGCCAGTTCCCGTCCCGAGGAGTCGACTACGTTCATGTCGATCACCAGCAGCGACGGACGCGGGTCGGTCTCCGACGTCAGGATGTCGAAGGCGGTTTGCATGTCATCAACGGTCCGGACCCGTGCGTCCGACGCCTGTAGCATCTCGGCATGCGCCAGACGCGAGTTCTTGTTGAAGCTGGCCAGAAGCACGTCGGCATCCCCTGTGATTGAGGGCGTCGATATTGACTTCTCCTCTTGAGGCGTCAAAGGCAACGGAACGACAAAATGGAACGTACTTCCATGGCCGACCTTGCTGTCCACCCAGATTCGTCCGCCCATCAGGGCCACGAGTTGCGCGGAGATGGCAAGGCCTAGTCCGGTGCCTCCAAAACGCCGGGTCATCGAGCTGTCGCTTTGGCGGAAGGCGTCAAAAATACAATGTTGTTTGTCTTCGGGAATCCCGATGCCTGAGTCCTGAACCGCAAAATGAACCGTCGCCTTTTTCTCGGTTTTTGATTCTAGCCAGACGTTAACGAAGACCTCGCCTTGTTCGGTGAACTTGAGTGCGTTGCCGACGAGATTGACGAGAATTTGTCGCAATCGTCCTGGATCGGCGATCACCTCGCTCGGAACGTTGGGGGCCGTTCGACAGACCAGATCAAGCCCCTTCTTCGACGCCGTGACGCCAAGGAGACGGGTCGAATTGCTGACGACGTCCTGCAGCGTGACGGGCACCTCTTCCAGTTCCATGCGACCGGCTTCGATTTTCGAAAAATCAAGCGTGTCGTTCAGGAGCAACAGCAGGGAATCGGCCGAGTCGCGAGCGACACGCACGTAATTGCGTTGTTGCGGTGTCAGCGGTGTGTTCAACACGAGTTCGGTCATCCCCAGGATGCCGTTCATCGGAGTCCGGATCTCATGGCTCATCGTCGCGAGGAAACGGCTCTTCGCCTGGTTGGCCGCCTCGGCCGCCCGTGTGGCGACGCGTAACTCCTCCTGGGCCTGGCGAAGTTCGTTCGCCGTTCGTTCGAGTTCCTGGTTTGAGAGGGTCAACTCGCGCGCGCGGGCCTCCGCGGCGGCCGTCCGGTCGGCCACGCGCCGTTCGAGTGTCTCGTTGAGCCGCTGCAGCTCGGCGAATCCCTCAGCGTTCTCCAACGCGGCCCCAGCCAACGTGGCGATAAAGTCGGCCAACCGCTCCTCGTCTGGACCAAAGAGGCCGTGAATCTGCTCGTGGGTCACGCATAGACACGCCGCCGCGCGACCTCGGACGTACATGGGCACGCAGAGTGTGGCCCGTTTGTCCAAGGACACGGCCTGATCACTCGTATTGCCCGACACTTCCTCGACCCACGAGATCGCTTGCCCGGCCTGGAGGGCCCGATTGAGGATCTCCGTGCTGAAGCCGGAATCATGCGACTCGCCGATCGGAGTAAACTGGTGCCCGCCGTCCTTGCGAGTCACCTCGAATAGCAGGCAATTCTCTCCTCGGAGCAATCGAACGGCCGCCTCGCGGACCTGACCGAAAATGGCCGCTGGCAGCAGAGCGGAAGCGATCTTGCGCCCCGCGTCCAGAACCGTCTCGAACCGATCCGCCAGCGAAAGCGTGGCAGCCGGCGTCTCGCCCCGCGATCGCCGAGGAGAATTTTCGTCGGATGCCGGGGCCAGGGCCTGCAGTTTGGCCCGGGCGGACTCGATTTGCTCGTCGGCGTTGGGCCATCCCAACTCCTGTCCCAACTCACCGCAGGCCAACAGCGTCTTGGCCAATTCGCGCTTGGCGCCTTGCTGACGCGCGACGGCGATGCTCTTGCAGAGCAGGTGGTTGACTCGGGCCGTCTTCCCTCGCATGGCCCGTATCAACGCCAATTCCCGCAATGCGTGAGGAAGGTCGTTTTGCAATCGTCTTCCGACTTTGACGGCACGGCGGGCCACCTGTTCCGCATGGCGTAGAATGTGGTTGCGTTGGAAGGGGACAAAATGGTTTTGTGATTCGGCCTGACGGCGCAAAGCAGTGGCCAGCCAAGCCAGATTCGGAGAAATGTACGCGCTCATCAAGCCGAGACGGTTTCCCACGGCCAAGGCACGCTCGAAGACCACCACCGCCTCGTCATGCTTTCCCGTTGAAGTCAAACGCACGCCTTGGGCCAGCATTACCTGAACGGCACTCTGAATATCGAATCGTTCGCGGGCCAGCTCGCGCTGGAGAGCGTCTTCGGGAACCTGGCCGTCCGTGGCCATCGACCAGACCTCCAGGCTGATGCCCGAAGCCTGATCGTGCCCCAGTTGCAGACCAGATTCATGCAGGCTGCGCGCTTCTTCCACCGCTTCGGACAAACGGCCGAGGCGGTAGAGCGAGGCAGCGATCTGGTATCGTGCGATGTGCACTTCCCAATAATCGCCAGTCCGCTCGAGCAATCGCATCCCCGTCAGGCAGTTCTCGATGCATTTTTCAAACTGCGAAGCGGCGAAAAGAACCACGCCGTAAAAGCTCAAGGATTGCCCTTGTCCCCACAAGTCGCCCAACTCGCGTCGGATCTCAAGGGATCGTCCGACGTAGGTCAGCCCTCGCCTATACCAACCCAGCAACGTCAGCGCGACGGAATGTTCGGAGTAGATTTGAGCCTGTTCGAGGGACGGGGCGAATCGCTCGGCGGCGTTCATCGCCGTCAAGTGAACTGTGAAGGAATGGATCCGGCCCCGCGCGAAAAATAGTCCGTAACAGAGCCGGCTCAACAGGTGAAGACTCAACGCCTGTGCCTCGGTCGGTTTGTTGCGGCGGCGGCGGCGCACAAACAGGCTTGGCAACACCGTGTGAAGCACTTGAACCCAAGCTTCCCAGAGAAGGCGAAACGGCATGGCCAGCTTGTTCTGCGGGGGTTTCACGCCCAACAGAAGGAGCGATTCCTCGAAAGCCGAAATGGCGCTGTCCATGTCCCCCTGTTTGAAATCGATTTCACCGAGCTTACCGATAATTTGAGCCTTGGCGAAGTTCCCTTCGGCCAACTCGGCGGCCGCCCGAAACGCCTCTTGAGCCTCGGTATATCGCCCCCGAAACAGCAACACCTCGCCGAGACCCTCGTGAATGACATATCGCGTGGGTTTGTCCGCGGCCGACTCGCCGCGCCGGGCAATTTTGTAGTATTGTTCCGCCGCCTCCAAGGCGTATTGCGATCGCGCTTGCTCCGCGGCCGCCAACGCATAGGGCAACGCCCGAGCGTGCTCCTCGCCCGCGTCAAAGTGATAGGCCAGGTCGTACACCCGAGTATGGGCATGTTGTTCAAGGTGCCGGGCAATGCAACTGTGCAGCTCGCGACGACGCTCTGGAAGGGCCCGCTGGAGCAACGACGCGCGAATCTTGTCGTGCACGAAAGCGCACTGGCCCTCGTGAGCGCGAACCCAGACCAAGTGACGCTGACTGGCCGTATCCAAGACCGCGGCGGCACGGCCGGCAGGAAGGTCCACTAACTTCGCCGCCAGATTCAAGTCGAACTCCTTGCCCAAGACGGCTCCCACCGTCAACAGATCAAGGGCGTCCTCGGGCAACAGATCGAGACGCCGGGACAGGAAGCCGGCGGCCTGGTTCGAGGATTGCAGGTCGTTCAAGGCGTCGGGCTCGATCCGCCAACCATCCACCACGGCCACCAAGGCGCCCGACTCGACCATTCCACGCAACACGGCCGACGCCATGAACGGACTGCCGTCGGAAAGCCGGCGAATCACTTCAATCGCCTCGTCGGGCAACGGACCCGCCATCGACTCCAGCAAGGTCTGGATTTGATCCGCTCCCAACGGCGCCAGTTGCAGCCAAAGAGTCGGCTCCATCTTGCGCAGCGGATGCAACGCCGGCACTTCCTCGGATCGGAAGGCAATCGTCAGAAGCACTCGGCAATTCGCGTCCTTCGCGTGGCTCCGCGTGGAATGCCAGTGGGCCACCAGTTTGACCGTCATATCGTCGGCCCATTGGTAGTCATCCAACGCAATCAGGACCGGACGCGACCCTGCCCCAAGAGCGTCGAGAAAAACCGTCAAGGCCTGGATGCTTCGCGTTTCTCCAAACGCCTCAGGCCCCAGTGCCCCGGAGGTTTCCCAACCGAAGGACTCGGCCAACTCGGGCAGCGCGGCGCAGACGGCGTCGAGGTGTTCTCCCAATCGTGATCGCAGCTCTTCAGCCAGAAGAGGGTCGGTCTCGCCTTCGGCAATCAATCCTTCCACGATGCCGGTTAGCACCTGAAACGGCTTCGTTCCCACCCGTTCCGAGCCTTGTCCCTGCAGAACCCACATCCCCGATTGAACGGCGCGGATCGAAAGCTCTCGCAGAAGACGCGTCTTTCCTCCACCTGACTGGGTTTCCAAAAAGACGGTGGATGCCCGACCGCGGATCACACGCTTGATTTGTTCGTCGAGTTGGGCAAGCTCGTCTTGCCGGCCAACCAGCGCAGGCTCGGTCAGCGTCGGCCGGCGGTCATAGAGCCCGACAATCGGCGCATCGCCTTGCGATCCCCGTTCCAACCATTCGGTGATCGCTTCGATGTCTTTCAACACGGCCCGCGCGGTCTGATAGCGGTTCTCCGGATTCTTGCGGAGGAGCCTTTGGAGCAGGTCGTCGACCGCCCGGGGAACGTCCAAGCCCATTGCCCGAAGCTCGGGCACGCGACTGGTCATCTGCTGGAGCAGGACCCGGCCGACGCTGTCTCCTTCGAACGGCGGCCGACCCGTCAGGCATTCAAACAGAACGATTCCCGCCGAATAGAGATCTGCCGCTTCGCCGACAGTACAATCGAGCGCGCCGGCGTGTTCGGGAGATTGGTACAGCGCCGCTTCAAGCGACTCTTGACCGTTGAGTTCCTGAGCCTGGCACGTCGTTCCCAAGTAGAAGCCCGCCAGGACGGCCGAGGACAATGGGCTTTGTTCGCCGACGATCACGTTGGCTGGGCGGATGTCGCGATGGAGAATCCCTTGCTCGTGGAGTTGTGACAAAGCCGAAAACAGACACCGGCCCACGGTTAACGTGTCGCGAAGATCAAGTCGTGAGCGAAGCAGTCGCTGGTGGAGCGGCACCCCCGGCACGAACGATCGCACGGCGTAGAACCGGCCGGACTCTTCTCCCATTGCCAAAACAGGCGCAAGACTAGGATTATCGGGGATTTGGAGCAACTCGGCATTACGGTCGAGCTGCTCCTTCTGCTCTTCGTGTGACTGGGGAGGACAAGTCCAAAGTCGGACCACCGCCGGCTGGCCGCTGACCAGATCGGTCGCCAAGAAACTCTCCCCCGCACTGTCCCTTTCCAACACTCGTGACACTTGGTACCGGTTGGCCACCAGGGTCGCGCCGGCTGGGAGCATCGAATAGGGTTCAGAACCGCTGGTTTGTCGATTTTCTCCGCCCACGTTTGCCATGAATCGCTCTGGATGCAAAGACGCCCGGTTGGATGGGAACACGGGTAGCCGACGGCCGCCAGCATTCGGAAGATGGATCCTTCCGATCCACGATGGCTCCGCCTTCGGCGCCCGAGCCCGATTGTCACGCCCCTAGACTTAAGGTCTTCAAAAATCTAGCTTTCCGTTCCGAGTCGCGTTGTTGAAAACCCCTTTCAGGGAGCGTTTCGGACATGGTTCTCAAGAAGGGGGAATATCGGTGGGCCGTTTCTACCGGATGGGACGTTTATGCGGACCCATTTGAAATTGGCCTGGTCAATAAACGTCAGATTGCCTGGTTAACGCGCTTTTAATGCCTAAATAGTGAGCAGTTCCTTGCCGTCCAAGTCGCCTTTTCTTGGCAAGGCCGTCTCTGTAAACTGCTTGTTGATAAGAGTTTAGGGGCGATTCCGGACGAACCGCCTCACTTCGATGGTATCCACTTTGCAAAAGGCAGATGCTTCAACATGGCTCGATGAGCCGAAAATGGTGGGGTGCTCTGGAGAGTGGCAAGTCAGTTTTCTTGGCTGCCAGGGTACGAGTCAGATTCAAAGATCCTCTGGATAGCGGAAAGGAGGGAGCAGTGACTCCCAAGAAGGTTTTGGCATTGTGTCGGGAGAAGGACGTCAAGGCAGTCGATATGCGGTTCATGGACTTTCCCGGGCTGTGGCAGCACTTCACGATTCCAGCTAGCGCACTGGATGAGGACGTTTTCGAGGACGGATTGGGATTCGACGGATCGAGTATCCGAGGATGGCAGGCGATCAACGAGAGCGACATGCTCGTCGTCCCGCAGCCCGAAACGGCCACACTCGACCCGTTCACCGAGTTGCCGACCCTCTCAATGATCTGCAACATCCAGGATCCTATTACCCGCGAGGACTATTCCCGTGACCCTCGCAACGTCGCCCGAAAAGCGGTCAACTATCTCAAGACGACAGGTGTCGGCGACACCTGCTACATCGGGGCTGAGTCGGAATTCTTCGTCTTCGACGACGTCCGGTTCGAGCAGAAACCTAACGGCGGGTTCTACCACATCGACAGCATCGAAGGGGAATGGAACCGCGGCCGCGACGAGAAGCCCAACCTAGGCTACAAGCTCCGGTATAAGGAAGGCTACTTCCCCGTTCCGCCGGCCGACCAGATGATGAATCTGCGGAACGAGATGATGCAGACGATGATCGACTGCGGGCTGGTGGTCGAGTGTCAGCATCACGAGGTGGGCACTGCCGGTCAGTCGGAGATCGACCTGAAATACAGCGATCTGGTCCACATGGCCGACGACATGATGATGTTCAAGTACATCGTTAAGAACGTAGCCGCCCGGCACGGTAAGACGGTCACCTTCATGCCCAAGCCCGTCTTCGGCGACAACGGATCGGGAATGCACACCCACGTCTCGATCTGGAAGGGCGAAGAGCCGATGTTCGCGGGCAGTGGCTACGCGGGCTTGAGCCAGACGGCCATGTACGCGATCGGCGGGCTGTTGCGCCACGCGCCGGCTCTGTGTGCGTTCACCAACCCGACGACCAACAGCTACAAGCGGCTGGTGCCCGGCTTCGAGGCCCCGGTCAACCTGGCCTATTCGCAGCGGAACCGTTCGGCGGCCGTGCGAATCCCCATGTACAGCGCCAGCCCGAAGGCAAAGCGGCTCGAGTTCCGCTGCCCCGATCCAAGCTGCAACCCGTACTTGTCCTTCTCGGCCATCCTGATGGCCGCGTTGGACGGCATTCAGAACAAGATCGATCCGGGCGAGCCGCTGGACAAGGACATTTACGACCTTTCGCCCGAGGAACTCAAGGACGTCCCGACCACGCCCGCCTCGCTCGAAGGGGCCCTGGCCGCGTTGCGCGAGGACCACGAGTTCCTGCTCCGCGGCGACGTCTTCACGCCCGACGTGATCGACACCTGGATCTGGTACAAATCGGAACGCGAGGTCGACGCGATGCGTCTGCGTCCGCATCCGTACGAGTTCTGCATGTACTACGACATTTGATCCTAACGACGTGATTCCCGGGGTTTTCCCCCGTCGCGTCCAAAAAACCGCCAGGGCGGGACATGGCCAATCGAGCCGCGTCCCGCCCTGTTCGTTCTTTGTCATCCATGAGCTAGGCTCTCGCAAGGATTCTTGCCTTCGCTGTTTGTCGGGGCTATCATGGGGCGAAAATGTCGACACAACAGCCTTAGGATTTGTAATAGAATAACTTACCGAATTGAGGTCATTACCCTCACTGTAGGGAACGCCCTCCGTGGCGTTCCATGCACCGCGAGTTTGGCTCATTTTCCGCAGCCCGCGGAACATCACGGAGGGCGTTCCCTGCAGAACAACGTCGGCAACTTATTCCTTGACAGTGCCTTAGCTCCCCATTCCTTGAATATCTTGGACCAGAATAGATGAATTCTCAATACATGCACCTGCTTCGTTTGCGGTTTGTTCTCCTGGCGGCGGTCTGCCTATTGATCGTGATAGGGGGACCGTGTTTTGCCGACGAGAAGGCGAACGACTCGATCGAACTCCTCTGGGTCAAAGGCAAGTTCCGCCACGTGCTCGATCCGCCGGGCCAGAAGGACGATCCGAAGAAGCGGCAATGGTACATCAACGACCACTGCTTCTTTGTCGACAAGGACGACACCATTCACTGGTTCGGCATCACGAACCCGTATCCCAATCGCGGCAATAGCCTCTACGGCCCGGGCACCCACCTGCACGTCGGCCACGCGTCTGCCAAACATCCGTTCGGGCCGTGGACCGAGCACAAGGACGCTTTCTCCTTGCCTGAAGGTTCAAAGGGATTCGTCGGCGCTTGCTTTGTCATGCGACACGGTGACGAATACGTCATGCTTCTCAATGAGAAGCGAGGTGAGAAGAGCGGTTTTTCGATCGCCACGAGCCACGACTTGCACGAGTGGAAACGGGCCGAGGCGCCGATGGTCAATCTGGGCCACGGCACCCGTGATCCGTGCGTGGTCAAGCAGGACGATGGGACATACCTCCTCTACGCCACGGCCGGCCACGGCGAGTACGCGGCCGTCTCCCTGGCCGAGAGCACCGACTTGCGGCGTTGGAAGCAACTCCCGCCCGCCCTGGCCAGCGACATTCGCGGACACTGGGGCCCGCTCGAATCGCCCTTCGTCCACCGGCGAGACAAGACGTGGTACCTGTTCATCAACCACAGTCATCACCAGTACTGCGAGACGATCGTCCTGCGCAGCGACAATCCACGTCATTTCGACTGGAACGCACCGCTGTGCACCCTTTTCACCCACGCCGCTGAGATCTTCGAGTGGCAGGGCAAAACCTACATCAGCCATTGCGGCATCGAAGACCGCCACTGGGGCAAGGAGACGGGCCTCTACCTGGCCGAGCTCGACTGGACCACTGTGAAAACGCCAACAGGGGCCTATCGATCTCCGTCGAAACCGTGATATCCTACACCTGGAGGGCCACGCTCCGTCGTGGCCGACACCACGCAAAGCGGTCACAACAGAGCGTGGCCCTCCAACACTGAAGTGTCGCCACTTGTGATCCGCAAGTAGTCGCCGACAGAGGAACCCATTCATTCCCGTATTCGCGGGCCGTTTTCAACCCTTGTCATGAGGCGTCCTTCTATGAACGGAGTGCTAAGCCGAAACGTCTATCTCGTCAAAGAACACGTCGGGATGTTCAAGGCAGCGAACAACTACGACATCTATGATCCCGAGACGGGTGAAATGCTGATGGAGTGTCGGGAGGACAGCCTGGGATTTTTCACCCGGATCTTCCGGTTCACCGATTACAAGACAATGACGCCGTTTGACATCCAAATCCGCACGCTCGATGGGCGGCAAGTGGTCCGTGTGAAACGCGGGTTCTCCATCTTCCTATCCCACGTCGAGGTGTTTGATGAAAACGACCGGCTCATCGGCGGGTTCCGACAAAAGCTCTTTTCCGTGGGCGGAGCGTTCACCGTGCTCGACCCCAACGACCAGCCCGTCTGCCAACTCAAGGGCAAATGGACAAGTTGGGATTTTCGCTTCCTGGCCGGTCAGAACGAACTTGCCCACGTGACAAAGAAATGGGCCGGCCTGGGCAAGGAACTCTTCACCACCGCCGACAATTACGTCCTGGAGATCTCCGACGTCGTCCCGCCCGACCACCCTTCCCGCAAACTCATCCTCGCCGCCGTGATGTGCATCGACATGGTGTTGAAGGAGTAGCGGGCCGTTGAAGAGCAAGGAATATTCTTCATGGTGAACCACGAAATGCACACGATGCACGAAAGGAATCCGGATCATGTCAAAGATGGGAATACACGGCTGTTTCGCAATGACAAGTGACCGGTGGCGGGATACCCGTTCGACGGCGGCTGCCCGCAAGGTCGGTGTCCTGAAAACACTGGCCATGTTGTGCTTGTTGCTCCTGGTCCTGGCGCCGATGGTTGTGCTGGGGGCAACGGAGCAAACGACGAAAGAGAACACCGGACGGCCAAAGCACAAAAAACAGACCACGAAACGGGCCCGGAAGGACCCGGCGTTCCAGTCGGTGAAGGACGATCCGAAGTTGCCGCGCGTGTTGCTGATCGGCGATTCCATTTCGATCGGCTACACGGCACCGGTTCGCAAGGCACTGGCTGGCAAGGCCAACGTGCATCGGATCCCCGTCAACGGCGGCAACACCCAACGTGGGCTCGACCAACTCGACACGTGGCTCGGATCGAAGCCGTGGGACGTGATCCATTTCAACTTCGGCCTGCACGATCTGAAGTGGCTCAAAGGCGGCAAGCTCGACGTCAACGGCGAACAGGTGCATTCGCCCGAGGCTTACGCGGCCAACCTCGACAAGCTGGTCCAGCGTCTGAAGAAGACGGACGCGACGCTTATTTGGGCGACCACCACGCCGGTGCCCGAGGGCTCGGCCGGCCGAATCGCCGGCGACGCGGCCCGATACAACACGGCCGCCGCCGAGGTCATGGCCCGGCACGGAGTGAGGACCAACGACCTGTACGCCTTCGTCAAACCGAAGTTGAAGGAGGCACAGCTCCCGAAGAACGTGCATTTCACCGCCAAGGGCTCCCATCTCCTCGGCCGCCAGGTGGCCAAGGAAATCACCTCCGCCCTAAAAGACCGGTAGAAGCCTGGCCCTACCGCACACCCCCCGCCTGGGTGTACATCGACCCTAGATGAGTACCAACTACTCGTCACGCGGTGCCCTTGTATTGGCCGATGTTCCAGGTATATTGGTGGTTTCGCAATTTTTGCCGACTGTTGCATGGTGAAAGAGCGGAGGGCTGCCGCCGGAAACCCGTCCAGGGATTCCGCGACGCCCGGCCGTTCGGCGACCCGCGGAAAAGGTGACAGTCACCTTTTGTGCAAAGCACCCGAAGGGCCGTTCCGGCAAAAGGTGACTGTCACCTTTTCCGCGGG
>JAFGFF010000038.1 GCA_016931075.1 Pirellulales bacterium | reverse complement strand
GACGTCCAGAGCATCGAGGCGGCCCGGACGATCAAACGCAACGGGCAACACCTGTTGGCGATGATCAACGACATTCTCGACCTGTCGAAGATGGAAGCTGGGAAACTGCAATTGCAGCGAGAGTCAGTCGCCCCCTTCGAGATGGTTCAGGACATTGCCTCGTCGATGAAAGTGACGGCCGAGGCGAAAGGCTTGCCCCTGGCGGTCGAGTTCGTTGGGCCGATCCCCGTCACGATCGAATCGGATACGATCCGGTTGCGGCAGATCCTGATTAATATGCTGGGCAACGCTATCAAGTTCACCCAAACCGGCAGCATTCGCCTGGTCGTCCACATGACCAAGGACGACGAGGAACAGCCGAAGCTTCGATTCGACGTCATCGACACGGGCGTCGGCATGACCGAGGATCAATTGGCCACGGTTTTCGAGCCGTTCGTCCAATGCGACGGATCGGCGACGAGAAAGTTCGGCGGGACAGGGCTCGGGCTGGCCGTCTGCGCCCGACTGGCCGAAGCGCTCGGCGGAACCGTCTCGGCCAAGAGCACCTATCACCAGGGCAGCACATTCACGCTGACCATTGACCCCGGCCTGTTGGAGGGCATTCCAATGATCGACGGGAGCACCGGCTGTGTGATTGAAACGAACGACCAGCCAAGCGACGCCGCGCCGATCGAAGCACCTCGCGCGCTTCGTGTTCTGGTCGTCGAGGACGGACCCGACAACCAACGGCTTATTTCGTACATTCTCAAGAAGGCCGGAATGGAGCCGATTGTCGTGGCCAACGGGCAGGAAGCGCTCGAAGCCGTCTGGGCGGCCGTCTCGCGCGAACGAGGGACGGCGCCGCCGTTCGACGTGATCCTGATGGACATGCAGATGCCTGTGCTGGACGGCTACGAGGCGACGATCCGTCTGCGGGCCGACGGCTACACCGGCCCGATCATCGCCCTGACCGCGCACGCCATGACCCACGATCGTGAGAAGTGCCTGGACGCCGGGTGCGATGAGTACCTGACCAAACCGATCGACCGGCAACTCCTGTTGGACACGATCGAGCGCTATGCCGACGGCCAGACGCCTCACTCCACCGCAAACGCCGACGTCGTCGTCAGCCCGGGCGTGTATCACGCCTGAGGATCAAAATCTTCGGTGGGCAACGGGGTGGCACTGGCGTTTCGCCAGTGCAAGCGAAAACACTGGCGAGACGCCAGTGCCACCATTCGTGGAAATGGCACTAAGGTATGGGGTCTTCGGCGGAGGAAACTTCGTCCTTTTCTTTCGGCGGCGGCGTGTCGGGCGCGGGAGCCGTCGCCGGAACCAGGTTGGAGAACGCTGGGGAGATGGTCCGGACGTGGACGTCCCGCTGCGGGAAGGCGATCTCGATGCCCGCTTCGCGGAACGCCTTGTCGATGGACGTGTGCAGCGAGTGAATCACATCGAGCCGTTTTTCCAAGCTCGGCAAAAAGCACCGCAGGACGAACGTCAGGGCGCTGTCGCCGAACCCCTCGAACGTCACCCGCGGCGCGGGATCCTCCAAAACACGCGGATGCTCGGTGGCGATCTTCAACAGCAACTCGGTGGCCAGCTCCGTGTCGGAGCCGTAGGCGACGCCGACGTTGATGACCACCCGGTTAACCCGATCGCTGAGCGTCCAGTTGAGCACCCGTCCGGTGATGAACTCCTTGTTCGGGACGATCAGTTCCTTCCGGTCCCAATTGGTGATCGTGGTCGCGCGGATGCGGATCCGGGAGATCACGCCCGTGACGTCGTCGACGGTGACGATGTCGCCCACCCGAACTGGGCGTTCGAAGAGAATGATCAGGCCGGAGACGAAATTGGCGAAGATCTCCTGCAGTCCGAATCCCAGGCCGACGCCCACCGCGGCGATGAGCCACTGGACCTTGTTCCAGCTCAGACCCAGCACGTTGCAGGCGACCAGAATGCCGATCAGGACGATAAGGTAGCGAACCATCGTGCCGATCGTGTAGCGGAGGCCGGTGTCCAGCGGGAGCCGCTCCAACAGGGCCATCTGCAACAGACCGGGTACGTTGGCCGCCGCGATCCAGGTCGTGGCCACCGCCAGGCAGGCGATCACCAGATCGGCCGCCGTCAGCACGGCCGTCGGATCCTGCGCGTCCCAGACCTTGAATCGGTCCAGAATGCCCAACGCCGGGAGGACGTCGACCCAGACGAACCAGATGCCCAGCACGGCCGTCACGGCCAGGGCGTATTCGACTAGCCGGCGTGTTTGTTCGTTGATCGTCGCGAGGCATACTTCCGGTTCGGCCGCCGCCGGGACAACGTCGGCGACATCCGGTTCGAGCGAGGCGGCCGCGGCGGCTGCGTCTTCCGAGGCGCGGCGTTGGCGCGCCTGCTCGATGGCCAGCTTGCGACGCCGGACCAACAGCCAGCGAAGCAGGAAACTCCGCAATACCATCAATCCGACGAGGATATATGCGGTCAGGATCATCCGTTGGGCGAGCTGTTGGGCCGAGTAGTAATAGCCGGCCACGGCCAAAACGGCCAGGCTCAGAGGCAGGAAGACGCCGGCCGGATACCAAAGGACACGGAGTCGGTTGAACCAGGTACCGGTGAACTCGGCCTGGATGGCCAGATGGATGCCGCTGCCGGCCCGCAACGCCCGATGAAACAAATGGGCGAAAACGAGCAACGACGCGACAAACGCCAGCCGTCCCAAGGAGTTGATCCACCGCTCGGTCGCCTGGGCGTCGAGCATGGCCGCGACGAACGTCAGAGGCAGGATCGACGCGATGCCCAGCATCAGATAGTGCCGCAACGGCCGCAACGCCATGGACGGCCAACCGAAATGGGCCTCCAACAGGCCCCGTTCCCGCGACATCTGGCGGAGAAGTTCCAGAACGAACAGGACCGTGGCCGTGGCCCCGAAACCGGCGCCGGCCGCCTTGGAGAAGGCCGAGAAGTCGGGCATGACGATCGTCCGCCAGGCAATGTAGCCCAACAGCCCCGGCCAGACGATCGCGACCATCAGAGTCCAGGCGCACGCTTCGAACGTCGGGCGGATCGAGTAGCAGTTGGCCTTCCCGGCCACGCTTCCCAGGGCGACGATCTGGTGGCGGAATTGCCGCCGGCCGTAGCCCAAGGTGATCAGCACCAGAATCGCCAGCGTGCTCAGCAACGGGTGGTGGATCGCGTCGACCGCCAGATCGCGGACGAACTCGCCCCAGGATTCCGGGTGCAGCAGCCACATCGCGCCCCGGGCGTACTGGGCGAAGGCCCACAGCTCCGAGACGTCCGTGCTGCGGACCCAGAGGACGCGCTCGTTGATGAAACGGGCGTACTCCTCGGTCTCGGCGATGAGTTGCTGCTCGGCGCTGTTGAGCAAAAGAAGCTGCTTGAAGTACTCCCGCTTGTCGCTGATCAGCTTGTCGAGGTACTCTTTCTCCGTTTCGAGCTGTTGTCGGATATCGTCCTCGAGGTAGCCGACCCCGCCGTTCTCGTCGAGGCCGGCCGTCGCCAGCGCCTTCTTGATCTCCTGCTTCAAATTGGCCAGTTCGGCGCGGCGCTCGTCGAGCACCAGCAGATTGTATTCCACCTCGCGAATGGTCGCCTGGCGCGAGTCGACGCTCCGTTCGTAGTCCCGGACGTCGGGCAACTCGCTCTTCTTGCTGCGCAACAGCCGGCCGATCGTGTTGGTGAATCCGACCGCCTCGACCTTGCCGTTGACCCATTTCCGGTCGGCCTGCAACGCGGTCAGGATGTCGTTGGTCTCTTCGAGCTGGCGCGTCGTGTCGGGAATTTGCAGGGCCAACTCGGTGCGCTGGGCGGCCAAATCGGCGTTCCTCTCGGCCAGAAAGCTCAGGGCGGCGGGGAGCTTGTCCGCGCTGTCCTGGGCCTGTTCCAACGCCTCTTGAGCGTCGTCGTGACGCCGCTTGTTGACCTCGTCTCGCCACCGAGTCGCCACGTGCTTCGCGGCGGCTAATTGGCCGGTCAGAAGATCCCGTTGCAGCGAATACAGCTTGCCCAGCGAGTCGTAGGCGTCCAGCTCCTTCTCGGAAGCGGCGATCTCTTGGGAGGCCGCCTGGCAGTGGGCCAACAGGGCCGTCCGCCGGGCCGTCTTCTCCGGGCCGTCCGGCGAGGCGGCCAGGGCCTTGAGCTGTCCCTCGGCTTCGGCCAGACGCTTTCGAGCGGCCACGATCAGCTTGGGGATCTCGGCCCGGCGACCCGATTGCCGCTTCGGCTCGTCCTCCCACTTCGCCAGCGCCGTCTGGGCCTCTTTCAGCGCGCGTTCCTTCTCCGCGAGCGTTTTCTCCAACTGCGCCAAGGGCGCCTTGGGCACCTGGACGAGCGGCTCGCGGTTGAGAACGGCCAGCTCGGCCTCGAGCTTCAGCGACTCGGCCGGCGTGGTCTGAATCTTCTTCTCGAACTCGGCCAACGCGGTCGTCCAGGCCGCCTCCGACTTCAGGGCCTGCTGTGCGTTCTGGTAGATCTCCTGTACTTTGGTCTTGACGGTCTCGTCGAGGCCCTCGGTCGATTCGAGTTCTTTTAACGCCTTTTCAACGGACGCAGTGGTAACCCGATCGGGTGGAGGCGTCTTTGCTTCCGTCTGACCTCGGGCATCGCCCGACATGATGAGCATGAAGCCCGCGACATAAAAGAGGCCCATCCAACCTCGTAGCCGGAACCTCTGCCGCCGGTCCATGTCGCAGGCCGTCGTCTGGAATCGCATCATGCTGGCCCCCACGCCATATCCTATAAAGGACCTGGATTACCGGCCTTCCGCACCGCCGACAACCGAAAAGCCCTTGCTGTCCTGACCAAAAAGGTCCACCTAGCTTATACAGACTGCCCCGAAAATCGACAAGACCGCCAGTTCCGTAGGTCAGGCTGTGCCTGACGGGACTACTGACCTACGAGGCTGTAGGGAACGGCCTCCGCGCCGTTCCAGAACACGGAACACCACGCGGAACGCCGCAGAGGGCGTTCCCTACAGGATGGGTGGTGCTTGTCAGGACAGGCTCTTGGCCACAACCTGACGGAGGAAGTCGTTCACCGCGTCGGGGTGGGTGAGCGTGAGAAGGTGGCCGGCGTCGGGAATGATCCGATCGGGCCGCACCCGACAAAGCGGGATCATCAAATCGCGGCCGCCGTGGATCTGGAAGGTCGGCGTGTCCCCGGCCGGGCTGGATTTCCACCGGAGGATTGCCGCCAGGGCCCAACGCATAAATTGCGGATCGGCCTGGCGGAACATCTCGACGACCAGCCGCTGCGTAGGCGCGTCCATACCTCGGGCAAGCCGCACGACCGCCGGGGCCAGGCAGCCGGCCCAGCGGAATCCCCGAGCCGGCAACCACGGGGCCAACGGCCGGCATGGAAGCGTCCATCGGGCAAGACTCCGCGCGTCGCGGCAACTGCCCAGCAGCACCAGCGCCTCGGGCCGAATGTGCCGGGTCATCTCCGAGGCGACCATCCCGCCCAACGACGATCCGCCCAGGATGAATTGCCGCGGGACGTCGAGCGTCTCGCCCAGCCGGCGGGCGTACTCGCTCAACGTCTCTTGCCGCCGGGGTGGAATCCACGCCGGCACGACCACCCGCTCCAACGCCGCCGCCTGGGGACCGAAGAGCCTCTCATCCGCCCCCAAGCCGGGTAGAAGTACAATCGACATGTCGCTCATGAAGAGGACACCTGCCCTTTCTCGAAGCGTTGCCAACTTGGTCAGGCACAGCCTGACCTACGGGAGTGGGAAAAAGCTGGACCCTCGCTATGCACTTGGCCAGAATAGCAAGACCAGCACGCCGCCGGCCAGGGGCAGGGCGAAAAGGCCCAATAACTGCAGCAAGAGCCGCCGTGGAGCCATCAGGCCAACAACGCCCGCCTTGAACACGAGGTTCGCCATGCTGGCCACGACGATCATCCGCCAGCCGTCGGCCAGGACGAGCGCGTTGCCGGCCCGGGCCAGGCGGGCGGTCGACAGCGTGATCGCGTCCATGTCGGTCAGGCCGGAAAGAGCCGCCACCGCATAGACTCCGTTCCCGCCGGCATACTTCTGGGCCGCTGCCAGGGCCAGCAAGACCAGGGCGTACATCCCGCCGAAGAAGACGGCCGATTTGAGTTGCGTCGGATTGCCCTGCTCTGGCATGGACGCCGGTTGATGCCGCAAGGTGTACCACATCACCAGCGAGGGCACGGCCGTCAGGGCCGCCAAAACGCAAACGGGCCCGGCTGCCTTGGGCAGGAACTCCGGCGCCACGACCGCGATTTCGATCAACACCCGGACGAAAACGACCGTCGAGGCAATTAGGATCACGATAGCCGCCCCGGAAGCCTGAATCTGACCGGAGCGAGCCTGCCGTGCCGAGCTGACTGTGGTTGCCGTGCTCGAAATGGCCCCGCCCAACACGCCCCCGAGCAAGATGCCCGCGTTGCGGCCGAAGAACTTGTACGTGATATATCCGCCCAGGCTCATCCCGACGATCAACACGACCATCAGCCACGTTTCGAACGGGTTGAAGACGTTGAACCACCCGAACTTCCGGTCGGGCAGCACGGGCAGGATGATGCACGTGATCAGGACGAACTGCATGATGCCCCGCAAATCGGCGTCGCCCAGCTTCTGGGCGATCACATGCAGCTCGGGCTTGAATTGCAGCAGCACGGCCACGCCACCGCCCACGGCCACGCCGACCGCCAGCGGCGCGACCACTAGCAGGGCCCCCACCGCGTACATCACCAACGCCGCCACGTCGGTCGTCGTGCCGATCGGCCCGTGGGCTTCGGAGTCATGCCGCAACCGGAATAGCTTCGCCGTGGTCATCAGCAGGATGACCGCCAGCATCCCGGCAGCCACCACCCAGCCGCCGAACGCCTTGCCCAACAACGCGGCCACCGTGCCCAGGATCGTAATCAGCGGAAACGTCCGCAGCCCGGTCGTCGCCGCCACATGCTCGCGCTGCAGGCCTACCAGAAGCCCTAATAAAAGGGCGATTCCCAACTGGCCGAACATCTCGGGAGCGTTGGTGAGCATGGGAGGGATCTGGTTTGGGATTGGGGCCCAGCGGGGGACGTTAATCCCTTGTTTTGCCTCGGGCCCAGGGGTATGTCGGAGGACGTTCGTTCTTCTAAGTGTAGCGTATGGAAAGGCTTACGCGCGGCGGTCGGGACACGGACGGTGCCAAGTCTATCGGATTCTGGGAAATGTTTGGAGAGTGAAAGTTGTTTTTCACAAATGCTTTGTGGCGATCCGCCTTTGCCCATTTGTCGTCCAGGTCCGTGCCTTGCGGCGTGTGCTATTCATCGCAAAATCTCCCCCTGTTTTTACTAGATATCAAATCCCCACAAATCCCCACAAATCCCCACTTTTCCCCACAAATCCCCACTCCCCATCCACGATCCCTTCATTATGGGGGTGATGAGACGGGAAATACAGTAGTTATAGTGGGTATTAATGCACCATGTCGAGCTACTGCTGCCATTTAATGTAATCTCAGGACACGGCAGAAAGAAGTCCTGCAGATGGGCTGATATCTAGTCATATGGGTGGTACATGACTCCGCTCGATATCACCCACTCTCTGATGGGCAGATCCTTGCGGAGTCGGTTCCACCCATCGATCAGGGGAGACGATTTGCCAGCGTTCGCCGGAGGCCCGAGTCAGAATTCTCACCAGGACGGGCTGCAAGACTTGACCCGACAGGTGGGACTTAGCAGACTGGAAGCCTGGCCCGAACTCTTCCTCTGGAGACCCTGCCATGCGGCCTGCTCGATTGCGTCGGAGTCACTGTTTCTCTCGTCTGAACCTTGCTCCTGTAGGAGGCGACTCCCGTCGCCGAATATCTTCCGCTTCGGGTTCCGGTTGCCTCGGCCGTCGCGACCCTTTCCACCGCCAGTTGCGCTGCGAACCGTTGGAAGACCGCCGAATGCTCTCCGTCCTTCTGGTCGACGCCGACGCACCCACGGGCGGCGACGGCCTCACCTGGGCAACCGCCTACAACGACCTCCAACCGGCCCTCGCTCGATCGGCAACCCTCAACGCCGACGCCGACCCAGCCAACAACATCGACTCCATCTGGATCGCCGAAGGCACCTACAAACCCACCTCCGAACTCGAGCCCGGCGACCCCCGTTCCGCCTCCTTCTCCCTCGTCAACAACGTCACCCTCTACGGCGGCTTCGCCGGCGCCGAAACTGCCCTGGAACAACGCGACTGGACCGCCCACCCCGTCACCCTCTCCGGCGACCTCGGCACGCCGGTTGACAATTCCGACAACGCCTACACGGTCGTCTACTGCAGTGAGGGCATCGAAATAGCGCTCGATGGTCTTCAATTTATTGGCGGCAATGGCAACGGCGTTTACGACGACTCTCGCCCTGAGAGAAGGATCGGCGGTGGAGTCTATAGCCTCGGCAATCTAGCACTTATTCAGTGTGTGGTTTCAGAAAATACGGCCGACCATCGGGGTGGCGGAGTCTATTGCACCGGAACGCTAACCATTGCAGATTGCCAAGTCTCGAACAACTCAACCATAGGCAGGGGGGGTGGGATCTATTGCTGTGACACACTAG
>JAFGFF010000302.1 GCA_016931075.1 Pirellulales bacterium | reverse complement strand
TCAACGCCCCGCTGGCCTTCCTCGACAAGGTCACCGATTTCCTGCCCGCCCAGGCCGCCCTGGTCGTCCGGCAGTGGAGCCTCGGGGGCCAGTTGGCCGAGTTCGGCCGCGGCGTGGTCAGCCTCGAAGGCATCCTCTACTTCGCGGCGATCATCGTCGTGATGCTCTACCTGAGCATGGCCCTGATCGGCCGACGCCACTGGTCCCGGCGCGGCGGCGGCATGATGGCCGCCCACTACCTGCTGCGGACGCTGGCCCTGTTGATCATCGTCTTCGGCGTGGTCTACTTCTCCCGTCCCGTCCGGGCCCGGACCGACGTCAGCAGCGAGAAGCTCTCCCAGTTGTCCGACGAGACCCGCAAATTCCTGTCCGCGTTGGAAACCGACCGGCCGGTCGAGATCGAAGCCTTCATCAGCCCCGAAACGGACGTGCCCGAGGATTTTGTCACCACTCGAAAGAACCTCGTCGACGTCCTCGGCGAGATCCACGCTCTCGGAGGCGAACAGATCCGGGTGACCATTCACCCGACCGAACGGGACACGCCCGAAGCGACGCTCGCCGAAAACCGCTTCCGCATCACGCCGCGCGAGATCGAGTCGCAGGAAGGGGGCGTGTACAGCATCAAGTCGGTCTTCATGGGCGTGACGGTCCGATCGGGAATCGAACGCGAGACGATCCCGTTTGTCAATCGGGGCACGGCGGTCGAGTACGAACTGCTCCTCGCCATCCGCACCGTGCTCCAGGAGAAAAAGCCCAAGCTCGGCGTGCTCAAGACGGGGGCGCCCGTGTTCGGGCAATTCAATATCCGGTCGATGCAAACAGGCCGCGACTGGCCCCTGATCGCCGAGCTGCGCAAGCAATACGACGTCGTCGAGATCGACGCGAGCGGCCCCATCCAACCCGACGCCTGCAAGGCGCTTCTGGTCGTCCAGCCGTCGATGATGCAGCCGCAGGAGATGCCCCACCTGTTGGAGGCCATCCGCCAGGGCATGCCCACGGCCATCTTCGAAGACCCCTTGCCCATCTTCGAGCCAAGCATTCCCGGAACGGACATCGCCCGGCGTCCACCCGGCGGTATGATGGGCGGGATGCAACCGTCCGCCCCCAAGGCGAACGTCCAGGCCTTATGGAACCTGTTGGGAATCAGCTTCGCCCCCGGCACGATAATCTGGCAAAGCTACAACCCGCATCCCGAACGAAGAGATTTCCCACAGGAGTTCGTTTTCACTGAAGAGGGAAGCGGAATCGACGAGCCTTTCAGCACGGACGACCCGATCACCTCCGGAATGCAGCAGCTCTTTTTCGCCTTCCCCGGCGCCCTCAACAAACTCAATGCTTCGGTCCTCGAGGCCACGCCGCTGGTCAAAACGGGCCCCCGATCCGGCACGGTCCGGATCGACGATTACTTTATCCGGGGCCCCCGAGGGCAGATCATGGGCCAACGCCCCCACCCCCGACGCGACGCCACGGGTGAAAACTACATCATGGCCATGCACATCACCGGGCAACTCAAACAAACCGAGAAACCGGCCGACGACAAGGACAATCCCGAAAAGAAAAAAGAGACAAAAAAGAAGTCGCCCCCGGCCTCGATCAACGTCGTCGTCGTGGCCGACGTCGACGCCATCACACGCGACATGTTCGCGCTTCGCGAAGCGGGCAACCGACCAGGCTCGGGCCAGAGCGAATTCAACTTCGACAACGTCCCCTTCGTGCTCAACATCATCGACAGCCTGGCCGGCGTCGACCACTACCTCGAGGTCCGCAAACGCCGGCGGCACCACTATCCGCTCGAACGGATCGCGGCCGAGAACGAAGAGGCCCAGCGCGAACGCGACAAGCTGGTCGAGGACTCGAACAAGGAACTGGCCAAGATGCGCAAGGACGAAAACGAGTACCTCAGCGAGCAGCAGGCCAAGCTCCTGGCCAAGTTCCGCAAGGAAATTCCCGACGAACGCGAGGCCGCCCGCCGGGCCCTGCAAGTGGCCCTGGCCAACTGGCAGCGGCAACAGGCCCAAGAAGCCCAGTTGGAAAAGAAAATTCGCCAAAAGCAAAACCGCATCGACATGGACCTTCGCCAGAGCGAAGAACGCATCCGCAACCACTACAAACTCCTGGCGGTCCTCCTGCCGCCCATCCTGCCGCTCGTGCTGGCCGTGGTGTTCCTCATCTCACGGCGCATCCGCGAGCGCGAAGGCGTGGCCCGGGCCCGACTCCGATAACAGAAAAGACATAACACAGGACGTTCGGCGATGAACGAAAATTCCAAAACCGCTCTCTGGGTGTTGATAGCCGCGCTGATGACCGTGGGCGTCTGGTTCTCCAGGCCGACGCCGGTCGACAAGGAAAGCGTCGTCGGCCAGGAACTCTTCCCCGACTTCGACGATCCGCTGGCCGCGACCGACCTGTCGATCGTGAAATACAACAAGACGACCGGCCAGCAGATCCCGTTCGTCGTGGCGCGGATCGACGACCGTTGGGTCATCCCGTCGCATTTCGACTACCCGAGCGACGCCAAGGAAAAACTCGCCCGGGCGTCCGTCGATCTGATGAACCGGAAGATCGAGGGCCTGGCGGCCGAAAGCGCCGAGCAACACGAGCTGTTCGGCGTCCTCGACCCGACCGACGAGGATCTCGCGCCCGGCACGCCCGGCGTCGGCATGAAAGTGACGGTTAAAAACGAAAAGAACCAGATTCTCCTGTCGATGATCGTCGGCAAATCGCCCAAGGACCGCGACGAATATCGCTACGTCCGCCGCGCCGACAAGGACCCGGTCTACGTCGTCAAACTCGATACGTCCAACCTGTCGACCCAATTCCAGGACTGGATCGAAGCCGATCTGCTGAAACTCAACGTCTGGGATATCCGCGATATCCTGATCGACGACTACGCCATCGTGCCCGTCAACCAATACCAAGTCGGCCTCAACCGCCTGCGGAAGATGACCCTGCGTCAGAACGACTCGGGCGATCCCCGTTGGGCGCTGCTCAAGGACGAGGACTTCGACCAGGACGCCGGCGCGTGGAAGACCGTGCCCTTGCCGGAGGACGAAGAGGTCAACACCGAGAAGATCGACGCCATGAGCCGGGCGCTCGACGACCTGAAGATTGTCGACGTTGTCCCGAAACCGCCCGGCCTCAGCGCCGACCTGGCCGCCAGCAAGACGTTCCTCGACGACAAGACCGCGCGGGATTCGCTCGAGATTCGCGGTTTCCGAGTCGTCAACAACAAGATCTACTCCGAACGCGGCGAAGTCCACTGCCTCATGCAAGACGGCGTCGAATACGTCCTCCGCTTCGGCAACGCGGCCGGCACGACCGCCACGGAAAAGACGGGCGACAAAGAGGCCGACGACACGGCCGTCAACCGCTACCTGTTCGTCATGGCCGAGTTCAATCCCGACGCCATCCCCAAGCCCGAAATGGAACTCCTGCCCGACTTGCCCAAGGGAAAACCGGCCCCAGAAAAGAAGGACGACGCCGAAAAGAAAGCCGACCCGAAAGACGAGACTAAGACGGCCGACGCCGCGGCTGATAAAAAGGATTCAAAGAAGGACGAGCCGGAAATGCTCGACCTGGCCAAGCTCAAGTCCCAACGGGCTGAGATCGAGAAAGAGAACAAGCGGAAGAAGGACGAATACGAAGATAAAATTGCCCAAGGCAAGAAACGCGTCGAAGAACTCAACGCCCGATTCGCCAACTGGTACTACGTCATTTCCGAAGACGTCTACAAAAAAATCCACCTCAGCCGCGCGGACCTCATCCAGAAAAAGAAACCCAAAGCCGCCCAACCCAACTCACAGCCCTCCGGCTCCTTCCCCCCAGGCATGCCCCCCGGCCTGAACCTGCAAGGCCAATAACCCCCCGCCCAAGCATGGCTCCCCCTGTAGGGAACGCCCTCTGTGGCGTTCCGTGGGCGCCATGTTGCATTGAGTCTCGTGCCACCTGAAAAATAAGGAACGCCACAGAGGGCGTTCCCTACAGAGGGATGCCGTGGTTCTGGGTCCGGGAAGCGATTACCCTGGTTTCGAGAGGGAGGCTTGATCGTGAGGCGGGGGGGTGGTAGTCTGGCGGTACTGCACCACGCTGGTTGCGTACTTCCGGGCCGCGAGAGGCAAGGCCCCTGATCAATCGCGGGGCGTGGTTCTTGACGGAGGCCCTTTTCTCTCTTCCGATCGATCTGGACCGGCTTTTCCAACTTATCCAAACACCATGGTCTTCTACACGTTTCTTTGAGCCCAGACGCCATGTCATTCAAAGTGAAGTGTCCTGGTTGCGAGAAGGTTCTTAACATCCTCGACAGGTGCGAATTCGGATGACGTGTGGCGCGATTTCGCTACATGCGAATCTGCTTTAGGACGAGTGTCGTTTCGCGCGAGAATCGATAAGTCGCTTTCGATGAAACGGTTGCGGCAACATGACAAAGCATCCAGTCGACGTAAGTCGCAAACCGGAAATCGGGCGTTTTGAAAATGACAAATATCCTTGTCAGAAAAGAGATTACCTCGTTTTCCGTGAGACAGGGCCAATCGCTTTTTCGGAACAACGGCAACTTACGATCCTTGTACCGACCTTAAGTGATTTTGGCAGGCACTTTTTGTGCCACGCTCATTTGCCTAACCATTTTTATAGAAGACCCCGGACGTTAAACGTTAGGGAACCTAATCACCAGAAAAGTGAAAGTGGCCGAAAATAGGTCTTGACAATGGTCAGATGATTTGTTATAGTGCAGACCGTTGAGCGGGTATCCGCAGAGCCTGGTTCGCCAGGTATCAAAAAGAGCCCGCCGGTGGAGAACGTTTCTCCGTCGGCGGGCTCTTT
>JAFGFF010000301.1 GCA_016931075.1 Pirellulales bacterium | reverse complement strand
GAAGGGGACACGGGCCCGAACACGGGCGGCATGGGCGCTTACTGCCCGGCCCCGCTGGTCGACGACGAGCGGCTGCACTGGATCGAGGAACATGTCCTCGTGCCGACGGTTCACGCCATGAAGCGGGCCGGCCGGCCTTTCCGGGGCGTGCTCTACGCCGGGCTGATGATGACCCACCAGGGGCCAAAGGTCTTGGAATACAACGTCCGCTTCGGCGATCCGGAGTGCCAGCCGCTGCTGATGCGGTTGCGGACCGATCTGCTGGACGTGCTCGACGCCACGGTCGACGGCCGGTTGTACGAACTCGACGAACTCTCCTGGGACCCGCGACCGGCGGTGTGCGTGGTGATGGCCAGCGAGGGCTACCCAGGCAGCTACGCCAAGGGTCGCCCGATCCGCGGCCTGGACGCGGCGGCCGCCCTGCCCGACGTGAAGGTCTTCCACGCCGGCACGAAGATCGTCGACGGCCAGACGGTGACTTCCGGCGGTCGGGTGCTGGGCGTGACGGCCCTGGGCGAGAGCATCGCCCAGGCCAAGCTCCACGCCTACACGGCCGTCAAATGCATCCGTTGGGACGGCGCCTGGTGCCGCAAAGACATCGCCGACAAAGCCTTGGCGGTTTGCTGATCGGCGGGACCACGGAGGGACGCGCTCCGTCGCGTCCGCGCTGCCATGGCATGCCCCGGTAACCGCCCCTACCTGTCGCAGAGTCGCCGACGACCGAGAAAGGCCATGCCTAGTCCGATGGCCAGGAGGCAGAAGGTCGATGGCTCGGGCACGGAGGTCGATTCGCTGGGCGGGTTCCAATGGGCGGCCAGGATCGAGGCGTCGAGGTCGTTGACCGCGCCGTCGCCGTTGAAGTCGCCCATCCACCATTCCGCCTCGGTCTGGGTCAACCAATATTGTGCCAGGATCCTCGCGTCGTACTGGTCGACCCAGTTATCGCCGTTGGCGTCGCCGGGCAACCAGGCGGTTCTGATTGGATAGTCGAAGTCGACAAAGGCCCAGGCGAAATGGGTGTTTTGTAGGTTTACGGCACTCAAGTCGAACGAACGGATGATGAAGTTCCCGTTCCCGTCGCTTTCATAGTTGAGGATGTTGTCGTCCGGCGCGGTGACGCCGCTGGCGGTGGCTTCATAAGCGACGGAGAGGAGCAACATGCCCGTCTCGGGCGTTTCACCATCGATGGTCAATTGATATTCGCCGGTTCCGATCCTTGTCATGGTGTAGTCGGACGTGTCGGTCGAGAAGACGTTTTGGGCGTCGCGCCCGTTGTACAATCCTCCAATAAGATTGGGCGTGTCGATCGGCAGATAGACCAGGCTCCAATCGGAGTCCGTACCCGTGGCCGAAAAATTGGCGCCGTTGGTTTGCACGCGGACGTCCCAATAGCCATCGCCGCCGCCGGTGCTCACCACGCCGGTTTGAACGACTCTGTTGCTGTTGTTGTTGCCGATGACGAACAGCAGACCGTCGCTTTGCGGATCGACGTCCAGGTCGACGGCGAATCGGCCCGTGTCGTTCTTCGTGATCATCGACTGCTCGACGCCGTTGCCGGCGGCGATCGAGCCGTCGGCGTTGACATGGGCGGCGGTCCATCCGGCGTCGAAACCGAACCAGGCGACCGACGTGTTGAAGTTCATTTCCGTCGCGCTGGCGGCCCCCATGATCGAGAGGGCCATTTGCCGGTCGCCGAAACTGTTTCGACCGACTTCGACCGTGGCGCGATAGCCGTCGCGAAGATCCTGCGAGACCGTGGCTAGAAGGACGCCCTTGTTGTAGGTGATGTCCTGATTGCCGATGGTCAGTTCGTAGTCACCCCGGTTCACCTGCCAGGTCGTGCCCACCTGGGGCAGGGACGACTGCGGCACGGAAATCGGGCCAACCGTGTTTTCACTTGGGGCGGTCTCTCCTTCGACCACGAGGTTTGCCGCCACCGCGTGCCTATTCACCGGCGGGGGCGAGTTCAACGAGATCACGAAATCCTGATCCGGCCGGTCGACGTAAGTCCCGCCCGCGACGACCGTGGGCGAGTAGGTCCGGACATGAATCGTGCCGTCGTCCTTGAACTCCATCAGCCGCAGGTAGCCGTCGCCCCCGTTGGGCAGGAATTGATAGTTGGCCACCATGTGGTGAACCACGTTGCCGTTGGTGCCCACCGTGGCCAGGTAGCCGGCGCCGTCCTCGAGCACGTGGCCGTTGAAGACGAACTTCAAATTATCGCAGTCCTTGAACGCCTCCCACATTTCGGCCCCGTCGTTGCAGCCGCCCGCCATGGTCACGGAGTAGGGGCTCCAGTTCTGAGTGCCGGTCGACGGATCCGTAGTGGTATGGTCGTAGAGCGTGCTGTCGCAGTAGAGATTGGCGTGGGTGACGATCATGACTTCGCGCCTGGAGTAGCCAGGGACGTCGCCGGAGTACTGGTTCATCAGTCCCTCGGCCCAGGCCAATACGCCGTCGCGCGGCCCGTACTCCAGGGCCAGCACCAGCCAGTCGGTTCCGCCGGCGTTGAAGAGCGAGTAGGTGTTCTGCGGCGAGGTCGGCTCCGCCGTGTACGCACCCCCGTACGTCGGCTGGTCGTCCAGCCGGGAGATGGGGAAATAGTTCCCCATCAACGACGCCCGGGTCGAATAGGTGATATCGTGGTTGCCGGCCGCCATCGAGTACGAGATGCCGGCCGTGTCGAGCCGCCCCATGGCCGCCGAGGCGATGTCCCACTGGTCGGTCCGGTTGTTGTTGGTGATGTCGCCTTCGTGAAGAACATAGGCCAGGTTCAACGCGTCGCGATTGTCCACCAGGAATTGCGTCTGGGCGTCAAAGGTTCCGTCATAGTCGCCCTCGTAGTGCTGCGTGTCGGGCAAGAGGGCCAGCGTCCATGAAGTGCCGGCGACGGGTGTCACCGTGGCCGAGGCGACTGACGCAACGAGAATCAATCCACAGGCAAACGCTGACCGATACAGATTCGATAGACCCATCGTTTGTTGCCTTTCCCTAGCGACTGTGTTTCTTAAGACGCGTTAGAAAATCCATGCCACTGGCGAGCCCAGGAGGACCGCAGGCGGCGATTGGCGAACATCACACCGACATCGTCGACGTCAAACAGGCCAGTATCACATATTTGCGTTCCGCCGTTCTCAGCGGCCGACGAGTCGCCGACGGCCGAGGAAGGCCCCGACCAGGCCAATCGCCAGGAGGCTCAACGTGGACGGCTCGGGCACGGTGGTGATCGGGTTGTCGAAGCCGACGAACGCCCAGGCGAATTGGGTGTTCTGATAACCGATCGACGTGCTGCCTGTGAGGTCATACGAGCGGATGATGAAGCTCCCGTTCGCGTCGCCTTCGTAGTTGAGGATGTTGTCGTCCGGCGCGGTCACACCACCGGAGGTTGCTTCGTAGGCGACGGAGAGGAGCAACATGCCCGTCTCGGGCGTTTCGCCGTCGATGGTCAACTGGTATTGGCCGGTTCCGAGCTGCGTCATGGTGAACTCGGACGGATCGGTGGAGAAGACAGTCTGGTCTGTGTGCCCATTGTACAACCCCCCGATAAGATTGGGCGTGTCGATCGGCAGGTAGACCAGGCTCCAATCCGCGTCCGTGCCCGTGGCCGCGAAGTTGGCGCCGTTGGTTTGCACGCGGACGTCCCAATAGCCGGCGTCGTCCCCGGTGCTGACCGTGCCGGTTTGAACGACCTTGTTGCTGTTGTTGTTGCCGATGACGAACAACAGGCCGTCACTCAGCGGATTGACGCCCAGGTCGACCGAGTAGCGGCCGGTGCCATTCTTCGTGATCATCGACTGCTCGACACCGTTGCCGGCGGCGATCGCGCCGTTGGCGTTGATGTGGGCGGCGGTCCATCCGGCATCGAATCCGAACCAAGCGACGGAGGTATTGAAGTTCATTTCGGTCGAGTTGCCGGCCCGCATGATCGAGAGGGCCATTTGCCGGTCGCCGAAACTGTTCCGGCCAACCTCGACGGTGGCGCGATAGCCCTCGCGAAGGTCCTGCGCGACCGTGGCCAGAAGGACGCCCTTATTGTAGGTGATGTCCTGGTTGCCTACCGTCATTTCGTAATCACCGCAATCGGCTTGCCAAGTCCTTCCCACCGTGGGAGAACTGGACTGCGGAAACGTGAGGGTGGGGGTGCCGGTCACGGTTCCGGTCACGACGAGGTTCGCGGCCACCGCGTGCATGTTCACCGGCGGAGCCGAGTTCAATGAGATCACGAAATCCTGGTCGGGCCGGTCGAGATACGCGCCGCCCGAGACGGCCGTGGGCGAATAGGTCCGAACGTGAACCGTGCCGTCGTCCTTGAACTCCAACAGTCGCATGTAGCCATTGCCGCCGCTACCGGTGCTCTGGTAGTTGGCCAGCACGTGGTGAACGACGTTTCCGTTTTCGCCCGTGGTGGCCAAGTAGCCGGCATGGTCTTCGAGCACGTGTCCGTTGAAGACGAACTTCAGGTTCTCGCAATCCTTGAACTCTTCCCACATTTCGGCCCCGTCGTTCACACCGCCCCCCGACGTGGCAACGCCGTAGGAATGGGGATTCCACGTCTGGCCGCCGGTCGACGGATCCGGATTCGCGTAATCGTAGAGCGTGCTGTCGCAGTAAAGGTTGGCGTGGGTGACAATCATCACTTCACGTCTGGAGTAGCCTGGGACGTCACCGGAGTATTGGTTCATCAGCCCCTCGGCCCAGGTCAGAACGCCGTCGCGCGGCCCGAACTCCAGGGCCAGCACCAGCCAGTCGGTCCCGCCGGCGCTGAAGAGCGAGTAGCTGTTGACCGGGGAGGTCGGCTCGCCCGGATACACGCCGCCGTACGTGCCCTGATCGTCCAGCCGACTGATCGGGAAGTAATTGCCCATGTACGTCGACCGGTCGGCCGCGTTGCCGTTGAGCCCATAGTCGTGGTTGCCCGGGGCGATCGAATAGTTGATGCCGGCGGTGTCCAGCGTCTGAAAGGCCGCCGAGGCGACGGTCCACTGGGCCGTGGTGTTATTGTTGGTCACATCCCCTTCGTGCAGGACGTACGCCAGATTCAACTCGTCCTGATAATCCACCAGAAACTGGGTCTGGGCATGGACGGTCGTGGGATAAGACTGGACGTAGTATTGCGTATCGGGCAAGATCGCCAACGTCCAGGAAGTCTCCGGAACGGTCAGCGGCGCGGCCGAGACGGCCGTCGCGACAAGCATCCCTGCTAGGACGAGTATCGCTTGCAGCAGGATAAGTATTCTC
Source organism: Pirellulales bacterium (assembly GCA_016931075.1). Taxonomy (GTDB): domain Bacteria; phylum Planctomycetota; class Planctomycetia; order Pirellulales; family Thermoguttaceae; genus JAFGFF01. The sequence goes on along the minus strand of JAFGFF010000301.1, from coordinate 2,078 downwards.
ATGATTCACTGTTCCCTCTAGGCTGATCTTCCTGATGTTGTTGACGGTTTTCGCTCTCTTGCAGCCAAGCTGGAAAGGGGGTCAGGCACCTCGTCATGACACGATTGCCTCACACTGGGCAAGTGTCCGTTCGGAGCCGGGCCCCGTTTCCAACAAACGGCCAAGAAGGGAAGAAACAGGAACGGCAAGCAGGCCATGTTCGAGCACGACCTGCTCGCCTTCCCATCGTATCCCTAAGAGGACTCGTGTGAAGAAACGCCGAGCCCCCGAAACGTCTTTCCTACTTCCGCCGCAGAACCAGCAGGCCCAACGCTCCGCAAACGAGCAGAACGAACGAACCGGGCTCGGGAACGAGCGCGGCAATCTGGCCGGCGGACAGGGCGCCCGTGTAGATCCGCAGGTCGTCCAGACGGCCGATGAACTCGCTGGTATCCGTGCCGAAATAGCCCGAGACGCTGCCTGGCGAGGCCTGCGCCTCGGTTCGCGTGTCAAAGCTGAATCCGTAGGTATCGCTCAGATACGCGACACTACCATTTGAATAGGTTGTGGTCGACGTGTTCTCTTTTGCCGTTGTCTGCTGAGCTACACCGTCGAGATAGATGGTTGCAATGTCGATGGTGCGATCGTAGGTTACTGCGACGTGATGCCACCCGTCAAACGCGTAATTGGCATCCAACACCATCGTTCCGGGGGCGGTGTAGATATCCATTTGGTCTTTGTTGCTGGTGCCGATATAGTCACCATAATCGGTTTCGATATAGCTGACGATCGTTCCGTCTCGCTTGAAACCGAGAGTCACGATGGGCTCCGAGCCGTTGTAGCCGAGCATGAGAGCGTAAATGTACGCGCTGGTGCTGTCGCTGGCTTCCTGTTTGAACCAACCGGCCAACGTGAAGGATGTCTCGGCGGGAAAGTCAAGGCTGCCCGCGGCGCCCGCGGTGATCTGGTAGCTGCTTCCATTGGGATTCAACAGTACGTTGCTGCCACGGTCGGCGTCGTAGACCACCTGGCCTCCACCCGCAGTCTCCGACTGAATTAAAACATGCCCGTTGCCCGACGTATCGGCCAGGTTGTCGGTCGCTCCCAAGTCGTTGAACTCATAGTGGCACACGAGCGTTTCGGCCGTTGCCACTGTCCCGGTCATCGCCACAATGGCCGCGATGAGCGCGACAAACAAAATCGTTCCCCTAAACAATCTCATAAGACTAGTCCTCCAAAAGGTGCGAAAAAACAGTTGTTATCGCGAATAGGTGGTCTATCGAAGCCTCGCGTTGCCGTTGGCCGACAACCACGATCCGCATCCCCCTAGTTATCAAGGTTTGTGGCCGGTTCGCTGAAATTCCCCGGTTTCCGGAATTCGCGGATCTCCTCGATTTCTCCGGGGTGGACAAAGCGCCCCGATTGTGGTATAGGTATGCGCATAGCTTGGCCCTGCAATGCTCAGCGGCCAAGCAAGGTCGGGGTACGTCACGGGCAGCAGCTTCGTAGGGTTTCGCGACTCCTACTACTACCCGTGACGCCCGGCCTGCTTACTAACCTTTCTTTTTGCCCCGATAAATTGTCTTGCCTTGCGTCGGCCTATTGGGCCGCCGATATCTTGATCGAATCGACCGAGAAGCCGAGCCTTTCGACCTCTCCGCCGCGGTTGCCATCAGCCAGGATCCAGTAGAAATACAGATACGGCCAGTATCCACATTCCTGGGGCGATTGGGACGTTCGCACTCCCATCGGGTCGAACTGCTTGAACGGCCCGCCATCGACGGCGATCGACGGGGTCCATCGCCTTCCCTCGGGGTCGACGAGCACGCGGAACGAATAGACCGTCCCCTCGCGTGCCGGAATGCCGCTGTCAATCCTCGTTTCTTTTCCCTTCGTTCCGCTGCCCGAGATGAACGTCCAGTGTCGCGCCTTTGATCGCCTGCCGTCCTCGCTGTCGATCCGGATGTGCCAGCCGCTCGCGGGACCGCCTTTTAGTTCGGCCTCGGGCCAGGCGTTGTTGCAGATGATGAACTGGTCGGGCGACTTGTCGAATCCGCGCAACTCGTCGATACGCATGTCCATCGAAACCAAGTATGGTT
>JAFGFF010000300.1 GCA_016931075.1 Pirellulales bacterium | reverse complement strand
TCGTCAATCTCGACAAGCTTACCTACGCGGGCAACCTCGACTCGCTAGCCGACGTGACCGATCGGCCCGAGCACGTGTTCGTCCAAGGCGACGTGGCCGACCGATTCCTGGTCGAACGGCTCCTGTCCGAGCATCAGCCCTGGGCCGTGGTCCATTTCGCCGCCGAGTCGCACGTCGACCGGTCGATCGACGCGCCGGCTGCGTTCGTCCAGACCAACGTCGTCGGCACGTTCCAATTGCTGGAAGCCTGCCGCGCTCATTGGGCCGTGCTGCCGCCGGAGCAACGCAACGCGTTCCGGTTTCTCCACGTCTCGACTGACGAGGTCTTCGGCACACTCGGGTCCGAGGGCCGGTTCAGCGAAACGACCCCCTACGCCCCGCGGTCGCCCTACTCGGCCTCCAAGGCGGCGGCCGACCATTTCGTCCGGGCGTACCACCATACCTACGGCCTGCCGGTCGTGGTGACCAACTCGTCGAACAACTACGGGCCCTACCAGTTCCCCGAGAAGCTCATCCCGCTGATGATCCTCAACGCCCTGGAGGGCAAACGGCTGCCCGTCTACGGCGATGGGCAGCAAGTCCGCGATTGGCTCCACGTCGACGACTACTGCCGGGCAATCCGCACCGTGCTGACCAAGGCATCGCCCGGCTCCGACTATAACGTCGGGGCCGACTGCCAGCGGACGAACCTGGACGTGGTTAAGACAATCTGCCAGATCGTCGACCGCCTGCGGCCCGACTTGCCGCACAGCCCCTGCGAGTCGCTCCTCGACTTCGTCGCCGATCGGCCCGGCCACGACCGCCGCTACGCCATCGATGCCACAAAGATCGCCCGGGAGCTGGGCTGGAAGCCGGAAGTCGATTTCGACACGGGTCTGGAACACACGGTCCGGTGGTATCTGGATAACCTGGCCTGGGTCGCCCGGGTCGGCTCCGGCGACTACCGGCGCGAACGACTCGGCCTGGGGAGGACTCCATGAGCGTTGTCGTCATTGGCTCCGGGGGACAGTTGGGTTGGGAACTGTGCCGGCAGTACGGCGACGAGGCGGTCGGTCTGGACCAGCCCGACTTCGATCTGACCGACCAGGCCGAGGTCGTCCTGCGGCTCACCGAGATCGAGCCCGAAGCCGTGATCAACGCGGCCGCTTACACCCACGTCGACCAGGCCGAGGAGCAACCCCTCCAGGCAAGGGCCGTCAACGTCGAAGGAGTCAAGTACCTGGCCGCGGCCTGCCGGGCGTTGGGCTGCCCGTTGGTCCATGTCAGCACCGACTATGTGTTTAGCGGCGATGATGGGCGGACCGTTCCCTACCGCGAAACAGACCCACCCCGGCCCAAGGGCGTCTACGCACAGACCAAGCTGGAAGGCGAGCAACGGGCGGCTGCCTGGGAAAAGCACATCATCGTGCGGACATGCGGTCTTTATGGACGGGGCGGCCCCCAGGCCTCAGGCAATTTCGTCAAGACGATGCTGCGGCTCTCGGGGACCCAGGACGTCCTGGGCATCGTCGCCGACCAGCACTGCACGCCTAGCTATGTCCGCGACGTCGCCCGGGCGATCCGCTACCTGACCGGCACGACCGCCTGGGGGACGTACCACGTCGTCAACCGGGGCCAGACGACCTGGCTGGACTTCGCGGCTGAGATCTTCCGGCTGGTCCGGCGGGAGGTCGAGCTTCGGCCCATCACCACCGAGGCCTACGGCGCCCCGGCCCCGCGACCCCGGTTCAGCGTGCTGGACACGAGCAGGTACGACTCGATGCCCAACCGGCCCGAGTTGCCCTCCTGGCAATCGGCCCTGGCCGACTACCTGGCCGCCTTCCGCGACGAGCTTTGGATGGATGAGTAGGCCGGGATTGAACCGCCGAGACGGAGAGGTGCGGAGGAAAGGCCGTTCTTTGCTGCGATGACACCCTAGAGGGGGTGCCGGCCCGGTTCTTCGTTGACTTTTTGCCCTTTTCGGGGTCGAATGGAAGATGGAGAAGCGTGCATGGATTGTAGGGTGGGGCACACCTGCCCCACCAGCGATAAGTCGTTATCTGGCAAGAAGTTTTGCTTCACTCCTTGTAGGAGGCGACTCCTGTCGCCGAAACGGCCCCAACCCTTCGGCAACAGGAGTTGCCTCCTACAAGCAACAGGAGTTGCCTCCTACAAATGGATGAAATGCTCATCCAACACCACGGGCCAAACGGGCCGCGGAGGGCATAACGTTTGGAGAGAGAAGAGCATATGAATACTGCCCATTGCCCAAGAAAAGTCTCGCGCGGCTACACGCTGGTCGAGATTCTCGTCGCGGTCGCCTTGACGCTCGCGGTCATGGCCTTCGTGGTGAAGATCTTCGCCTCGATCAGCCGGAGCATCAACGACTCGCGGACCACGCTGGAGATGAGCAGCCGGCTGCGCAACACGGTCGCCCAACTTCGTGAAGACCTCCGCTGCGCCACCTCCGACATGCTCCCCCCCGCCCGACCCGACGACGGGAAGGGCTATTTTGAATACCGCGAAGGACCGCTGGGACCGGTCTACCACGTTGACGACAAGCTTGGTAGCAGCGATCCGACCAAAAATCAAGCAAACGTGTGGCCGAAGAACACCGACAATTCCGGCGCTATTGTGCCCGACAGCGCCGTCCTGGACAACGACGACCAACTGCTTTTCACGATCCGCACCCGCGGCGAGCCGTTCGTAGGCAAGACGTTCGTGAAGACGGTTGGAGGAGTCTACGGCGATCCGATCCATGGGGCGTTTGGCGAGCCCATCCGGACGGCCGAGTCACAGGTGGCCGAAGTCGCCTGGTTTGTCCGCGGCACGACTCTCTTTCGTCTCGTGCTGCTCATCCTGCCCAAGCAGGATGTCGACCTCCGAACGCCTGACGTGATCGAGCCCATGGAAGGATTGGCTTTCTTTTCCAGCGGCACCCCTAGCTCTTGCACTTTTTATGGCAACTACTTTTTAAGGACCAAAGGAGAGACCGACCATCGCTCCAAGGGGTTCTACAACAATTTCGATTGGTCGGTCCGGCTAGTGTACGACCCGGCCAACCCGTTGGACCGAACAAAGTGGCGTTTGGTCCCCAACACGTTGGCCGATCTGACGAAGCGCGAAAACCGGTTCGCACATCAGCCGGATGGCGTTGGTTTTCCATTTGATCCGCATGGCGGACTCTCCGCGCAGTGGCAGTATCTCGGCCTGCCGACACTGCGCGAATGTTCCCACCTCAACTGGATTCCCGGCGGACCGCTGCCGGTGATCCAGTTGAACATGGCCGGCTCTCCGTTCGACGCCGTGGCCAACCCGCATCCCTACGGGCCAAACGGGAATCCTTCGACCGCCGACTACCAGGACCCGGCCACGGGCACCCTCATCGCAAAAGGCGCTTCGGTGCCCGCGCCCGACCTGTCTCCCTACCTGGGATTTCGGGTCGCCGAGGACGTCATGCTGACCAACGTCATCGGCTTCGACGTCAAAGCCTGGGACGCGACAGCACCGTTGGTGGCCTCGGACCCAGCAGTGCCGCCAAAAGCCATTCTGGCCCCCGGCGATCCCGCCTACCTGTCTGCCGTCGACACAAACACAGTGACCGTGTCGGGGGTTAAGCAGGTCAACGCGCTTGGGGCAGGTGCTTATGTCGACTTGGGCTACGGGTTCCGCCCCGCCAGCTCAAGCGTGTGGCCCATTTCTCGGTTCAGCGGTCTAGGTAATCCCCAGTCAAAGCTAGTACGTGTCTTCGATACCTGGTCGACCCACTATGACCACGATGGATTGGATCAGGACGGCGACGGCATGACCGATGAGGGAAGCAACGGATTCGATGACGTCGAGGACACAACCGACTGGAACGGCGACGGTGTAGTCAATGCCCTCGACGACACTGACGGGGATGGTGTCTTCGGTCCTCTTCCGGGTAATAGAGACGGCATCGTCGACGACCCGGGCGAATCGGAGGCGCCGCCGCCGTATCGGGTGCCGTTGCGGGGGATTCAAATCACGCTGCGGGTTCGCGAGCCTGACAGCGGCCAGATCCGCACCGTGACGATCGTTCAGGACTTCCTGCCCGAATAGGCGGGGCGCTTGCCGCGCATGTATAACGATCTCATTGGGTGGCACTGGCGCGAGCGCCAGTGTCTTGCCGCCACCAACACTGGCGCTCGCGCCAGTGCCACCCCGCCGCCCCAACGGGGCCTGGATCTCCCAGCCCAGGGCGCCGCCCTGGGGATTGGGGGGCAACTCGCACGTTTTTTCGGGCCAACGGCCCAACGGTTCGGCGAAGCGGTTGGCCCGTTGGGCCGAAACATCCGGTGCTGTGCTTAACCGGTCCGCAGGGCGATGCCCTGGGCTGGGAGAACGGCTGGGCCTTCGGCCTGTGGGTCAAGAAGCCACACCCAACACGGATTGTCGAAACCAACTCCCGCTGAACGATTAAAAACACGGAGTGCCACCCCGCTGGATCGGCTCCTTGGCATAGGTCCCTCAAGAAACATGCAGACCTGGCGACCCGAAATGAACCGGGCGGCCAGGTCTTTTGTATTCTCACACCAACGCGGCTGATGGCCGGCTACCGGTTGATGTTGAGCTTGAAGACGAAGCCGTTGACGAAGATGTCTTGTCGGTTGTTTCGCATGATGATGCCCATCGCCGAGGCCGTGTCGAGCTTGTAGTCGATCATGCTGGACGCTCGGGCGATGTTGTCCAGCCACATTCCGTTCCAACCTGCGCCAAATGAGACGTTCTTGGTCCACTGCCATTCGGCCATGAGCCGCAGCTCGACGCCGGGAGTCCATTCGTTGGCGTAGTCCGTGTGGTTGAAGGCGGTCGGGCCCATGGCCAGCGGCAGGCCCTGCCCGCCGGGCGGGTCGAGCTCGGTGCCCAGGACGCCGCTCTGGTGGATCGCCTGCATGTTGTAGCCGGCGAAGAACCGCCCCTCGGTCGACAGGGTCCAACGGCCGTAGCGTTTGAACCATCGCAGTCCGATCTGCGGACCGACGACGTGGTTGTTGGCCGTCTGTCGCCAGTAGCTGTTGGCCAAGGTCCCTTCGTACTCGATCGTCGTGTCGTCATCGTCATCATCGTCGTCGTCGCCGGCATCCACCTCTGCCCCGAAGGCGTCGACGCCGAAGTGGTCGTTGAGTTCGAGGTATCGGGCACCGGCGAAGAACTCGAAATATCCACCGTTGTGGGTGGGGCGGGAGCGAATCAAGTACTCGACCTCGACACCCCAGGCCTCGAGCCGGTTGCGGATCTCGGCCGTTTCGAAGGTGACGGGCAGATTGCGAATGATGGTCAGGGCCTCGTCAACGTAGCCCTGCAGGTGCAGGTGGTCCTCGGCTCCGCCCCATTCACGGTCGTCGAAGACCATGTCCATCGGTCCGGTGTAGGTCGTTTGGGTCTGAGGGCTGAGATGCCAGGCGCTGACGAGGAGCCCCTGGTGGCCGTGGATGAATCCAAGCTCGTAGCGTTGGCCCGTCACTACAGTTGCTCCGAGCACGCCCGTGTTGTGCGTATTAAACTGTGTAGCCGTGTCGGCTTCGTCGCCTGAATACCAGACGGTTCGTCCCGTCGTCGTGGGATGCCCGATTTCAGACACATTTGGTCGGGAAACAGCCCAGACGAGGCCTTCGAAGCTGAAGAAGAATCCTTCTCGTGGAGGGACGTTTCCGCCGTAGGTGCTGAGATCGGCCGGGGCGAAGAGCTGCATGTCTTGCAGTCCCTGGGCGGAAGCCAAGGCTCCGATCAGGAGGACGAACGCCCATGCTGCCAGGCACGATCTGATGGATTTGCTGGACATAATTCTGACTCACCTCGGTCTGCGCGTTCTTGCATTGCCAGCCCGGACTCTCTCTGGAGGGAGCCTGTGCGTTCGGGCTGCGACGATAGTATCGGACGTACCGGTCGAAGCAGTTGAACAAGAAAGGCAAACCTTGCGGAAAATAACGATAGTCCGGTGCGAATATGAGGTGTCTAAGGGCTCTAGTAAAGCGAGGCACTACCATCGGTGGATTGGTGATTGACGTGTGAGCTCGCCAAAGGGCACTTCAGAACAGGCCAATTTACCAGAGGGGCCCATAGTTTTTCCTCATGCCGCCTATACACCGCATTTTCACCCGAGCCGTAGTAGGAAGCCGTGAAGCCAAGAAACAGAAAACTCCCCCCGTCCTGTGAAGATGGGGGGAGTGAGAACTGGCCGATGCCGTCGTAGCCCGGACTTTCTGACAATCAGGAGCTGGCCCGTTTGGACTCCTTCGGATCAGATATCCTGCCAGGTGCCCGTGGCGATCAGGAAGTCGACGGCGTCGGTCACGTCCTTAATATCGCCAGAAGTGCTGCCATGTGCACGGACGGTGGCGAAGTCCGTAAGGTAGTGTTCGACATTCCTGAGAGTGTTCGATAGCCGCACCCAACCATGTCCACCGGCCGGCTTGTCGGCCTCGAGGAGATCGACCATGGCCTCGATGTCGTAGAGGTAGGCGATGTCCTGTTCGCCAGGTGTAGCCTCGGCAATGACCTTCTGGAAGCCGAACGCTTCGTAATAGTATCCGGGAGAGCCCGGAGCCGCCTCGCGGAATAGGCTTCCCGAGTTCTCGTTGCCGACGTACGTGTCGAAACCGACGGAACCCGACAGCGTAGCCGTGTCGAAACCACCGTAGTTGCTGTAGGCGGTGACGTTACTGAAGAAGTTGACCTTGATGTCGAAGCCGTCACCCCAGAGCCGGGCCTGGTTGGCCCCGGCGCTCATGAAGTCGTCTCCGGTCGAGTCAAACAGCTTGGCCACGTTGCCGCCACCCGAATCGTTCGGATTGCCAGTCAGGTTGCCGTAGACCGTCACGGTTGGGAAATAATCGACCTTGTGGAGGAAGTTGGCTCCGGTGAGTTTAGCCGACGTGGGCCGGGCTTCGAGAGTGTCCTCACCAGCCGAGGCGTACATGATGGCTTTGTCGTCGCCACCTTCTGCGGCCGAAGCACTAGCATAGCGGAAGGCTTCGGTCCGAATGATGAAGGAGTTGTCGACCGCCTTCAACTCGGCGAATGACTTGTTATACGTGTCAGCGGGTCGCGACGTGAAGATCTCGTCACCCGCCGAGTCGTACATGTTGGCATGATCGGTCCCGGACGCCGTGGCGGTCGCCTTGACGTACTCGAAAGTCCGAGCTTCGAGGTGGAAACCTTGTCCGACGAGGGTCGAGACAGTCGGGCTGCCGGTGAAGGTGTCTTCCTGCGGCGAATCGGTGAACTGGGCCCGGTCGTACCCTCCCGCATCGGCATGCCCGCGAAGGTAGCGGAATCCGCTGGCGATGATGTGATAGGGGCTGGCCGGGTCGACTTGGGCGACCCCGCCGACGACCTGGCCGAGCCGGCCGATCTCACCCTGACTGGGATTGGCAATGAAGACATCTGCCTCAGCCGAATCGTACAGATCGGCCGTGTCTTCGCCACCCAGTTGGGACCGAACCTCGACGGTCTCCATATCTGTCGTCTTAAGCGAGTACCCTAGTCCAGAAAGTGTGACTTCGGTCGGGTAGCCGACCAGGGTGTCCTTCTGGGCCGTGTCGTGCATCAGGGCCGTATCGACCCCGTTGCCGCCATCGGCCAACGTCGACTCGACATTGGTGACCTCGACGCGGTAAGCCGCGCCGGCTCCGATCCACTCGCTGTGGCTGGACCACAACTCGACCGATTCACTTCCGTCAGAGCCGTGCATAATAACCGTGTCGGTGCCGGCACCGCCGTCGAACTTGACGAGGTCAACGTTCTCGATGAGATAGCCATAGCTGGCGCCGTTGATGGTTACCTGAAGCGAGTCGTCGTCAGCGGTGAGTACGAAGACGTCGTTTCCACTCGTGCCGGGCAGGGTAACGGTTCGGTTGACCACCGCCGGTCGGGCCGAAATCTCGACACGATAGTCTTCAACTTCGCCGTCGGGTGCCTGCCCGGTGTAGTTCAGGTGTCCGATGCTACTGAGGCGAAAACGGGCGTAGGTGTAGCCGGCGGCGGCGGTAATGGGCACGTCAACCGGGAGGACGTTCGCACCAGCGACCATCAGTTCGCCGTCGAAGATATGCTCGCCCGGATCGTCCCAGTCGCCGTCGACGTTGAAATCGATCCACGCATCCAGATAGCTGTTGCCCTCAGAGACGTTAACCGAAATCGTGGCCGTCGCTCCTTGCCCAAAGATGGTCGTGAACGCCACACCGTCCTCATCGTCGGAGGTCGACGTGTCGTCCCCGTTGGCCAGCGTGCCCGGCTTCCCGTCGGTTTCGACGTCGATGAGCGAGCCGAGTCGCAAGCCAGGCCGTTGGGGGCTAATAAGGTGACGTGCTCCGTTGTTGACCAAGAGCGTTGGATAGTCAGGATCGGGGGCGTCACCGAAGTCTCGCGGTCCGTCATCGTTGAGGATGTAGATCGTACCTGCGTTGAGGTTAATGTTCTGGTCCGGCGTCGCACCCTTGATTTCGATATCAGGGTCGTCGATCACGACAACATCCGGATCGAGTGGGTCGATCATGAGGTAAAACTGCTCGTCTGGCTCGACGGGATTGGTCTTCATGTCGCCGACGATGCGAACGGTGATCGTCTGGCTGATGACCGGCGCATGGGCCTCGGCCACGACGATTTCATAGTCACCACCCTCGTGGCTCCGCCAGACGACCAGCGAACCAGAGGTTTGCGGCTGGTGCTCATAGGCCGTGCTGTTGGAGATATTTTGGGCTGTCCCGCCGCTGCGGAGTTCGTACGAATAGACCTCCCAGTTCGTACCGGTGAAAACTCGCCAGACAACGCGCCCATCGGCAATCTCAGGCCGTTCCTCTGCAAGGGTGGTCTGCGAGATGTCTACCGGGGCTGTCTGTGCTTCGGCATTGTAGTGGAAGATGTCCCAGTCCGACCAATAGTTGCTCTGCCAGACAATGTCGCTTCCGGAAATCTGCGGATAGCGGTCGTCCTGCGTGTTGGCGGTGACCTGGGTCGTCAGGTCGGTTTCGATGTCGTAGAGAAAGATCTCGTAGGTGTCGATCTTGCTTTCCCACACGACCCGATTGCCGTCAATTTCCGGATTGTCATCAGGCCGGGCGTTGGACGTAACACGGCGGAGGATCGGTTTCCCGTAATCGTCAACCTCACCGGCGTAGACGAACACTTCCGTCGTGTTATTGCGGGTGCCTGTCCAGACGACGTTGCTCCCGGAAATGCGAGGCTTCGTGTCAGGAACCAGGTTGTCGGAAAGGTTCAGCGGCGCGATGTCTCCGTCAGGTGTATTCTGGATCGACGCGATGTCGACCATGAAGATTTCCGTGTCCAGGCCGTCATTAGCCCACCATACGACATGTGATCCGGAGACCTGCGGATCCTTGTCGGCAAACGTGTTGTTGCCAAGTTGCTTGGTATAAGACTGACCGGCAAGCGATTCGTGATGGAACCAGATCTCGTCGTCCTGACCTTCGCCGATCTCGTCCTTGCCGATCCAGACGACGTTCGCGCCAGTGCCTGTGTCGAAAACACTCGCAAACGTGTCGTCGGTTTCGTTGTCAGTCAATGTGATAATCGTTGGGCTTCCGTCCGGATTGAAATCACCGCGATGGAACAGGTAGATTTCCCAATCGTGTCCGTCGTAGCCTTCCCAAACGACATAGTCGCCGGAAACCTGGTAGTCATAGTCGTTCGTGGCGTTGTCGGTCAGGACGAGCTTTTCCCAAGACGGAGCCGGCGTATTCTGAGCACCAAAGGTGAACGTGCCGCTGGTCGCCAGATAGTCGTTGTCGGCCAGGGTTGCCGTGCCATCGGCCGTTTGGTAGTGGAGTTCGACCGGAGCGCCAAACGAGCCGGAGAGAGTCAGCGTCACTTGGACTTCCTTGAAGCCCTCGTGCCCTTCCGCAACGGCGACGTCGGAAATCGTGACGTGAGCACGCCGGTAGTTGCCGAAGGTTACGTTCTCGGCGATTTCACTCTCCTCGAGGAAGATCGTGTAGGATCCGTCCTCGTTACCCGACGAACCGTCCGGGAAGACGACGGCGTGGTTGGGATAGGTCTGGACCGAGTCGTCAGGTGTGATCTGGCGGACGGTGTAGGCTTCGGCGCGGCCCAACAGGCCTTCGAACCGGTAAAGTCCCGTTTCGTCGATGTCGACGGTCGACAGATCATCGACCATGGTCTGCATCGCCGGATCGCCCGGATCGAGCACGCCGTTATTGTCGAGGTCAATGTAGACAGTGACACCGGCAACACCCTTTTCCAGCGCGTCCCAAGTGCTGTCGTTGTCCCGATCATCGAAGACCCACCCGCTGATTGCGGCGTTCCCCTTGGCGATTTCGAATCGGTAGTCCTCTATCTCTCCGTCAGGCGCCTGGCCGGAAAACGAGAGATTGGGTTCGGTGCTCAGACGGAACCGAGCATAGGGAAGACCTGACGACGCAGTGATGGGAACAGCCAGATCGATCGAATTGGGACCATCTTGAACGGGCATCGCTTGGATAACATGTTCGTTTTCGGTCCACACGCCGTCCAAGTTGTAGTCGATCCACGCGTTGAGGTAGGCTTCCGTTGCCTGCCCCATGTGAACGTTTGCCGTGAACGATGTCATCTTGCCAGCAATGAATCGCTCGGGCAGATCGACGATACCGTCCTCGTCGTCAATGCCGTTGTGGTCGTCGCCAAGGGCCTCGTCGTCCGGATAGGCATCGATTTCGACATCGACGTGCGGGCCGAGCCAGAGGTCCAGAGCAAGCATGTGATTTGCCGAGTCTTCGCCGAATCCGTCGTGGCCGTCGGCTGTCGTGGCCAGGCGACCCAGATCGGACATGAGGCCCGTGCCGTCGTTGTTCGTGTCGATCGAGGTGTCTCGGTCGGCGTGGAAAGTCCCTTCGGCGTTGATCGCATCGATCACTGTGTTGGCCCGAGTGGCCTCCGGATCGACGTCGATAATGAGGTTCTTGGCGGTGGCGTTGTAGTTCACAAACGCCAGGTTCCCTTCGACGCCCCCGCTGTTGACGATGAAGATCTTCACGTCGTTGAAGTCTTCGCCAGGCGTTGTGGCCGTGAGGAATAGATCGTTGTTCTCCCCCTCGCTTACGACCAGAGCGGTGGCCGGTTCAGGTTCCGCCTTCGTCGAGAAGCTCCGTGGGGCGTCGCCGAAGTCACGTGGCTCGGTTGAAACAAGCACTCGATAGTCTTCGACTTCGCCGTCGGGGGCGCGGCCTGTCGGCTCGAGGTCCTCGACCGTGCTCAACCGGAATCGCGCGAACGTGGCGCCCAAAACCGCGTCCAGCGGAATCGGCTGGGAGATTGTGATGATGTTGTCGCCGGCGTCCAGCAGAATTCCGTTGGCAATCTGCTCATCCTCGCTCCAAACCGAGTCGGCGTTGTAGTCGATCCACGCATTGAGGTAGCCGCCTGACCGGGAGGTGTTCACGTTGATGCTGAAGTACTCGCCCGGGACGAGATAGTCGAGGAATTCAACACCGTCCTCGTCGTTAACGACAGCCTCGTCGACGATTTCGCCGACCAGGTCGTCGCCCATCGCTGCGAGGTGGGGTTGGCCGTCGAATTCCTGGTCGACGCTCTGGCCCATCCACAGCCCGACGGCCATGTCGATTTCATGATACGCACCGCCTTCATCCTGCAACGTCGGATACGGGCTTGGTGCGTCGCCGAAGTCCTGGAGTTTCTCGACGATCTTCACCAGGTAATCTTCGACCTCTCCGTTGAGAGCTTCACCGGTCGGAAGATCGACGCCATTCTGGGTGTATCGGAATCGAGCAAACGTCGTCTTGGTCGTGGTGTCCGCGGGTACCTGGAAGACCAATTCTTGCTCACCACGCGTTAGGTGCAGGTGATCGAAGATTTTTTCTTCGGGTTCCCAGACGCCATCCCCATCGAAATCAATCCACGCGTCCAGCATACCATCGCCTCGCGACGCGGTGACCGTGACACCGATCTGCTCGCCTGCGAGGAGCCACGAGTCGAAGACGACCCCGTCGTCTTTTGCGTCACCGGAGGCACTATTAACGATGACCTGACCCTCCAGATTGTGAGCCAGATTGGCGTCGGTTTCGCCGGTGACTCCCTCACCCAGGTACCAATCACCGATCAGCAGGTGGCGGGCGCCATCCTGGGCGAGCATGGTCGGATACCCCTCGGCCGAGACGTCGCCGAAGTCGAATTCCGAATGAGCGATGACAAACTTCGTGGTGTTGTCCAGCCGGTTTGGACGGAGCGCATTGCCTGCGATGTCGCGTATCCCGTCTGGTCCGTTGTCCAGCACGATCGTATAGACCGTGGCTTCTTCCCACAGCCCGCTGGCCGGCACGAGCGTGATCAGGTCCGTTCCGGCGTCGTAGTGGAAGAAGTAGTCAACATCCTGGGTCAGCGGGACAGGTCGGCTGTCCTTGAAGATCTGGACCGCATCGCCCTTCACCGAAACGTCGTCGATACCAGCGCCGGTCGTGTCGACCAGACTGATGGTGAACAGTTCAAGCCGATCTCCCGCGATGAAGACGTCGTTTTGGGCCAGGTTGCGGTCCAAACCGGCGGGGTCGTTATCCAAGGGGTAGATCAAGTTGGCCATGGGCACGTAGAAGTCGACGCGGTCGATTGCTCCACGGTCCTTGAACACGTTCGAACCAAAGCCGGAAGGCGGCTCAGCGCTTGGATCGTCGCTACGGAGTTGGCCGTACAGGTCCAGTTCGGGAGCGAGAATCGGCGACTGGCCGATGCCGAGCGGGTCACGAACAGCGATCATCGACGGGCGGTCGGGCAACGAATCGACCGAGCTGTCGATCGCGCGAGATCCCTTCGCCATGTAGAAGTTTCCTTCTTCCGCATCGACAAACAGCGGCTCGTCCGGTGTGAGGAGCATGGCATACTGCCCCAGACCACCGCCGACCACGTTCTCATCGTTCTTCTGGTAGACCGTCGCCCCGATCACCGGCGTTGCCGTGCTGTCGATCAGGATACCGACCGTGAGATCGGCCACGATGTTGTTCAGAAGCGTCGGACTGGCATTGGGACCGATTTCAATGCCAACGTTATTGATCAGATCCGGGAGGCCGGAAACTGGATCCAGACGGTAGACGTAGAGACCATGCTCGACAAGGTCGTCGAGATCGTTCTGATTCCAGGGACGTGCCAGTTCGTAGTTGAGGCTGTTGTCGCCCGACGACATGCCGACGATCGCGCCCGTGCCAAAGAAACCGTTCGTGCCGCCGTCTTCGTCGCCGGTCGTCCATTGCAGGTCTTTGTAGAAGAAGGCAATGATGTCCCCGTCTGGATCGTCTTCCAGATAGAGTGTGAAATTGTTCGTCTTGTCGACGTTGTTGTTCGAATACCCAACATCATACCAGTCAACCTGGAAGACCGGATTGCCCCGGACGCTTGTTCCGGTGGAAATATAAATATCGCCTTGGCTTCGAGCGTCAACGTCGGCCCAGAAGGGCGCGATGGCCGCGAGACCGGCGGGAAAACCGTTCTCGTCGACCGCGTACAACCCTTGATTGAACGAAACAGATCCATTGACATTGACGTAGATATCGGTGCGTGCCTCACCAGCGAAGTTGAAATCGAATCCAATTGGAATGATGACCGAGGGCCAGTCGTTGTTCGTGGCATTGAGTACGGGCTTGAAGTTGAAATCATTATCGTTGATCGGATCGAGCAGTTCGATATCCAGCAGCGGTTCGTTGCTGACAGGATCACCGCCGTAGACCGTGTTGTTGATGATCCGGCCGAACGGCACGGCCGCATCGGGCGCATCCGTTTCGTAGTCTCCGCCGAAGTAGATGCCAGCCTCACCGCTGCCGACGACGAGGTTGTTCTCGATGGTCAATCCGGGCACGAGCCGTTTTTGATTCACCTCACGCAATGGAGCCGTCGAGCCCGTGTGCGGCCACGAATCACGCTCGGCCGGCGCCGCCTTGATGCCGTACTCGGCCGAGTAGAGCACCTCGTTGGCGGCGATGATCACCTGACCCTGGTCGCGGAACCGGTTCTCGTCGCCCTGGAGCAGGCGCAGGATATCGTCCCCGGTGCCGATGACGATGGCAAACATGGGGTTGTAACCGAAGGCGCCAGGAAGGATCGTGATGGTGCTGGTGCGGTAGTTGGAAGTGACGAGGTCGGGAATGAAGTCGCCGTCCAGATCGCCGAAACCGGCAGCGGACGGCCCGTATTGCACCACCGAATAAGACTGAGGCGCCTGGAACATCATTTGTGCATTAGCTGTCCCGATCAGGATGCTTGCCTGATTCGACGAGTAGTTCGCCACAAACGCATCGGGCCTGCCGTCACCATTCTCGTCGTCGATGTGAATATTGACCGGGCTTTCCCCGGCATCGTACGCCCGCGGGTCGCCGAAGCCGCCGGCCCGGTCGTTCATCAGAACCGTCAAGGTTCCATCAACCCGGTCGGCTGTGAGGATATCGAGCCATTGGGGTGGGGGCGGATCATCGGGGTTGGCCGGTTGATCCGGGTCGAGTTCAGCCAGGACCACGGCCACGGGCATGCGCCCGACCTGATAGGTCGACAGGGCATAGATTCCACCGCCGACGTCTTTGAGTAACGAGACGGTGTTGTCACCTGAGTTGGCCGTGACAATATCTCCCATCCCGTCGTTGTCGATATCGCCCGCGGCGACGTCCAGCGGAGCCAGCCCGACGGCCACGGTGTCGCCGGGGAAGAAGTTCCCGTCGCCCAGACCGTAGAGGATCGAGACCGTGTTGTCGCTCTTGTTCGAGGTGACGATGTCGAGGTTGCCGTCGCCGTCAAGATCGAAGACGGCGACGCCGGACGGGTTGTGCCCCACCCCGAAGACGATTTGGCTCTCGAACGTGCCTCGGATGTTGGCATTGCCCAGCAGAATCGAAACGGTGTCGTCGCCCGAGTTTGAGACTACGAGATCGAGGAAACCGTCGTTGTCGATGTCGTCGATCGCCAGATCGGAAGGCAGGTAGCCGACGTCGTATTTCGTGAAGGAGCTGATGTTATCGATGTAAACGGTGACGGTTCCGTCGAACTCGTTGACCGTCACCACGTCGGTTATCGGATCCACTGTCGGATCCAGCGGCGGATTCAGGTCGAGCAGTTCCATGGTGACGGGATGTTCGCCGTCGTTGGAGAAGACGAGCGAGTCCATATTCTCGACGGATGTCGCATCGGCCAATTCGACCCGGTTGCTCGTGGCGATCATCGTCGCCATGGTCTTGATGGACGCTGCGTTGTTAATGGCGTCGGTGATCTTCTCGGCAATCTCGGTTGCCGTCTCCCCGTGCTGGTAGAAGATCGCGATCGCGCCTTCGTCCGGTTCAACGTTCAAGAACGTCGGGTTGAGTTCGTCGCCGGGCTCGGCAATGAACTGGAACGTCTGCGAGTTGACGCCATCGTAAACGACGAACGTCTGACGGTGGACGATCTGGGTTGCCGAAGGGGCTTCGATGGTGATGACTTCCGTGTGCCGGTCGTTCGTGTCCCAAACACCCGTGCCGTATTCGCTGGCCGTACGGATCTCGAGTTGATAGTACCCCTCGGTGATTTCCGTTGAAGGCTGCCTCGGCCGCATGTCGCGGCTGGGATTCATGTCGGTGAACATCTGGCCCCGCTCAATGAAGCCGATGACCACATCGTCGAGGTAGAAGCCTTCGAAGTTGTTGTCTTGGCCGCGGAGGTTCCAGGTGAAATTCGTGCCGGGGCTGCCCGGCTGCGGTGCTTCGCCCTCTCCTGGGAAGACAAGGCCGTATCCCAGCACGCCGGCGTCAATGATCTGGCGGAACGAAGGTATCGGCATGCCGTCCGACATGGTCATAAATTGGATCAGGTCTTCGTTCAACTTTACCGACGTGAACAGGTCGGGCACGTCCATGCTGTTGCCGTCAATATCCTTCACGGCCAACTCTTGATCCAACACCAGAGCAATTTGCTCGGCTACTTGGGCGGCCGTCATGTCCGGTTCAATCAAGATCCTGTAGTTCTCTTCCGTGTCACCAGCGTTGTTGGACTCTACGCCTGGCCTGGACCCAATGACCATGACCGGCTCAGTCGCGCCGGGAAGCGCATTCGGGCCGAGATCCTGCGTCAACCCGTCTGCGTCGACGTCGTCGATGATGTTGGAGCTGAAAAGTACCCACGAGTCGTTTTGGACGGCATACACGGCGAACTTATCCGGATTGTCCGGATCATCCGTCGGGATGAACACGTTGCTGACCACGTTGGTGATTAGCTCGGCAACGGTCGAAGCGGAGTCGGCGTTGCTGATGGGCAGCGCGACAACCATGTCGACACCGGCGCTGCCGGGCGTATTGTACAGGTGGTTGTCCTTGTCGAACTCGAACAAGATCGTGGCCGTGTTGCCCAATTCGGTCGGACCCGTGATCGTGAAGCTCTCGCCATCGGGAATCGCTCGGCCTGCCGAGTTCGGCGCCACGAGCGTGTAACCCATGTCGATCTCGAAATACTTGACTTGGTAGTTCGGATCCGGATCCAGAGGATCCGAAATGATGATGCGTTGTCCATCCAGTGGAGCGCCGTCGTAAATCCCCCAGGCCGGTACGGCCCGCAGGAACGTCTGCTGGCCTTGGTAGTCGACGCCCACATTCACGCTCGCGGCCGTGTCGAATTCGAACCGGAGCCGAAGGTTGTCCAAGCCGACGTAGCTACCCAGGCCGATCATGGCTTGACGCCAGATGTTCGGGTCAGCATCTTTGTCTGCGTCAACGAAGTCCGGGACGGGATTGGGCGAAGTGCCGGGAATGCTGTCTCGCAACAAGGTCACGCCGTCGTTCGGAATGTTCGACGCCAGCATTTCCCAGTTGGCTCCGTCGACCGAGATATATACTCGGATCGAGTCTGTGTACGGGTTGGGTTGATTGGCCGGGTTGTTGTACGTATCGAGATAGTAGTTGAAGAATATCGTCGGCTGGTCGGCTGCTTCGTAGCCGACCAGACTGAAGGCATCGGTGGTCAGGGCGCCATTGGCCCCGCCTGGGATGTCGTAGGTGTCCAGTGCGTCGGAGTTCACCCTCGACCCATAATCGTACGCGTTGACCGTTCCCGGCATGCCATATTCCAGGCCGAACCAGAAGCTGCTGGAACCCGATTCGCGATAGAACGGGGGAGTTCGGCTGTCGTCCGGAGCGATTTCGATTCCGTGGCCCGGTTCGTTCAACCCGGTGATCACCTCGTCGTCGGCGCCACCGTCGCCTCGGTTGCTGGTCATGTGCCAGAGATTGTAGTCGATATTGGAGAACGCCAGGCCCGTGGTGTTGAATCCGAGCGGATTCCCGTCTGGATCGACCAGAGTGATGTCGGACTGCGTGTCGACAAAGACCGGCGCCATGACGATCGCGTTGCCTTCGATGGTAAAGGCGAAGATCCGGGTCGATTGTGCTCCGCCTTCATCGACGGCGGCCGTGGCGAAGAGCGTCGAAGCGTAGGCTCCATCCTCGATGTTCTGCGGCCCCAGAGCCAATCCAGAGAACTCGATCGACGTGTAGCCCTTCAGCGTGGCCAAGTCGTTGCCCGTCGTCCCGTCCTCGAGTTCGACCGTTAGAAGTGTCAGCGAGGTCGGCGAGTCCCCACCGGAAGGATACTCTACTGTCTTGGGAGCGCTATCCGGGTCGACTTCAGTGAAACCACCTGACCCGTTGGGGTTGTCCATCCCCGTGACCTTGTACACTCGCCCCCCGTCATCCACCGCGATGAGGGTGCCGTCGACATAGGTTAGGCCGGTGATCTGAGGGGTAGGCTCATTCGGGTCGGTTATTCCCGCGGCGGTCCGTGTATCGAGCCAGAAATAGGGCAGCACCTTGCTCGGAAGACGATCGTCGCCTTTCGTGTTCGGTGGCTTAATCGCGTTGCCCTCGGCGTCCATGAGGTAGATCAGATTCGTGTTGTTCCAGGTCGTTCCGCTCACGTCAGCCGTCGACGTCGCCACTGCCCAGAAGCGACGTTGTGTGTCCCCGTTACAGGGCACGATTGCGTGGTACGTCAATCCCGGTTCGTGCTTCTCCGCGCTAGTGTCCTTGACGTGGTACGCCACAATACCGTCATCATTGTCGATTACCAAGCTGCCATCGCCGGTTGAGAGTTCGCGATAGCTCCCATTGAATGGGTTGCGATCACCTGCGACACTGGCGTTCTGAACGATACTCATCAGCCGGCCATCGTTGCGCATCGCCAAGTCGCCGTACTGGATCACGGGAGAGTCGGGCAACAGCACGTTCGGCCCGGTCACGTCCGTCTCGAGGGTGCCAGTCAACGGGTCGATCGTGATCAGGTCGCTGCCGGTCGAGACGAACAGGACCACGTCGTTGAGGTGATGGTCGTCGACGTGGACGTTGAGTTCCCCACCAGACGTATCCCAAAGGATGGACGTCTCGGTGTTCACGCCCGACATCATGGACATCTGCAGATGGTCTTCGTTAATGCGGACGATCGAGTTGACCGGCTCGCGACGCGCGACGTCCTGGCGTTGCGCCCGGGCCGTGTTGCCGGCCGCCACGACGGCGACGTAATAGATGTTCTCGTCTTCCGGATCGGGACCTGACTCTCCGGCAAGCAGGCGGACCGGGCCAATCAACGGATCGTTCACTCCGGCACTGCCGCGCATCAGGTCGTCCACGCCGGAGCCGGTCGGGCCGGGCTGGTCGTCGTCGACGTTCGAAACGGAGTTCGTGTAGACCAACTTGTAGTCCGAATCGTAGACGTACAACGTCAGTTCAGGCCGGCCCATGCCGTCGGCATAGTCGAGGTCGAAAATGGTCGGCCACTGGATGTTGCCCGTCCCCTGGACCTGATCCAGGTCGATGTTGAACGAGTACCAGTCGACATCCCAGGCGTCGCTGATATAGCCGCCGACGAGGACTGCAGCCCGATCGCTCTGCAGGATGTTGCCCAGCGGTTCGGCCCCGTCGAGGATGTCGTTGACGCCGTTGCCTGTCACGCCGACCCAACCCGTTTCGATGACCGTTCCGATGGGTGCGATCAAACCATACGGATCGTTGTCCACCTCACTGGGATCAAGCTGTGCGGTGAACGCGAAAGCGCCATTCCACTGTACATTGTTAATCGCGTTGATTATCGCCTGCGCGGTTGTGACGCCCGGATTGATTTGCACGGACAACTGCTGCAGCGGCGGAAGGTACGTGGCAATCGCGCCTGCGCCGACGCCGGTATTGGCCGTGAAGTAGATATTCGTGCGTCCCTGATCGGCAATCGAGCCGGGAATGGCCGTGACAATGATATCGTTGTCCTGGCCGTCCAGTTCGATTTGATCGTAGTAGGTCGTCGTGAGTTCCACCTCGGTCGTCTCGCCGAGGATGGGAGAATGAACGGGCAGGCCGACCAGTTCGATGCCATTGACCGCGTAACGGATACTGGCATTGCGGATCGTCGAACCGGCGATTTCCTGAAGCTCCTGGAGACGAATCTGAAGTTCATAGGCCCCGCTGCTGGCTCCGTCGACACTCCGCACCTGAACGTAGTAGGTCCGCAACTCGCCCCCCGCGCCCGGCAGGATCAAACGCATTCCTGCATCGTGCGGGTTGGTGGTGTACATGTCGTTGATGTCCCACGTGTCGCGGTTCATCAATCGGGCAATGCCACCGGGCTGAATAACCTGACCTTCTTCGAGACAGGAATCGTCGGAGCTGGCTAAGACGTTGCCATTGGCGTCGATCAATTCGATGATCGAGTCCAGGCCGAGAGTTGTCCGATCGATGTCGATCCAGACTTCCGTGCCTGCTCGGGCCGTGAAGCCGTAGACGTCCTTATCGGTGGGATCGTCGTCGCGGATGAAGCCCCGGATGTCGAAGCCCAGGCGCAGGTTGTCGTCGCTGGCGTGTTCGAGCGAGGCCAATTGCCCGACGATCTGTGCCTTGATTGGATTGCCGTTGAGGTCGGCGGTCGAACCGGCCGCTCCTTCCCATTCCCGGATGATTTCGACGTTCCGGTCGTTGACATATCGTTCGAGCGTGATGCCGCGCCACGAACCCGGGACAGGCGTTTCGTTGACGTTGTCAGCGTCGCGCTGTGACTGACCCCACGGGTCGACGCCGGCCCCGACCGAGTCATCGGCCAGCGAGGTCATAACGACTGGATAACCGGGCGTTCCGATGATTTGGAGCGTCCCGCCGATCCGATCGGTGATTTCCTGGGGCGTACCCAACGCGGTGATGCCGGCCGACTCACCGCTGAGCTTGACGACCAGACTTTCGTCCAGGCCACTTTGCAGTCGCAGTCCACCGTAGGTGTGGAAGTTGGGCACCACGATCTCATCGAGCAGGATGTGCGTGATGTCGCTGTCGTCCCAAACGCTTTCGGTGGTGAGCACGGCGCCGCGGATAACCATGCCGTCCAGCGTGTTGTTGTGAAGACGGTTCTCGCGCACCAGCGGCCCGTAGTTATCCGGGTAGCCTTCAAAGGCCGAGAGGAAGTTGGAACTGCGTCCGGAATCGGGTCGGTAGTCGGCGGTCAGCGAATTAGCATCGACACTGATGGCTGGACCGTTGTTGTCGCGAATGACGTTGTCGATCAGGATTAGCTGTGCGCCGCGGATGAAAATGGCCGCCGGCACGATTGTGCCGCGTCCGTTGCGGTCGTCCGTCGGGTCGGCCAGCGAACTGTCGCAGTCCTCGACCGAACTGTTGGTCAGCCGGACGTCGGCTTGGTGGATTTCAATGGGATTGAACACCGCATCGGTGTCTCCCTCAATACGCAGTACACCACCCGCGTAGGCGATCAGTGCCTCGTCGATCGAGCCCTTCGAAATCGGCGAGAAGTAGATGCCACCCCAGTCTCCTGGCGCGGCCACGGCGTGGTCTTCGTTGCTCGTTGTGTCGAATGTTCCCCCGGCCCCGTACCGATCGTCAAACAACGATGTGAAGACGATTGGGTAGCCGGGCAGACCCTCGGCGATTAATTGAGCGCCCATCTCGACCTCGAAACGGCCGTGGTCGAGTTTGACGAAGATGCCCGGGTCGATCTTCAATCTAGCATCAGGCCGCGCGATCAGGCCCTCGACTCCCGCCTTGACGGTCGGGCCGCCTGGGGTACCGCTAATGAAGAGGTTTTCGGAGACGATATGGACGATGTCGGTATCATCCCACCGAGCAGGGACTTCCAGTTCCCGGATCGGCTGTCCTGCTTCGGTGTCGATGCGGACGAACAACCCATTCATGCTGTTTTCCATCAACCGGTTGCCATGAATCTTCGGGCCGATTCGCTCGTACTCGTTGGTGTAATATGTCTCCGTGGTCTCGTCAAAACCGTGGTATTTCGTATCGGCGAAGCTGGCCGGATCGGCCGACATCGCGGCGTCGGCGCTATAGAGAAGCAGGTTGTGTGAAATCGTCGGCCGGGCCTCGATCATGTGGATCGGGTTGTAGACATCTGTCTGGCCATTGACCATGACCTGACCGCCGCCGTAGCGGAATTCGGCATGGTTGACGTAGTTGAGGAAGATCCCTTCGGTTTCGAGCACACGGTGAGGTGTCCCCGGTTCGAACGCGGTGTCGTAGTCCAAGTCATTGCGGAAAACCAATCCGCCCCAGTCCGATCCCATCGGGAAAAGATCCGGCGCTGCGTGGTCTTCGCCGATCGATTTGTCATGGAATGAAGTGAAGTAGACGCTTTGCTCGGGTGTCCCGAGGATCTGGAGCGCGCCTTCGCTCCGGTCGATCCCGTGAGAGGAACTTCCGACGTCGATGTTGGCCCAGCGGAGTTTGAACACGGCCCCGGCGTCAACCATCACGGTCACGCCCTTGGGAATCTCCATCCTCCAGCCGTCCTCCAGCGGACTTTGGAGCAGGTCCTGGCCGATTTCGTATGCCTTGTCCCGTCGAGCCAGGAGGACTGAAAGACGCTGGTTGGCATAGTTGGTCGTGACGATGTCGGGGCGCGTGTCTCCATCCAGATCGGCCAGGGCAAGCCCGCGCGGCTGGGTGCCGACGGCGTAGTTGATAGGCGATTCAAGCGTCCCGCCGACGATACCGAAGAGAACCGAGACGTTGTTGTCACCGGAGTTGGAGGTCACGATATCGAAGACACCGTCAGCATCCAGGTCGGCTACGCCGACGGTCTTCGGGTTGTTGCCTGTGACGTAGTGTACTCCCGCGGCAAACGTACCGTCGCCGGCCCCCGAGTAGATGGCCACGACGTCGGGCTGCGCGTTAATGACCAGCGCGGCAATAATGTCATTCATGCCGTCACCGTCCATGTCAGCCACGGCAACCGAGTTCGGGACCGTGTCACCGCCGGCGTTCATGTCGAGCGGGACCGCCGGACCAAACGTGCCGTCGCCGTTGTTCAGCAAGACGCTGATGCCAGCGCTGGCCGGATCACCCGCATCGCCAGCATTGGCGACAATGATGTCGACCGCCAGGTCGTTGTTCACGTCCGCCAGTGCCAGCGCGTGGGGCGCGTTACCCGAGGGATAGACCACTTGATCGGCATAGATGGCGGCTTCGCTGCTGAGCAGAACGCCGACATTGTCGTCGTTCTTGTTAGCCACGACGATATCGAGCTTGTCGTCACCGTCAAGATCGGCCAGGCTCACAGCGGTGGCGCCGCTTCCGGCAAATCGCGTGACCTGGTTGGCAAAGGTTCCGTTCCCGTTGTTGTAGAGGATCGAGACGTTGGCGCTGCCCGAATTGGCCACAATGATGTCCAGCGCTCCGTCTCCGT
This sequence comes from Pirellulales bacterium, assembly GCA_016931075.1. GTDB lineage: Bacteria > Planctomycetota > Planctomycetia > Pirellulales > Thermoguttaceae > JAFGFF01. Next base: position 55,013 of record JAFGFF010000300.1, on the reverse strand, counting down.
TCAGGTCGCCCACTGCAACACCCGCTGGGACCTTGCCTACGTTGTAGGTGCTCAGCGCGCGGACCGTGCCGTCGATATGGCGGAACAGAACATTCACCGTTTCGCCGAACTCGCTGGTCGACACGATGTCAGCCAGGCCGTCGCCATCGAAGTCTCCAACGGCCACGCTGTTGGGATTAACTCCAACGTCGTAGGTTACCTGGTCAAGGAATGTCCGATCGTGATTACCGACAATCCGGACGATTTGATTGGGCTGTGCAACTGCCAGGGCGTCGTCGATGTTCCTGAACGGATGAGCCAACGAGCCGTCTCCACCAGTCGCGGCGATCTTGTCGACGAACAGAGTGTCTTCTTCCTGCTGGACGTTGAACCAGAAGTTGTAGACGCCGCCGGGCACCCCGTTAGCATCGCCATCGAAGCGTGTGCCGGTCGTGTCGACGAGGTGGTCGACACCGCCCGTTCCATCTGAAAGGAGTTTTGGCAAGAAAGTCAGACGGAGGTCATACTCGCCTTGAGAAGTCCCGCCGATTCCGCTGCCGGGGACATTCAGGTCGAATTCGTCGTTGCCCGTGCTGCTAATGGCGACATAGTACTTCCCGGCGTGAAGCTCAAGTTCGATGTACGAGTCTTCGCTGTAGTAATCGTCGTTGCGCGCGATCATCTGCCCGTCAGCGTCGTAGATCGTCATGAGGCTGTCCAGCAGGCTCGAGTTTTCGCGCCGTTCGGCGGTAATCTCGGCGCTGAACACGCCATTGGCGTCGAGTGTGAACTCATAAACGTCGACGTCCGTGCTGTCGGGACGATAGATGTGCAGGCCGTGGATAAGGTCCTCTTGGCCAGGCAGGATCGCCTCACTGCTGCCGAGGTAGTAGACCGACCCGAGGTCCTCGAACTCCGGCTGCTCGCCCGAGCCCATCACGGTGTACGCTGGCAGATCGTAGGTGTGTCCCAGGCCGAGTAGGTGCCCGATTTCGTGCATGGCTGTTCGGAACCAGGCCCCGCCATACTCACTGTCGCCCCAGAGCAGCGTTTCCGCCCCGTCCATGATGGCAATGCCGCCCCCGGCCAAACCAATAACACCGCCCGGTCCGGTTGGAATGTATGGATCCAGCACTCGCATGTCGCCCGTGGCGACCGTGAAACCTCGCGTACCGGTCGTATCCTCGATGAACTCGATTCCCAGGTAGTCGCCGTAGAGTTCAAAGATTTCGCGGGCGCGCTGCTTCTGGGTATTGGTAATGATATTTTTGAAGCTGCCGCCGAGGTTCTGCTTGAAGTTGTAGTAGAATCGAGCAACGCCATATTCTGAGTCGCCGGCGTAGTATCCGGCGCCGTAGTGGGCTTCAATTTCCGCTGCGCTGGGAAGCTCGCGGTGGCCGGGTTCGTCGAGTGAGCCGGGCCAGACCAGATCATACGGTTGGGGTTCGATAATCGACGAGATGATGAGACTCTCGGCCAAGCCGACACCACCCAACGAACCGATTATGTCCGCCGTGTTGTACGCTGCCCCGAACGTGTCGGCCACCAACTCAGCCTGCACCGCAGCAACCGGGATCTCCCGGTATTCGTTCCCAATACGCAAGTGGAACGCGCCCGTACCCCCGTTGGTGCCCGCGGAGGTTAACTTGGCCAGATCGTCTGCGAACGTCAAGATCACCTTATTGGCAACCGGATCGTAGGTGACCGAAATGGGGTTGAACCCTTCGTCGTCTCCAGGGTTGGCGGATTCTTGGGTCTTTGCGAGCCGGTAGAAGGACGTGTTGGTGACGGAATCGTAGGCCAGTTCATCGTCATTAAAGTAGACCTCGATCGTGTCACGGCTTTGCTGCAAATTGCCTGAGGCGTCCCGCGACGTCGGCTGTGGCACCACCGCGATGATTTGGGCGCCGAGATCCAAGTCAAACTCCAGGCTCTGGTTCTGGCCCTCATGGAATGGGGCGCCCTGGATGTTGGTCAAGGGGGCAGGCCCGTCGCCGATGATGGTGATATGATAGAGGTCGTCGGGCAACGCATCCGCGAACCGGACGACGACTTCGTTTGGCAATTCGCCGATCCCGATCCAGCCGTATTCGATCGGAATGTCATTGGCGTTACCGATTACATTGTCGCCGCCACTCCGGACGATTCGAATCGCGCCGACCGTCTCGGGATCGATTTCTTGTCGCTCATTGAACTGGAAGGTGAGTTCACGTGGAGCAATCTGCAGCGAGTCGCCGTCGTGAATCTTGTCACCCTCGTTGGGCAACACGGCGACCAGTTCCGGCCAATAGGACACCGTGCTTGGCTGTTGACCTGGGTCCTCGCCATTCAGATTCTGTCCGTAGACTTTCAACTCCCACGAATTCCAAATTCCCTCCCCCCCGGTATCCCCGTCGCGGACCTTCAGGGTCCATTCCCCAAGAGCCGATTCCCCCCAACACCGGGCGGTCGTGAAGGTCCACTGCGCATAACCGGCCCAGTCATAGTAGTACCATGAGTTGGTATTCACCTCGGCTAAGCGTGATTCCGTCCCGCTCGGGGAGACGAGGATGACTTCAAGGTCACCCGGATAGTCGTGTGTAGCATCAAAGGTGACCTCTACCCACTCGATCGAATCGACAGTATTGTCGAGTGTTGTTGTTGACGAGAGGTTGATGGTGGAGCCGTCGGGAATCGCCATGTCCACTTGAATGACACCACTGGAGTCGGAGCGTTCCGGTCCCACGTTGGTCCACGCGGCGGCGGTTTGTACGGCTGCTTCCGCATCAACGAGGCCGAAGCCGTAGTCATGACTCACATGGTAGCCGGCCCCGTTTAATGCCCACTCGGTGCTGGTCGCGTCGTTCTTCACAGCCGTTTCGACCAGGATGTGTTGGACATCGCGATAGGTCAGACCTGGGTTCGCCTCCAGAATCAGCGCGATGACCCCAGAGACGAGCGGTGTGGCGGACGAAGTCCCTCCGAAGGTGGACGTGTAGTTCAGGTCATTCAGGGGATCGTCGTCTCCCGGCCCCAATTCGGTGTTGTAGCCTTCATCACCAACTCGGTCGGTGGTATAGATACCACAAACAGTCTCATAATCAGCAATATCACTGGACGGCGCCGAAATCAAGAGGGAAGCGCCGGGAGTGGAATATGACGAATAAGTGCCATTGTGGTTGAGGGCCGCCACAGCGATCGTGTAGCGGGAATTGGCCAGTTGGTTGAGGTTGACATTATCTCCTTCTTCGCGAGAGTTCCCCGCTGCGAAGGTGATGATATTGCCCAATCCGTCACGCCCGTTGAGGACCGCGTTTTCCAACGCGGCCATTGTGAGAGGACCGCGAGTATAGAGTCCCCCGGTGGGACCCCAACTGTTGTTATAGATGTCGATTTCCTGGTTCTGGTGCGAGAAAATCCCGGCCAACATCGTGTCGGTCCAGTCCTGGTTGTAATCCAAGCGGAGGCCAGCAATGTTGGCATTGGGAGCGGCGCCCGAAATGCCGAGATCGTTGTTGCCAACCCCAGCAGCAACTCCAGCCACTGAGGTGCCATGAGCATAGTTGTCTCCGAAGAATCCGTCCTCGCCTGGCGGTGGTGTAGGGTCGTCGTCACCGTCAGCCCAGTCATGGCTCAGGTCGAGCCGCATGTTCGCCGCCAGGTCGGGATGCTCTACCTCGACGCCGTCGTCCACCACACCGATCACGATGCCCGCCCCGGTCACATAATCCCAGGCTACTTCGACATTCGCGTCAACCTCGGGGGTTCCACCGCTCTGCCCCGTGTTGATCAAGTGCCACTGCTCACTGAAGAGTGTATCGTTCGGCATAAATAGCGGAACAAATGTTTCACCCACTAGCGGATAGGCGAATAAAACGTTCGTCGCCGAATCCAAGGTGTCGATGATCGTTTGCGCGTCCGTGTACTCGGAGAACTCCCATATGGACGTGTTTGCGAGAAGTGTTGTGGGGCCGAGGTAATCGGCCTGCATCGATGCCGCATAGTTGCGCGGGTTGGACAGGGCCGAGCCGCTGAGGCCGACGACCCACTCCCGGACGGCGTTCAAATCGTTCGTATCGTACGTATTCAGGTCGGTCACTCGCTCGATGGCGTTGATGACCGAGGAACTGAAGTAGCCGAGGTCATCCAGCCCTGTGGGGCTGATGCTCAGCAACACGCGGTCCTCGAACTGCTCGACTCGCAGGTCACGTCCGCGGAGCGAGCCGGTCAACTCGCGACGGTGCGAACGCGTCGGCTGGAGCGGCCGCGACGACTTTCCTCGCTTTCCGATCCCAGAAAACCGGCGGACTGCGTCCCAGATCATCATGCCTCAGTCTCCTCAAGCAAAAGGCCGATCATGACACCGGCCCTAGGCAGACCGCGTGTCTTGTCGAACGTCTTGTTTATCTGGCAGAATCCGTGAAAAACGGACCCTCGATATGTCAAAAATCAGGGCGGCGGCCGGAGCGTTTCCGCCATCCGCCCTGATCGGTCAATTTCCTCTTTCGTCGACTTATTCCTCACAACAACGGCCGCGCTGCATCCGCGTCCAACCTCCGGGTGTCTATTCGTCTTGCCACAATCCCAGGGCGAGCACGAAGTCGACTTCCGGTGTGATCCGCTTTCTGTCTCCCATGTTCGACGAATGGGCAGTCACCTTTTCGAAGCTGACGGCCAAGTACGAATAGTCCTCGCTGGTAATCCTCGCCCAATTGTCTTCAGCTTCGAGATACTCGTTCGATTGTTCCGAATCATAGAACGTCGCCACGTCGTGATCGTTGCTGGTTGACGTCGCTCGGGCGTCGATGTTGGCGAAACCGAAAGCCCGGTTCAAGTAATCCGCGCCGAAGAGCTGGACATAGTCCGGATAGACTTCGAGCGTGTCGTTTCCTTCCGAATCGACTAGTTGGGCGATGTCTCCGTCGCCGCCGTTGCCATAACCGGTCACCGATCGGAAGAAGTCGGCCCGGATATTGAATCCGTCGCCGAACAGTTTGCCGTAATGACGTCCGGCCACAAACATGTCGTCGCCGGCTGAACCAAGCAATTGTGCAGTGTCGTTACCGTTCGGGTCGCCGGAAGCAACGACGTTCTCGAAGTGGGTCACCATATTGGAGAACGCATAGGAGGCCTCATTCGAGTAGAACTTGGCGAAATCAGCATGACCCTCGAATTTGTCGTTGCCGGCCGAGCCATGCAGTGTAGCCACGTCCGCTCCACCGGCGTCTGAGAATGCCTGCACGTATCGGAACCCGTCGGCCATCGTGAGGAACCCGGTACCGGTGAACTTTGCATAATCAGCCGTGGCTAGCAACGAGTCCTTGCCGGGCGAGTCGTACATCTTGGCGGAGTCGGTTCCGGCGGTCGAGTAACCATAGGCAAACTCGAACCCATGAGCGGCCGCAAGATAAAGGCCTTGACTGTCCGCCATCTCGGTCAGGGTAGGCGAGGTGGTCAAGGTGTCGTTGCCCGACGTGTCGTACAGCTTGGCGATGTCCGACCCACCTGCATCCGCGTAGGCGTGGACCGACTCGAACAACTCGGCCACCAACGAGAACCCGGTGCCGGTCAGGCTGCTCGACTCCGGTCCGGCAATAAACAGATCGCCCGTCAGCGCGTCGTGCAGATGAGCCGTGTCCGTTCCGCCACCGCCCGTAACCGTGATCGACTCGACGGTCTCGGCCAGCACAGTGTAATACTGGCTGGCGACCGTGCCGTGGTCTGGCCACAGTTGGGCCGTGTCATCGGCGCTCGAGCCGGTGAAGCGGACCGTGTCCTGTCCGGCTCCTCCGACAAATCGGACCGCGTCGATGTTGCTGCTTACATGAAGCACTTGGCCGTTGAGTCTGACGATCCAACTACCCGGCACCATCCCGCCGATGAACTCGAACAGGTCGTTGCCCGCGGTCCCTTGAACGACCATCTCGGTCGTTCCCGTGTCACCGACTTCAAGAGCGGGCGGGTCGACCAGGCGCCAGTAGATGGCCGTCGGGACCGGCTCGCCCGGCTCGCCGCCACGAGGCGGTTCCTCTTCTTCCCCGCCTTGATTGCCCTGATTCGGATCCTGGGGCGCGACGGAGGGGGCTATATAGTCGGCGTCCTGGCCGGACCAGACGATGCTGTAGTGCCCCTCAGCATCCATCGCCACGTCCGGATTGGACTGGTCCCCTTCGGTCAACGCATTGACCTGGAACTCGCCTACCAACCCGACACGCGGATCGACGTAGTCGGACCCATCGGCCACGTTGAACATCCGAGCGTAGACGCCGTTGTCACGGACATCTTCATCCTGCGGGTAGTCCTGGTTGAACGAGGTCCACGTGACGACGAAGACGTCGTTCGACATGGCCACGGCCGGTTGGTGTTGGTCATGGACGGTTGTCGTGTTGACGCGGAACTCTCCACCCAGCTTGGCGCCCTGCTCGTTGTAGCGTTGGGCATAAACGCCGTAGCCGCTGCCGTCCTGCTCGCTGGTCCAGGTGATGATGAACCAACCATGATCGTTCATCGCCACGGCCGGATCGAACTGATCGGCCATTTGTGTCGTGTTCACACGGAACTCGGCGCCGACGGGAACCGCGCCCCAGGTGTAACGCTGGGCGAAGACACCTAAACCACTCGTGTCCTGCTCTTCGCTCGCCCAGGTGATGACGTACCGGCCGGTGCCGTCGATGGCCACGTCGGGCGTGCCCTGGGCGCCTTGTGTCCGCGTGTTCACGCGGAACTCGTTGCCGACCGGCTGGCCGCTGAGGAGATACTCGCGGGCGTAGACGCCGTCACGGCTGCCGTCCTGGCCGAAGCTCGTCCAGGTAACGACGAAGTTGCTGTTGTTGCGATTCATCGCGACAGCCGGCTCGTCTTGGATGCTATTGATATACTGGTTCACGCGGAACTGGCCGCCCAGTGCGTTGCCGTCGCTGTCGAACCGCTGACCGAAAATGCCCGCCAGCTCGGTCAACTCCTCGCCCACGCCGGACCAGACAACGATGAAATTGCCCTGGTCGTCCATGGACACGTCGGGATCGAGTTGATCGCCCGTGGTCAGGCTATTCACGGCGATTTCTTCGCCGCGGATCCGGCCATAGCGGTCAAACCGTTGCGCCCGGATGTTGGCATCGAGGATCGTCGGCGGGTTTTGATCATCCGGATCGGCGTTGGGATCGGGAATCTCGGCGTAGTCTACCCAAACCACGACCGATTCGCCGAAGGAATTGCGAGCCACCGCCGCGGCGTCTTGGATCCCGTCATTGTTCGTGTTGACCTGCTGGTCAACGTCACCCCACGGAGCCGAGCCGGGAACCGTGCTGTTGACCCGGAACAGGAATCCGAAACCGCCGCGCTGGCTGGTCACCGGATCGAGCGGGATGGGCTCGGTCGGGCCGTCCGGATTGTCCGGATCGACCGGGACGGCCAGGATCGTGCCGGTGCCGTTGGGACGGTAGCCAGTCAAACCCAAGGCGTTGCCCATCAGGTCCTGGATTTCGGTCCTTGCGACCAGTGTGTAGGTCCCGTTGGCCAATGCGCCCGCACCGCCGGCGCCGTCGCTGAAGAAGACTTCAGCCACCCACTTGTTCAGCGTCGTGTCGAAGCTGAACGTGACGTGATGGATGGCGCCGTCGAGTTCTTCGTTCCGGCCGTTGACCAGGGCCCAGTTGTTCACGTTCTCAACGCTGTGGAGCCCGGGAGTCCCACCGGGGCCGCTCATCTCGGTGTTCAGATTTTCGTCGAAGACAACCAGGAGGGAATTCGGGTTGCCGTAGACGTTGTCGCCGTCGCCTAGCAGACGGTTTGGTTCGCCGATCCAGTCGTCGACATCGCCGAGTCGCAGTTCAGTGGCCAAGGGACCGGCCGTGTCGGTCGTATTGTCATAGCGACGCGAGAAGATGCCGTGCTGGTCACCCACACCGGCTCCGGCCCAGACGACGATCACGTCGCCATCCGGTTCCATGCCGATCGACGGGAACTGCTGCACGCCGCCGATCGTCCGGTTGACCCGCATCTGCACGGTGGTGGGCAGTGAAAGAATCGTGTCGGAGCCCGAGCTGAACCAGCGTCCGAAGACCCCGTCCGAATCGTGTCCGGAGACCAGGTCCGGGTTTTCCGGATCGAGCGGATCGGGCCCGTTGGCGCCGTTTCCGTTCCAGAAGATGGCAAAGTCGCCGTTAGCGTCGATGCCGATGGCCGCGTTGACCTGGGCGTAGGCGAATTGGTTTGCCAACGCGGTCTGTGCGGGTACAGCTCCGTCGTCGGTGATGACCGTATTGGCTTGCTGGACACCGTCGGTCAGCGGAGTGCCGTCCGCGGCGAATCGTCGGTAGTAGATGCCGTAGCTGTCCGGGCCGTCTTCGCCGCCCGTGAAATCGTTGTCCTGATACGACTCGAAGGCCACGATCACCGTGCCGTCCGTGCCCATGACCACTTGCGGGTTGCGGGCATGTCGGGTGATATCGGTTCCACCTGTTGCATCCTCGGGATCATCATGCGAAGCGTCGCGGGTAGTGACTTCGTCCGCATTGACTTGGATTTCATCCGTGGTCGGAAGAGCGTCGGCGTCGAAGAACCGAACGACAATGTTCGTGTCGCTGACCGCGCCGGAGATCTGCTCCACCAACTGGTCCCACGCCACGGCGAAAGTGCCGTCGTTGCCCAGGGCCACGGTCGGGTTGGCCCGGAAGTCGGGCACCATTCCCGGCCCGTTGGTGCCGGGTTCGTCGACCTGGTTGATCTGGAACTCTTCACCGACCGGTTGGCCGTGATAGTCGAACCGTTGAGCGAAGATGTTGTTGAAGTAGCTGAAGTTCTGGCCGGCTGTGCCCCAGACGACGATGAAGTTGCCGAAATCGTCCATCGCGACAGCCGGGTTGTACTGCTCGTTGGCAATGGTCGAGTTGACCAGGACTTCGATGTCTTCAACGCCGGACTGGTTGCGGTTCGGGTCCTGGTCGAGGCGGTTTTCGCGCAAATTATCGATTCGGTTGCCCGCGGCGTTGAACCGCTGGGAATAGACTTCCCATGTGCCGTTTGAGCCCTTGGCCTCCCAGACGACGACGAAATCGCCGTCGGCGTCCATTGCCACCGACGCGTTGCGTTGGTGGCCGGTTGTGATGTTATTGACTCGAGTTGTGGGAAGGATCTGGGTGTCATTCCGGTCGTACAGCCGGAAGTAGACGCCCGCTCCGTTCGGATCGGTCGGATCATCCTGGCCATAGCTGGTCCAGACAACCACATAGTCGCCGTCGTTGTCGACGGCCACCGACGTGTTGGTCGTTTCCCGGGCGAAGCCCGTACCCAAAGGCTCGGACAGTGTCTGATAGTACTCGGGATCCTCGCTGACGCGTCGTTCGGGTCCGAGCACGTCATCTTGCGACGGCACGCTGAACTGGATATGGAATCCGTCGTAGCCGAAGGAACTCGGCGCGGTGCCCGCCTGCCCATCGTAGTCGCCGTCCAGCGAGTTGCCGCTGAGGTCTTCGACAAGGCTTCGGATCGTCAGGGTGTAGTCTCCGGTCGCCAAACCGGGGGTGCCGGTGCTCATGCCGTTTCCGTCGAACGTCACCTCGGCCTGGTAACGCCGCAGATCGGGATCCCAGACAAAGGCGACGTCGGAGACAGCGCCAAGAATCTCGGTCCCGTTGCGTTGCAGGACCCAGTTGTTCGGATTCAGGATGCTTTCGAGGGCTGGAGTCCTTTCTCCGCCAACCACGATCTCCTTCGTGGACAAATCTTCGCCAAAGGCGATGATCATCGAGGTCAGGTTGACCCCGACGACGCCCCCATCGAGCAGGACCGTGCCGTCAACCAGCTCGACACCGCTGACGATGGGGCCGTCGATGTCCGCTTGTGGATCATGGTTCGCACTGACGTAGCTGTAGAGCGAAGAAATAGTTGCAGGATCCACTCCCACGCCCGTCCAGACGGCGACGAAGTTACCCTCACCGTCCATGCCAACCGACGGCACCCACTGCATTCCTTGCGTGGCCGCGTTGAGGCGAGTCTCGTCTCCCTGCTTGCTGGCGGCCGCGTTGAACCGTTGAGAGAAGACGCCGTATTGCGAGTGGTCTTCCTGATCCTCCTGATCGCCGTAGCCGCTCCAAACCACAATGAAGTTGCCTTGGTGATCCATCGCGACGGACGAATAAAGTTGGTTCCCTTCGGTCGTCGTGTTGACGAGCGTCTCGGGCGAAGCGGCCACCGGGTCGAGCGTGAACTCGAGCGACCAGGTCCGCAACCGGCCGCCGTCGACGTACTTGTGACGAATGCCTTCGTCGTCGATGTAAACGTCAGGATCGCTCGGCGGGTCTTGGTCGATAATCCGCAACCACCAAATACCTTGGCCTTGAACGCCGTCGAAGACGGCCAGCGGTTCCTGCGGTCGAAATTCGCCGGTAAACGGCGGAAGAACCCCGTTGTCGACGTCGGTGATCAACAGGTCGGCCTCGTCGTCCAGGACGGTCCGGTCAAAATCCGTCCCGTTGGGGCCGCCGCTGGTGTATCCATCCTCGTCTCCCTGCCGGGGTACTTCGTCAAATAACGTGGCAACAACCACTCCCGCTGGAATCCCCGCAGCCGGATCGATCACGCCGGGACCAATCAACTGGACCATCAAGTCGGATGGGTCGTCGTGCGAGATCGTCAATCGTACGTTCACGTCGCGGATCGTGAAGTTCTGGTCGACAACAATCGGCACCCAGACTTGTGTCAAGTCGTCGAAGTCCACCGGCAAGCCCTGGTAGCCGTAGGTGACGTTCAATTCGGTGGCGTCCAGTCGATTGAACGACTTCGTGTAGATGCCGAATCCGCTCTGATCGTTGGTCCCTTGCGAACTCGACCAGGTCACCGCGTAGGTGTCGCCGCTGAGATTCATTGCGACGTCGGGGTAACGCTGGTCACCGTCAGTAGTGTCGTTGACAACGTATTCGCCGCCGCGGGGACCGATCACCGGCGCACCTGAGGAGGTGAACTCACGCAGGACGATGTCGTCGCCGACGCCGTTCTGGTCGCTCTGCCAGACGATGACGAACGCGCCGTTGGCGTCCATCGCCACGCTCGGGAACTGCTGGTCGCCGCCGGTGGTCACGTTCACCTGGAACTCGCACCCCAGGGCCCGGCCAAACATATCGTAGCGTCGGGCATAAATGCCGTAGCTAAACTGGTTCGGGTCCTCCTGGCCGTAGCTCGACCACGCGATGACGAAATCCCCGTCGGGATCCATCGCCACGCTGGACCACTTCTGCTCGTTCTTCAGATGCGTGTTTACGCGGAATGCGCTGCCGATCGGGGTTCCGTCGGCCTGGTACCGCCGGGCATAGACGTCGACCTCCTCGTGGCCGTTGGCCGTGTTGTTGTCGGCATCACGGTAGTTTGTCCACGTGACCACAAAATCGCCGTCGGCGTCGGTCGCCACGGATGCATAGCGCTGGATATCGTCGTCGAAGGCGTCCGACACGGTTTCGGTGGTCGGGGTAACAGGCAGAAGCAGGCTGGAACTCTCGCCGTCGGCATTAAAGACCCGTATGAAAACGCGGTCCCGATTGATCGTTGCGTCATAGCCGGTCCACACGACGACGTGGTCTCCGTCTTCGTCCACGTCAACGGCCCCGGGCGTTTCGGGGAACGTCCGGCCGTTGATCACCGGATTCTGGTCGATCGGCGTGTCTCCGCCTTCACCGACCAGCACGATGAACTCGTGGCTGAACGTCCCGCCCACTTCGCCGTCCAGGTCTCCGTCCAGCGAGTTGCCGAACTTGTCCTTGATGTCCGGCCGGACGCTCAAGAGATATTTACCGTCATCTAGCGGTTGCAGGCCGGGCGTGAGCGGATTCAAGTCAAATGTGACAATCGCCTCGTACTTCGTGCTCGGGGTCTCGCTCAATCCCGACAGATAAGCCTGATTCAGACCGAACTGCACTGAGTGAATGCCGCCGACAATCACGTCGTCGTTCTTCTCCAGACGCCAGAAATTCGGATTGGTCACGCTGTGGGCGCCCAGATCGCCGTACAGAGCGTTCATATCTTCGCTGAAGGTGACTACGAACCGAGTCACGAGTGAGTCGATCTCCTGATCGTAGACGACTGGTTCGATGAGAATCGGACCGCCCTCCGGATCGAACACGTTGGCCACGTCGGTCACAGTGGGCCCGGCCTCGTCGTCCACCTGGTCGAAGTGCCGATAATAGACGCCCTGATCATCTTCCTGGCCCTTCAACTCGCCCGTACCGCTCCACACGACCACCAGATCGCCCGTGTCGTCCAACGCGACGCTCGGCAGCCGCTGATCACGGTTGACGGTGCCGTTGATCTCAGTCTCGACCCCCAGTTCGCCATTGGGACCTCCAGCCAGACCGAGCATCTCACGGCGGTAATAGCGCTGTGTGAAAACGCCGAAGCTGTTGGGCACGTTTAACACGCCTAACGGAGGCATCGGCCGGTCCTGGAAACTCTCCCACCCAATGATGAAGTCGCCGTTGGCGTCCATCGAGATCGACGAATGCTGCTGGGTGCCACGCGTGAACGTGTTGACCTGAAATTCATCGGCGGCCAGAACCGGTTCCACAGGAGTGTCCTCGGTCGAGATCTGGAAGAGGAATCGCCTTGCGAAGATATCTTGCTGCCCTTCAGAGCCGATAATTTCGTCGTCTCCCGGATCACCGAGCGAGACAGTCGTCCAGGTGATGATGAAATCGTCCTGCTGATCCATCGCCACAGCCGACCATCGCTGATCACCGAGGATCGCCTGGTTAACGAGGAACTCACTTCCGCTGTTGACGGTGTGCTCCCCGTCCACGTCGTCGATCCAGACGAACTGTCGGGCGTAGATGTTCGTTTCATCCTCGGCATCGCCGTCCTGCCCGTACGAGGTCCAAGTCACGACGAAGTTGCCACGCGCGTCCATGGCCACGGCTGGGAAGAGCTGATCTCCTTCGGTGGCCTGGTTGACCCGGAACTCACCCGCCCGGCCGTCTTGCGAGGTCGTCGTGACAATGTCGACTCGCGGGCCTCCGGAGATGTTCTTGCTGGCCACCAACAACGGGGCCTGATCTTTGCCGGCGTCGGCGCCAACAAAGCGAACCTCGATGTCGGCGTCGCCGATCGCTTCGACCTCAACTTCCAGTCCTAGCAACTCCAACTGGGTCTGGATGGCCGTGGCCGTGGCTGTGGCATCGCCGTTAAAGGCAATCTGGCCGGTCGTGAGCCCGCCGAAATCGAGCGTGAACGTGCCGGTCGGGTTCCCGTTGAAACTGATGACTTGCAGCTCGTCCACCACGCCCAGTGCCTTGCCGAAGCGATTGTAACGCTGCGCGTAGACCTCGGCGCCGTTGCCGTCCTGTCCGTCGGACTGCCAAGCGATGACGAAATCGCCGTCGTGGTCCATGGCAATCGTCGAGAACTTCTGGTCGTTTTCCGTTTCGGTGTTGACGCGGAAGGCTTCGCCGCTGACGCCCTGCAAAGCCGTCTCGATCGTGGTCGTAATTGGCGTGCCGTTCCAAACCACATCCTCGAGCGAGATCTCCGGCTGGTCCAATTCGCTGTCCGCGCCTTGGAACCGGGCCACCACTGAAACGTTGAAGAGCGTATCGTCATTGGTCGTGTCCCAGATGTCGCCCAGCTCAATGGACACGTCTATTCCCAACGCGAGCAACTTGGCTTTGATGTTGGCGACCAAAGCCGCCAGCGTCGCCGGATCCTGCGAGAGGGTCACGTTGATGTCGGTGGTGATGCTCCCATTAAAACCGAGTTTCAGTGTCCCGGTGGCTCCGCTGGTCTTTGGGATGTCGCTGAAGGTGATCCGTTGGATTTCATCGGTGCCGGCCTTGCCAGTAGCGTCGAACCATTTGGCATAGACGTTCGCTTCAGTCAACGGCAGCCCGGTGTATGGATCGTGAACGATGTTGCCGGCGTTGTCGCGGACCTCCTTGTAGGCCGTCCACGTCACGACGAAGTCACCGTCGGCGTCCATCGCCACCGAGGCATAGGTCGCCGTCGGATCGTCCGTGACCAGGATGTTTTGCACCAAAGGATTGTGTGTAATCGGGTCGATGATCCCGCTTTCGCTGATAAGCGATTCCCGATTTCCCTCGGCATTCTTGAACCAGAGCGCGTCGTAGAGCTGGGCGTAGATGCCCGTATCCGGGCCTTCACTCCTCCACACGACCACATAGTCGCCGTCGGCGTCGGAATCAACCGATTGAGGACTGTTGGGAGTCTCTTCGATCGGCTGATCCTCGTCCATGACATCCTGATCGCCGATGGTTTCATCATTGACCAGGGTCTCGCTAGCCGAGGTCAGGACCGTGAAGGTAAACTCGAAATCGCTGCCCGGGTCGCCATCGTAGTTACCATCCAAGCTGTTTTCAAACTGGTCGGTGATGTCGTCCCGGATGGTAAGGATATAGTCGCCGTCGGTGAGCGGCTGTTCGCCGGGAACCGTTGCGTCACGGTCGAACGTGATGACTGCTTCGTACTTATTACTCGACTGGGTAGCAACACCCGAGAGGAGCGCTCGGTTCAGCCCGAATTCAACTAGGGCAATCGCGTCCTCGATAACCTGGTGCGTCCCGTCGTTGAGAATCTGGACGAGTTGCCAATGATCTGGATTGAGCACGCTGTGTGGACCATGGTCCTCGAATTCCGTGTTGAGATTTTCTCCGAAGGTGACCACGAAGGAACTGACTTCGGAGTAGAGGATCTGGCTGTCCAGCACAGCTTCCACATCGATGGCTGTTCCCGCGTCGAGGAGCACGTTGTGCACGTCCGTGACGATCGGCCCAGCGTCGTCGAGGGGTTTCTCGAAACGCTGCGTGAAGATTCCGTCGATATCTCCCAAGCCGTTGCCCGACCACACGAACACGGCGTCGCCCGTCCCATCGAGTGTGACGGACGGAAACCGTTGGGCGCCGAGCATGGTCCCGTTGATGTGCAGCTCGCCGCCGATTTCGCCGAATGGTCCAAGCAATGGGTTAACGCCGATCTGAGAATTGCGGGCGTAGCGTTGGGCGTAGATGCCGTAGCTGTCAGGCGAATCGGGTCCGGTGTTGGGCACCGGCCGCTCCTGGAAACTCTCCCAAGTAATTACGAAGTCGCCGTCAGCGTCCATCGCCACTTGCGAATGCTGCTGGTTGTCCTCGGTGAACGTATTCACCTGGAACTCGTTGCCGAATGCGTCTGCTTCTTTTGTATATCGCCGCGCAAAGATGCCGTTCTCGCCCCAGAAGCCGGAACCGTAGCCATTGCCGCCGCCGTCCCAACCGTAGCTGGTCCACGTGATCACAAAGTCACCATCCGCGTCCAGCGCGACGTCCGACCATTTCTGGTCGCCAGAAAGCCGTTGATTCACGAGGAACTCTGGCGTGCTGCTCACCACAACCGCGTCGATCCAATCGGCGTAGGCTGAAACTCGTATGTCAATGCCAATTTCACCGAAGCTGGAATTGAGTGGTGTGTTGTCGATGTCCGTGTTACCACCGGTGTCCACGGAGTATCCACCGGCGGTGACACCAGCGATCAGGCCATTGATGAAGGAGGGGCCTCCAGAGTCGCCAGGCGCGGCGCAAATCTCTTCATCGCCTAGACCCAAGTCGGGGAAACCGAATTTAACTCCCAAAGCGTCATTAGCCACCTGGCCATTGTCGAAGTCATATGCCAGCGTCAAGGCAGATATTTCGATCTGCGATCCTAGTGCGTCAAACTTGTTCTCTCCACCTCGCCGGATGCCGCTTTCAATGGATTCATCGGTTCCGTTTTGCCCGGTTCCCGTGAGGCCGTAACCATATTTCTCGAACTCCTTGCCGACTTCGTCTGTTCCACGGTAGATGTCGTACCGTTCAGCCCCGACCGGCGCGTTTTCCGCCAGCACGAGAATGGCCAAGTCGTTTCCGTTCAGGAAATTGCCGTCGTAGTCGGGGTGGACATAGACCTCAGAAACGGGAACAATCACTTCTCCTGCGGGCAAGAAGAACGACACGGTTATCGTGTTGCTCGGCAAGGGATCGAGAAACTCATCGACCACCACGTGCGCGGCGGTGAGAATGTGGTGTCCCGAAGTTAAAAGCGACCCGCTGCCGCTTCCAAGGTCGTTGTCAACTCGAACCACGCCGTCAAACCCGGTGCCTGGAGTAACCAGCACGTCGTCCGGATTGTTGGTTGCGGTCACGATATAGGGCTTGCCGATCCGTGAGGGATCGGAATGCTCTAGGCCCAAACCATGCGTTAGGACATCGAGTTGACGCAAGACTAGATCGTTCCCAGGATACTGCTTCGCGTAGATGTTGCTTTCGTAAGGCGCGTCTCCATCCTGGCCAAAAGACGTCCACGAGATGACAAACCCGCCGTCGGTGTCCATCGCAATGGACGGGAAGACCTGGTTGCCTTCGGTCGTGTCGGCCACCTGGAACTCGCTGACCTCGCCCTCGACCAGCGTGCTCAACTTGAGCTTCCCGCTCGGCGGGATGGTCACGTAGTCGAACAAAATCGGTGATTGATCGGCGCGACCGTCCTCGCCGACAAAGCGGATGTACACCTGATGGTCCGTTTCGCCGGGCACCCAAGCCTCGACCTCGACTCCCAATGCGGCCAATTCTTGTTCGATCCGGACAGCCAAGTCTTCCAGGTCGCCCGTGTAGCTGATCGAACCGGTCACCTGGCCGTTGAACTTCAAGGCAAACTCGGCAAAGGACGGATCGCCGACGATCGAGAGGACCTGGATCTCGTCCAGACCACCTAGCCGCAAGCCCTCGCGGGTGAACCGCTGCGCGTAGACGCCGTAACCACTGCCGTCCTGGCCCTGACTCTGCCACGTGATGGTGAAATCGCCGTCGTTGTCCATGGCCACGGCGGCGAACCGCTGCGCGCCATCGGTCTCGGTGTTGACCTTCTTGGGCGCGTCGTCCAGCGACCGTCCCATCGCGTCGAAACGGCGATACCAGACGTTCCAATCTCCCGACGTGGTCTTGGCCGACCAAGTGACGACAAAATCGCCATCCCCGTCCCGAGCGACCGATGCGTATTCGGCCGTCGGGTCGGTCGATATCAGAATCTCGTTGTTCGTCCAAGGCGATCCCGTCGCCGGGTTAATCGGCTCCACCTCGGTAACAACCGATTGCCGCTTGCCCGAGGCGTTCTCGAACCAGCGCGTCGTGTAGAGCTTCGCGTAGACTCCTTCGTGTCCCGGTTCCTCGTCGACCCACACGACCACATAGTCACTGTCGACGTCGCCGGCAATGGCTTGCGGACTATTGGGGAAAAGGCTCGGGCTGAGGCCGACGTCGACGACCTCCTGAGAGCCCGCCGTCTGATCGTTGACCGGGGTCTCGACTCCGCCGGGTAGCAGAACAAAGAACTCGCGTCCAACGTCCTGACCATTGAGGTCATATCCGAACCGGCCAAGCGGATTGTCCGAAACGTCCCGCAACGAGTGCTTGGCGACGATGGCGTATTGGCCGTTACCCAATGGTTGGTCGCCTGCTTCGGCCGGATCGCCGTCGAGGATCAGCACGGCCTCCCACTTGTTCGAACCGAGCGGGTTCAGGCCGTACTGCGCGACTAGGTCCGGATCGGCCGACTTGTTCATGCCGAAGTAGACTTGGCTGATTCCTCCTGTGATCTCGACGCCGTCCATGCCGTCCATCATCAACGCCCAGTTCTCCGGGGTCAGGGCGTTCGACTCCGGATAGAGCGGATCGAACGTCATCAACTCCTCGTCAAACGTGACGATGACGTACGACACCTCCCCGGTGATCTGCTCGTTTTCCTTCAGCCGCGTGCCGTCCGCTTGCAGGAAATCGGTCAGCCGTGGGCCGACCGTGTCGGTGCCCTCGTTGAATTCACGGAAGTAGATGTTCGAGTTCGTTTCAGTTCCGTCAACGGTCCTTTCCCATTGGGTCCACGCAATGACGTAGTCCCCGTCCGGCTCGATTCCGGCCGAGACTCCGTCCTGAATCGTTCCCGGATCGCCCGTCTCGTACTCATAGATGTACGGCGCTATCCTTCCATAACCCTGATTCGTATCCTCCAAGCTGCTGTTGCCGAGCGACAAGCCCATGGCCAGATCGTGGCATTCGCCCTGGAACGTGACTTCATAGACATAGTAGAGGTCGTCGGGCCGATCCAGCGGCCAGGGCGTCAAGTCGCGGGCCTGCAGTTCAGGGAGTTGCACCCATCGCACATCGACCGGGCCCGTCGATCCATCATCGGGCGCCGGATCCGGGAGCCAATTCAAGCCTGTGATGGTTGCATTGCGCAATGCGAGTTCAATGGCCGCTCGCGTCGCTTCCGGAACGACTTCGATTCCGGCGGCGTCGTAGACCGGCGTGATGGTGACGGTCTGGCTGCCATTTCTGAAGGGATGGGTGAGCGTGACCGTGAAAGAACCCGAATTCATGGTCCGGTGGATTTCAATGATGTAGCGCGCGTTGTGACCGTCGCGTTGGGCGTTGGCAACACTATCGCTGGCCAGAACGTTCACGGGATCGTTGCCGACGGAATCGGCATCGAACCGGCTGAAGAGAACGCCGTTGGCTTCGCCTCGAATAAGGTTTGCACGGGACTCGAGAATGGCGCGGAGTCGTCCAAGCTTCTCCGCCAACAGGGCGTCGATGACGCCGGTCGGCGCCAAGCTATTCACCGCCTGATAGAGGATGTCTTCGATCTCGGCATCCACGCCGCCTGATATACCGCCCACCGGAATCAGACCGTCGATCAGCGGGTTGAAGAGCGGGAGCAGGTCGGCGTTTTTGTTGGCGTTGATCAGATCGGTGTAATAGCTGCCGAACATGATGCTGTCATCGGACACGTCGGGACCATAGCCACCGTAGGTGATGACGATGTCGCCGTCGGCATCGAGCAAAGCCTGGGAGCCGACCTGATCGCCGGGCCAATCCGTGTTGCCCAGCGGTGGGAACGAGGCGCTGTTGGCCCGGAACTTGTCCCGGATGAGAACCGGGACGAGCTGCAAATCAGGCACGTTGTCGACCAAGACTTCCTGCTGATACACATAGTACATCTCGGCGAATACGCCGTGCGAGGTCGCGCCGATGTTGTCGTTGTCCTCGCTGTTGTTCCAACTGATGAGGAAGTCGTTGTCCGCGTCCCACGACGAGGTCGAGTTCTGTCCCTGGGCCACCTCCCAGGTGATGGTGTCCAGAGGGCGGAAATCGTAGAAGTCGACGGTGCCGGGTGCGTAGAGTCGCGCCTTGATTGTGATGTTTTGGTAGGCTGGATTGGTCGTTTGGCTCCACGTGAAGAGGATATGTCCCTCGTCGCTCATCGAAACGTAGGGATCGAAGTGGATGTTGGTGTCTATGTTGTTGTCCGGATCGACAACAATGAACTCGGTGCCAAGCCGGTTGCCGTCTCGATCGTAGCGCTGGGCCCCGATGCGGTTGAAGTGACTGACCTCCTGGGCGGTGCTGGCCCAAGCAATCGTGAAGTTTCCGTCGTAGTCCATCCCGATCGCCGGCTGGCCTTGCGCGCCCGTCATGAACGAATTGACAAGGAACTGAGATCCCAAGGGGACAACTGATTGAACTTCGGTCCCGTCCTCGAGCACGAACTCGGGATGCTCCGTCCAGCCCGCCGGCCTGAAACGACGCGCGTAGATATCGGTCGAATTCGCGTCGTTCTCCGCGTGGCCCACTTCGCTAGTCCACGTAATGACGAAATCGCCGTCGGCGTCCATGGCCACGGCCGGTTCGTATTGGTCGAGTTTGTCCGGCCAGGGGGTGAAGTCGTCTTCCGGTTCCGGATCGTTCACGCGGAACTCGGGACTCGGCTCCTTGATCGTCGTGACGTCGATCTGCGACGATCCGAGGAAGGACTGACCCAGATCATTGTCCGCCTTCGCGAATACCATTTCCGGCTGGTTCGTCTTGCTCGTGGCGCCGACAAAAGTAACGTCGAATTGCGTCAGACTCCCGTCGACAGGCGTCACGGATATCCGCCAGTCGGCATAGCGGGAGATGAGGGGAGCTGTCTGGGGCGAACCCACGGAAACTGGAGCAACGTAACGATCCCGCGTGGTCTGCAGGAATATCTGCTCGAGCACGCTAGCGGTCGCTTCGGGATTGTTGTGCGAAACGGGAATGTTTTCGATGGTGAACGGCTCGCTGACCGTCGAAATGACCGCCGCGGGATAAAAGCCGGAAGAAAAGTTGACGAAACTCGGATCGATCACGATCTCCGGCTGATTGAGGCCGTGCGACTCCTTGCCGAAATGGATCAAATACTCTCGCGCGTTGAGCGCTTCGACCTCGGCGTCGATCAACGCGCCTCCCATGCCCTGCAAGAGCACCTGCAACCGGTGGGCGTTCTCGGTAATAGTCGTTTCGTTGAAGACCAGAGGGTAGTTCTCGCCCGACCCGATCGTACCGTCGCCGTTCACGTCGAATCCTACGTTAAACTGGCCCATTATCGGAGACTGTGGCATGTACGGTTCGTACGTCGACGTCACGGTCAGTTTCTGAACCTCGTTGCCGCCCACGGTCAGCGAGAAACGACCGTAGGCGCCACCGACGTTGTCAACCGCCAGCGCGTCAGGCAATGTGATCCGCTGCACTTCGTCCGTGTAGTATCGCGCGTAGACGTTCTGGTCCGACCAGGCTTCGCCCGTATTCCAATCGATGATGGGATCGCCATTCTGGTCGAGCACCGGATCCTGACGCGTCCACACGACGACGAAATCGCCGTCATCGTCCACGGCCAACGATTGGCCCGCCTGGGTCCATTGCGAAGGAGTGCTCGTCAGTGTGGTTTTGTCCACGATGCCGCCGAACGACTCGTTGGCCAACATGTCGTAGGGCGACATCGGCGTGACGCTCAACAGTTGGCGCTGCTCGAGCGGATCGACCGCCAAATGGCGATAGGATCGCTCTGTTACGCTCCGGCCGGAACGGCCCGGGCCTTCGCCACGGCCAAAGCGACTCAAGCCGAGTCGGCCGCCCAGTCTTCCCACCGCGGATGCCATGCTGCGAAGCTTCGACAATCGGTAAAGCGACATCTTCTTCTGTCCTCAGCGTTGAATTCCGGAATCCGGAAATGCGTTGCCCGTCTGTTCCAGTTCCCCGGCCATGGACTCGTCAGCCAACGCCGGAGAAATTGCCTTGCCGCCGAGACCGCCTGCCGACGGTTCCTCTCCCTCGGGCTCCACGCCTCCACGCAGCCAGAACGACGACTCGGGATTGGTCATCGCCTCGCGCGAGGCCGCCTTGTCCAGGTTGAGAATCATCGGCCGGGTTACGCCCGGCAAAAAATGCACGTCGTAGAGCTCCTCGCATCCTGCCGTGAACTCGAACATGCCGACCTCCCGGCCCGCCCGGAGGTCCACCACGGCCACCGCGCACAAGAGCTTCGAGTTCTGCTCTTGCACCGGCAGCCCGCCAAAAATGTGCTTCTCGCGAATCTTGCACAAGCCGACCACGGCATGGTGGCCGACGAAGCACAGCCCGCGCAAATAGCCGGGCAGACGACAAACGACCTCGGGCTTTCCGCCCTGCGGGTCCATTACCAGCAGCTCGCCCGCGCCCGAGTTGAGCACCCAAAGGCGATCGTCGTGCCACCGGGGCGAATGAGGCATCGCCAACCCGGCCGTCACGATCTCGTTCGCCTCGACGTCAATCACGACCCCGCCCGTTGCTTTCTTCTCTCGCCAAGCGCCGGGCGAGTCGGTCTGGCCCAACGCCGTCACGTATCGTGGACGCCCGTCCCGCATCGCCAACCCGTTCAAGTGGCAGCGATCCTCCGGCACCAGGTCCGTCACGAACGACGGACGCCAGAACGGCGTGAAGTTGTGTTCCACGCTCAATCGGGCAAGGCACGAGAACCGCGTGTTGACCAGAATCAGGTCGTCCCCGGCGAACGCCACGTCGTGCGTGTTCAAATCGCCCGTGTGGAACGTCGTGCGAGGCAAATAGAGCGCGTCGTACCGGCCGGGCTTGTCTTCGAGATAGTCGGCCGCCAGCAAAGGCGCGTTGGCCAGCAAGTGGATGTCGTTCCGCGTGGCCAACACCATCTGGCCGTTCCGCACGGCCATGCCCAGCGGCTTGTCGAACTCCCGCATCAAGAGGGACACCCGGGCCCCGTCCCACCCGATCACGGCGACCTTGCCCGCCTGATACGTGCTGACCACCAACGAACCCCCAGCGCGCGCAAGCCACGCGCCAAATGCAGCGCTCGACGCGCATTCGATCCGAATGGGAGGCTTCGTTGGACTCGGTTGACTCATACGCTCGCTTGTATGTCCCAATTGGAAGGGAGAAAAAGGGCTAGTACGCCCGCCAGGCATCCCGACGGACAATGGAAGCAATCCGCCTTCGCGGACCGGCAGGGCGGTTGCATGAAGGTTGCAGTGCCGGGCAGAGTTGCCTTCCGGCCGGCAAGCCGAGAAGCGTCATCACGCGGCGCCAGGCAAGCAGCAACTGGCCTACCATCGCATGCCATGGCCCCAGAGCGGAATCCTCGCTGGGCGGGTTGCAAAGAGAAAAACAAGCGTCCGCAGGCCGTGCCCTTGATCGGCCATCGAAAAGACGCTCTCCCCGCCAACGCACCCGCGACCGCGGCGCGCCACGCACGACTCTTCTCATGTCTCGTGCCTCACTGGGAAGCACCCCGTCAAGCCTCTGCCTTGCTCAGGTTTGGCCGGGATCTTCCCAATACGGTGATTAGATACCAAGCTTCGCGACCGTGTCAAATACAAAGCCCCCAAAATCGGTCCCGCTCCCCGATCGCTGGGAGAGCCCCTACCGATTCCCTGAAACTACCAAAGTCACCAGTTTATCATGATCGGGCGCTCCAAAACCGTCAAGCCTTTTCCCGTCGCCGTAGGGTGTTTTCAGGACTCGGGATAACGCCATTTCGGACTCGCGGACAAACGCCCCAGTCCGCTCCCATGGCAGCCAGAATGGCCATCAATTTGAGTGGGCATCATATAGCCCGTGACAAGCAGGCCGATTATCCGGCCTTTATACGCGCGAGACACCACCTGTGCGACTCAATCCAACCCACCTTTCGGGCTAGATTTTCCTGACCCAAGCCCCTACGACCAGAACCTGACTGACGGATTACATTAAGCTCCCTAAGATGTTCCCCAGCGTGGCTAGGCAGCAACCACCAAGAGTTACAATCGACATAATCCGACTAGCCCGCGACTTCCAAAGGTGGGCGGATCGGTGAATCGGACGGACGCATTGACATCGCTGGACGGTGTGGCGAGAATCTACCCCGAAAGAGGAAAGCAGAAAACCAAAGGGAGGGCCCTGGCCAGCCCATAAACACGGTTTCCTCCCAATTTCCACCCAATCCAGCAGCACCTTCACCGCGCCAATAACGACCCTCTGGCAGCTAGAAGACAGATTTGGACCGGGCAAGAAATATCCACCGACAGGGGGTATTGCCTGATTTGCAGTCACTCCCGTTGCAGATTGCTGGTAGGCTGAGGTCGGGTTACACTTGGCGTTGGCGCGAGTCGCGCGGTGGATTCTAGGGCCTGAATGAGGGCAGGCATGTGTCTCGGCTTGGTATAGCGTTGGTGGCCGCTGTTTCCTTCGCGGTCGGGGTTCTTGTCGCCTTGGCGTTTGCCGCCGCGACATCAGTAACGCCATCCGAGCCTTACAGCCGTTTCGAGCGGGTGAAAGAGGAGGCCGTGAGTTCCGTCGGAAGCGAAGACGGACTGCGAGATTCCGACGATGGTGACAGTTCGATCGCTCCACGAGCGAACCCGCCAAACCAAGCCGACGATTGGGGTCGATTGGCGCCGATTCACGAGGCTCTACGGCCGGGAGCCGCGTTGCCTACGTTCATCGATCGTCTCGCGAAACAAGGCTTGTGGTCGCCAAACCAAAGAGTCCTTGACGCGGGCCGACTGCTTTCCATGCGCCAATTGCACCAAGCTCCTGGCTTTATTGAAGCCCGTTTCGACTTCACTCGCGTCGGGGATGGGAAGATTCTTATTGAGGTGGTTGTCGAAACTGGAGCTATTGCAGACGACTCACGGCCAGACGTCACGATCCTGTTTTATAATGGGAATTGTGATACACCCGAACATCAGGGCGTGGACCGTCTGGCCGATGTGACGGTGCGTCTTGCGCGCGCCATGGAGTTTACGCCCGAGGAACTTCACCGGCTAAACCGTTTTCTTCGTTGCATCGCGATACCAAGAGCACCGTTTGCGGAGGAACACCGCGAGGAAGCAATGCGTATCACGCTCAACGCATGTCCCGCGAGGATTCAGAGGCGGTTTGATGAGGGAATACGGTACAAAAATTCGTTTGCACTAGCAACACGCCACAAGGTGCTATTCATATCCGAGCGACCGGCAATCGGTGCGGATTTGAGCAAAAACACGGCCGTCGAACTTGCCTTCGTTCCGATCAGAAAACCAGAGTTCATTGATCCGGACGGATGCTGGTCTCTATTACTCCACGAGGCAGCGGTGACAGCCTATACGCAGCCTGAACCCTCGAAGCCTCTCGATAATGGCTTTGTGGAGTTTACTTGGCCTCGACTGACGACCAACGAGGTTGATGCGCTGAAATCCGATTAGTGAGTGCTGTTGCTGTTCCGCTGGGCGTGGCTGTGATCGAACAAAAGCTACATACTCAGTACCGGGTCAAGGCGTATTGCCTGTTGGCTGGAGACGGCAAGGCGGTGCCCGAATCCCCAACCGCCCGGCTTTTTCTTTTCGTTTCGCATCACGCTCGGCCAGCCGGCAGGCCCGCAGGACCAGCCGCTTGCAGATGAAACGTTCGAGTCGCGGATAGCGTTGTTACGGATCGCTGGCAGGCCGAGATCGGTTACACTCAATGACTGGCTAAATCCGCGTGACGCAAGGAGTTGACGCGAGAGAAGCGCCAGAAAAGTTCGAGCTGTTGAGGAGCCTGGCATACGAGCTTCCTGGTTATTCCTAAAATATCATCATCCGCTCGAACTGCTTGTCAAGTCAGAGCGAGGGCGTCTCCTTTTCAATAGGCCGTTAATAGGCCGTTAGCACGAAGAGGATCGGGGGCCGGTCAAGAAAAGTCGACGGGCGTCACTTCCGGGAGGGCCGGGTGTGACGCCCGTGGGGGATGTCGTTAGAAATCACACCCGGGGTCTACGGTGCCAATTCTAGCCCGAACAGGTCGAGGACCGGGGGCTCGGTTGGTTTGGCGTCGAGGAGGCGAACCTGGAGGGTGTGTTTGCCGGCGGGGAGGTCGAGGCGGCCGGCGAGCTTGACGCCGTCGGGGGTGACCTTGCCTTCAAGTTTTTGCTTGCGGAACTCGACGACGACGCGTTGGCCGACGGCCTCCTTCGACGCCGGGCGGGCGTTTAGTTTGACGGTGTATTTGCCCGGCTTGGGCATGGTGATCTGCCAGGCGACGACGTCGCGTGGGTTTCGCCAGTTGCCGACGTAGGTGCGGCCCGATTCGGACATGGGCCTGGCCTTCTGACCGTGTTGGGCCTGGATCTCGGCAAACGCGGCCGGCAGGACCAGGCGGCCGTCCTTGCCTGGGCGAAGCACCAGGGGCTCGACCTGGGGCGTGGCGTCGAAATCGAGCACGACGACGCTGTCGATCGGGTCGGTCGGGTCGCTGGGCAGGGTCAAAACGACCTCGGGCAGGCCCTCGCGCTCGCCTGCGGCGGCCGTAACTTGGGCCTCGGGCTGGCCAAGCATAAACCCTTTAGTGGGAAGGGTTTTCAGCCCCGGCAGAACCAGCTTCCCGTCCGTCGGCCAGTCGAACACATGGACGTAGAGCCGGTTGCCCTTGGTCGTCACGCGACCGAAGAAGGGCAAGAGCCGGAAG
Source organism: Pirellulales bacterium (assembly GCA_016931075.1). Lineage (GTDB taxonomy): Bacteria > Planctomycetota > Planctomycetia > Pirellulales > Thermoguttaceae > JAFGFF01. The sequence continues at coordinate 29,286 of JAFGFF010000300.1, read as the reverse complement.
GGGCTGGCGGTGGTGCCGTAGATCGACTCGCCATGCTTGACCATCCACTGGCCGACCGCCTCGAGGCGTTCGGTTTCCTCGGCGCGGATAACGCCCTCGGGCGTGGGCCCGACGTTCAAGAGGAAGTTGCCCCCTTTGCTCGTGATATCGACCAGTTTGTGCAACAGCTCCTCGGTCGGTTTGAAGGCCTTTTCATTCTTATCGTAGCCCCACCAGCCGGTCGGGGGGAAGGAGCCCTGGCCGCTGCTCATTGTCATGCAGACTTCCCACATGGCCGGTCGGCCGTCAGGCATCAGGACTCCGGTGGCCGGGATCTGCTGCTCGGGCGTTTTGTAGTCGCCGCCGATCGCCGCCCGATCGTTGACCAACAGGTTCGGCTGAAGCTGCCGGGCCATGTCGATGATTTCCTTGAACGCCTTCTTGTCGGCCGGCTTGGTGTGCTCCCAACCGCCGTCGAACCAGAGGGCCACGATCGGGCCGTAGCCGGTCATCAGTTCGCGGATCTGGCCCCGCATGTACTCGACATAACGCTCGAATTTGGCGTCCTTGGTCGAGCGGTTCTTCTCCCACCCTCGCACCGGGACGTAGTCCGGGTGGCGCCAGTCCATGATCGAATAGTAGAATCCGAGCTTCATATCGTGCTTGCGGCACGCGTCGGCCAGCTCCTTGCAGATGTCACGCTTCAGCGGCGTGTTCATGATCGTGTAGTCGGTCAGCTTCGAGTCGAACATGCAGAAGCCGTCGTGATGCTTGGTCGTGATCACGATGTACTTCTGGCCGGCCCGTTTGGCCAACAGGACCCACTCTTCAGCGTTGAAATCCTTGGGATTGAACTTCGGGTGGAGCTTGTTGTATTCATCGAGTGGAATCTTGGCCGTGGTCCGGACCCATTCGCCGCGGCCTTCGACCGAATAGACGCCCCAGTGGATGAACATGCCGAACCGGTCGTGCTCGAACCACTTCGCCCGTTGGGCCAGCGGCGGGATCTTTTTGAGTTCCTTGGCTCCGTCGGCAATTGGGGCGTCGGCTGCTGGGGCAAGCGAACCGATCAGAAGCAGAATCAGCGCAGCAGAAAGAAGGTCGACTCGTCTCATTGTGGGTGCTCCTTGAGGGGGGACGTCTAACCGGGTAGGAGCCCCCATTCTACGCCAGCCAGAAGGGGGAAGCAACTAGCCGCCGGAGGCGGTCGGCAAGAAATTGGCGACACCCGAATCGCGGCAAAAGGGCCGGAACGAAACATCGCCGTGACTTGGGAGTCACCGTCGCCGCCAGACGGCGATTCCACTCAAAACACTGAAGATACCCCAGATCAGCAGGGTGGACGGCTCGGGAATCGTGCTGTTGCCGGCAAGGAAGCAGCCCGACTCTGACGTCCATGTCACGTCTTCGAGGACCGCTGTGCCGTCGGTGGCCACGACGCCGGTAATCGCGCCGGTGTTGTAGAAATCAACGAGTTGATTCGAATCCGGTCCGGTTTCGGCCACACTCAGCATATAGGCGTCGAAGGACACCAAGAACATGGTGTCTGCAGTAAGCGTTTCGCCCGGTGCTACAAGCTGTTCCACGAGTTGGAAGCTCTCGCCAAACACGCCATCGGTATCATAAGCCCGGATGAACGTGTCATGATAGAACGAACCATCTCCAACCGCAAAAAACACGCTCTGGCTGGTGGCAAAATTGATTCCCTTCGAGATCGTTCCGTCCACGTGCCCGTCAAAAACCGCTTGGACTCCGTTTGCATACATGCCCGCTGGCACGGTGAAGGTGAGGACGTCTCCCATCATGGCCCGACTCCGTGCCCTATCGAACGGGAAAGCGACTGCCGAAGCATACGTGCTCAAGGACGCGTTGTTGAGATCAGCGATGAACTTGGCTTCCGCTCCCACGAGAGACTCGGATTTCGCAAGATAGGACATACCATCGTACGGTCCGAAGGTCGTCGTTGTTCCTGGGCCGGGTACGTTGCTCGCGCTAAGCATTCCGCCGACGTAAAAGCTGCCCAAAGCAGAACCCGGCAAGAGCCCCAGCGCGGCAAAGAGAATGACAGAGAGTGCGATGTACTTCGAGGGTATCGAGACCATGGGCTTCCCCTTTCTTCTCAACTGTATCGATCAGATGTCCGCATCCGCACAAAGAACGGTTTCCCCTGTTCACCGGAATTGCCTTTCCCGATCGAGTTCGTTTCCTGACAAGAAAAAAGCTTACCCTATTCAGGGTAAGCACGTAGAGGGACAACGATTACCCAGCAGTCGGCGTGAGCCAATTCCGCCTGATCACCACAGCACGACCAGGCCGCCGCTGCCGGTGTGTAACGACTGCCGGTCGTTGATCAGCAGATCGTAGTCGACGAAGACCTTGGCATTGCCGGACAACTGGCACTGGATGCCTGTCCCGAGCCAACACCAATCGCGCGCCAAGTCAGCGCCGTTGACGGCGAACGTGGCTCCGCCAGGCACGCCGGCGAATCGCATGGCGGTGATCGGCGCGGCGCCGTCGAGCATGTCGTGCATCCAGGCGGCCCGGAACTCGGTCATGCTGCCGTACCCGTGCCAGGAAGACTGCAACGAAATCCGCCCGCCCAGATGCGTGCGGAGCGCCTGATCCACGATCGGGTTCATGGCCAGGGCCGTATTCGGCGCGACGACGCCGTTTTCGGTCAGCGCGTTCTGACGGAGATAGACGTACTCCAGGCCGAAGTACGGTTGCAGGATCGCGCGGCGCCAGGGCAGATCGCGTCCCAACTCGCAGTAGACGAGCGATTGCCAGCCGTCATTCGTAGCCAGGCCCGACTCGACCAGAGGGCCGACGGCGACGCGGCGTCGCGACCGGTAGGCGTCGTAGCCCATTCCGAATGTGTTCAACCAGTACCAATCGTCCATCCGACGCGTCAGGTAGACGCCGAAGAAATGGTTCTCGATCCGGCTGATCGATTGCAGCGCGTCGAAGTTGCCGCTGACGTGGCCGTAGCCGTAGAAGAAGCCCAACCGCGTGTCGGCGGACAACAGGCGATCGATGCCCGTAACCAGCCCGCCGACGGACGTGTTGACCGAGTTGGTCTGCCGGCTGCCATGCACCGAACCGCCGGCGCCGTAGCCGGATGCCCAGCCGTTCCACGCCGGGCAACCGCAGTTCTGCGCACGGACGATCCCGTTGTATTGACCAGCACCGGCGAACCGGGGCAGGACGTCGTCGAATGAGGTCCTCGGACGGATCTGATTCAGCAACACCCGCAGACGAAGAAGTCCCGAGGCCATCGAGAGCGATTGGGCCGAGACGAGCGACTCGCCCGACAGGGTCCCAAGCGCCGCCGCCTGTTGTTGGGAATCCAATCCGTCCAGCGCCGTGTACAGGGCGCCCATCTCGCCCAAGCCATGTTGAAACAGGATGTAAGCGGCCGCGTGGCTCTCGTTGGGTGTTTGTGCGGAAAATCCTTCGATCAGCGTGAACCAGAGCCAATCGCCCGTCACCGGACCGCCCGAGATATTGAACGTCGTGTTCTCAACGCCGAACTGATCAATGGTCACGCCGGCCAGGTCGTCGGTCATCGTGAGCCCGCCCGAATTGACGATGCCCGCTTCGCCGACCAGCGAGTAATACCGGTCTCCCGCCTTGAACGGGTTGACGCTCGTGCTGTCCTCGGTAACGTGGATTCGCCCGCCGCTTTGGACGGTCAGCGTGCCGGTGACGTGTTCGACGTCGTTATCCGTACCGGGCACACCCGTGGTCTGTCCGCCGGGCAGCCCGACGATTTCAATTTCGATGCCGCCGTTGCTCTGCAGGGTCAAGTTTCCGTTGGTCGTGTGGACATCGATCGAATTGCCCGGCTTGAGCCAACCGCCTCCGCCGAGCACGACGTTGCCCTGGATCGTTCCGTCGCCCGACAAGACGCCGCCCGAGTTGACCGACAAGGTGCCGGCCCCGCCGTTGAGGTTGAACGTGGCGCCGTTTTGGACGCTCAATTCCCCTTGAGAAACCTGTGCCGAGTTGGGCGTGACGGTCGCGCCGTTGCCGATTTCGGTCTTGCCCGTGCCGGTCTTGTTCAAGGCGTCGACGTTGGCCAACGTGCCGTCGAACGGCTGATCGGCGTCGACGTTGCTTCCGAGCGTCAGGTTCTTCCCTTCGGCGTCGACCGAGCCGCTCCCTTCGAGGTTGCCTGAGACGACCGTGTCGCCTGTGACGTTCGTGAACCGGACAGTAGCCCCGGTGGGCAACAGGAACCCGGCGAAGCTGCTCGGATCGACCAGCCCGCCGCCGCAATCGACTTCGAGCGTCACGGCGCTGGCGCCGCCGCTGCGTTCGATGGTGAGAAAGCCGTCTCGCGTCAACAGGCCGACGCCGTCGATCTGGACGACGACGGGAACCGCGCCGTTGACGATCAACGACCCGCCGCCGGGGAACGGATCGCCGGGGCCCGTGTCGACGTTGATTGCCGCCAGATTGAAGCCAGTCAGATTGACCGTGCCGCCCAAGGCGGTCAGGTCGATCTTGCCGCCGCAGAAGCCCAGGTTAGTCGGCAGGCTGTCCAGATTACTCTGGTTGACGATGACCAGGGTCGCTCGGGTCGTGGGGTCGATCGCTCCGGTTAGGAAGTTACGTCCGCCGCCAACGGCCAGGGCGTCAGTGTCGGCGAAGACCGAATCGGCATAGCGGAACGTGCCCGCCCCGACCAGGACAGTCGCCTGGCCCCACGCCTGGCCGTAGTTGTCGACGTAGTTGGTGCCGTTGTAGGTGACGGCTCCGCTATAGGTCACGTTGGCGGGCACAATCAACCCAGGCGTCAGGTCGCCGAGGATCATCATCCCGCCCGTGTTCGTCCAGTTGCCGCTGTCCGAATCGACTTGATAGGAAAAGCTCGAACCAATGGTGGTTCCGTCGGTGGGCAACATCACGGCCGCGCCGTACTTGGCGACAACGGTGATCGTTTGCGGTAGGGAAAGCGCATTGTCGACGCTCAGGCCGCCGCCATGAAAGTCGAACAGGACGTTGCTGCCGTTGTTGTTCGACTGCCCGCCGTTGAGATGCAGGATGATCGACTGGGCCGTGGGATCGCCGGGCGTCGAACCGCGCAATAGGATCTGTCCGCTGGTCGCGGCGGCGAACGTGCCTCCCCCCGCCATGTCGCCGAAGAACACGTTGAACGGCTGATTAACTGCCCCACCCTGGTTATTCAGAAACGTGAACGTGTTCCCCCCGAGGTCCAGGCTTCGCGCAGCGGCGGCAACCAGGGCCGAGTAGGTCAACGTGCCGTCGAACCGGACCGCGGCGTCCCGTTCGAGGGTCAAATTGCCGGCCAGGGTAGCCGCGGGCGCCGCCCCTTGTGCAACAATCAGTTGACCCGTGTTGCCTGCTCCGCTGCGAAACGTGAAATTGTCCACATTCGGATAGGCTGAGACGGTCTCATCGGCATTGGTGATGTCAATGTCGGCGCCGACGGCCATCGTCAGCCCCGAGAACACCGCTGCCAAAAGGAGGATCACCCGCGCCAGGAGGTGTCGGCCGTGTGAAAAGTCGATCGTCGTCATGACCAGGTATTCAACCGTGCAGAAATGAACTGCGGATTGTCTAATTAAGCAGATCTGAGAAACTTGTGTCCTTGTGCGAGCCTTGCCTCACCAGGCCCGGGATGAACGGAAACGTTCGTAAAGGAGTAGATCCCCTAGGGTTATCGGACGCTGGAACGGGAGCAGCACACCTCTTTAACGAAAAGGAAAGGCGGGCAATTTCGCGCATTTGCGATGACTGCGGGATACAGGGGGACAATTGGATGGAGGAAAGGTCTTTCCTGTTTGATCTGCAAAGGCGGAAAACCATGTCTGGCAAGCAGATGCGGCCAATCCGGCCGCCGCGGCCCAGGGGCACGAATCGTCTGGCGGTGCTATAATCTGGACGAGGCAATTCATCCAACGCCAACGCGGAATAAGGCTGCTCACCATGAAAACCTATCGAGCCTGGGCCATTGCCCTTCCCCTGTCCCTTTGGGCTTGCACTCAGGGGGCCTGTTCTCCCAGCGAAAAGCCGGACTCGTCGTCGGCCACCGCCATCCGCAAGGTCGTCGAAGCCCGAAAGGGTCAAAAGAACGAGAAGAAGGAGACCCCTGCGAAAGGGGCGAATCAGAAGCAGCCGTCGCAGTACATGCGAGTGACCAAGGACGCCCGGGGAAAGCTGAAAGCGCTGGAGATCGCCATCGGACGGTTCGCCCCGGCCGACCCAGCCAAGCGGAAGGATGGGCCGACGGTCGATCTGATCGGCGCGGTCCACGTAGGCGAGCCAAGCTACTATGAGAAGCTCAACCAGGAGTTCAAAAACTACGACGTGGTCCTCTACGAACTGATCGCCCCGGAGGGCTCGCGGCCCGAGCCGGGCATGCCGTCGAGCAATCCGATCTCCGGCCTCCAAAACGGCCTGACCAGCATGTTGAAGCTCAAGCACCAACTCGACGGGATCGACTACCATCGCCCCAATCTGGTCCACGCCGACATGTCGCCCTCCGAACTGGCCGAGTCGATGCGCAGCCGGCAAGAGAATCTCGTCGCCATGTTCGCCCGAGCCATGGGCTACGCCATCGCGCGGGAGTCGGGCGACCCGATGGGCGGCAGCAACGGCCAAATGATGGCCGCCCTGTTCGCCGAGGACCAGGCCCTGGCGCTGCGCAGGGCGTTCGCCCAACAGATGGCCGACATGGGTGGGCTGGTCCAGGCGATGGAAGGCCCCAAGGGCTCGTCGATCATCTCGCAACGCAACAAGAAGGCCCTCGAAGGCTTGGAAAAGCAACTCAAGGCGGGCAAGAAGAAGATCGCTATCTTCTACGGCGCCGGTCACATGGCCGACATGGAAAAGCGTCTCGAAAAGGATTTTGGCCTCACCCGTCAGAGCATCCGCTGGCTGCCCGCCTGGAAGCTTGATAGCCGGAGCGAGCCCTAGCCGGGCGGGGATTAGGGGCTGGGGGCTCGGGACTGGGGGCTCGGGGTTCTTGATTAAGGCGGGTCTTGGCGCGTTTCCCCTCTCAACACTGCCTGCTTGGTTTGTTCGAAAGCCTGTTGTTCTTCGGGAGTCAGAGGATTTGCAAAGCGCATCTTCTCCCCGTCTTCCTTTGTAAGTGTCATTGGGTCTCTGAAAAACAGGTCGAAGTAAACGATCTTGTCATCGACAGGGCAGTCATCAGCATAGTCCACGCCGATTGCTTTTTCATCGTACATCCAGAAGATACGATCGGGCCGGTGAAACCCGGCCCGCAGCCTGACAATATGTTCTACGTCGTCGCGACGCACCAATAGGTCTGTGTGAGTTCCCTGCTGAATCAGGCCCGCTTCGAGATGTCCATCAACTGAACGCATTGTGTGACTTCGTGAACCAAAAGCGCTCGGCAGCGACCTGTACCGCAAAGTCTGGGACGACCAAACCACGGCTAATACCAGAAACCAAGCCGCCCCCCAATACCCCCTCTTCTTCCGAAAGGCCCGAATGAGTAGCGCCAATCCAATGATGCCCACTGGAACCCAGCCCCAGACAAAGGCTATCGCCAGCACATAGAAGACAGACATCATGGCGCACCTGTCAGCGGTTCTGGTAAGGGATACACCTTCAGGACCACACGTCGTAAAAACGCGTGCGAATTTTGGATTTCCTGGACAACAAGTGGACGAAATCGAAGGGAGACGCTACTTCTTGGCATTGCGACGGGCCTGCTCCCAAAGCTCTTCATGAGTGACCGCCATGCCGGGCTCGGTGTTCTCGCATACAGCTTTAGCCCATTGGCCAACGACCCTCATCACCTTGCCAATTATTTTCCATTTTCCTCACAATTTCCAGCCCGTTAGCCCGGCCACGATGGAGCGTGGCCCTCCAGCTCTGGGGTGTTGCTACTTCTGATGACACCAACAACGCCCGAAGCCTTGGCTTGACGAGAAATGCCGTTCCGTTAGGATCAACGGTGCCCTGTGGGGTCATCTTTGGGGAACCATACCCGGCTTGCGGGAGGCGGCCGATGGTGGAGCCGAATGAGCAGACGCTGCGTTGGGCCTGCCCGGGCTGCGGGGCCATGCTCCGGGCCAAGGCTTCCGCGGCGGGTGGGCGGTTCCCGTGCCCGAAGTGCAAGGCGATCGTCGAGGTGCCCTCGCCCGAGCCCGTCTCGCCGCCGGATGAATACGCCGTTCGTGACGTCTACGGGGTTCTGGATCCCAAGGAGCATTCGGGACCTGTCGTCCCGGTTCTCTTGCCGGAAGAGGAGTCGGACTACTCAGGTGAAGATGACTCGGACAAACCGGCGGCGTCTTATTCCGAGCGGCCCAAGCTACCCCGCTTCCCGATGATCCAAGGAGTGCTGAGTTGCTTCGGCAGCTTGCCGATGCTGATCCGCTGGGGCGTGCTCTCCGCGTCCGCGGGCGTCACGCTGGGTTTTGTTCTGACGGCGGCCATCATGGCGGCCTCCGGGGCCGGTTCGGTGCCAGGCCTGCCGAACTCAAGGCTGCTTCTTCTGGCCGTGTTGCGGGTCATGGGGCTGTTGATCGCCTGCGCCGCCGCTTTCTTGGGGCTCCTCTGGACCGTCACCGCGTCGGCCTACGGGCTGGCCGTGCTGCAGGATTCGGCCGCCGGCAACAAGAAAATCGAAAACTGGCCTGACGCCGTCTGGCTCGACTGGGCCAGCGATGCGTTCCATCTGTTCGTCGTCCTCCTCATTCCCATAGGCATCGCCCATGGGCTGGGGTATCTGCTGGACGACCCGGGCTGGCTTCGGTTCGTGCTCTGCTGCCACTTGCTCTTTCCCGTTGTCCTTCTCTCCACGCTCGACGCGCAGAGCCCATTCATGCCGCTGACGACGGCCGTCCTCTGGAGCATGATCCGGTGCTGGTGGACGTGGATCGTGTTCTACGTGGAATCCGGCCTGCTGGGCGCGGCGGCCTTTGGACTGTTCTGGGGCACGTGGAAGGTCGCCGAGGCGCTCGAAGGGCTCGTCGGTCTGATCAGCGTGGTGATCATGGCGTCGCTGGCCACGGGCATGATTCTGGTCGCGACCGAGTTCCTCTATTTCCGGCTGCTGGGACGTTTGGCCTGGGTGTGCGACGAGACGGTCCGACGCGACCTCAAGGAAGCCGAACAGGCCGAGCAAGAAGCGGCCGAGGCGTCCGAAGCGGAAGAAGAACCCGAGGTCCGATCGACCCCGGTGGATGAGTTCTGAGCTGAGGTGATGATAAAAAAGAAACCGGACGCTTGTGCATTCGGCTCGGTGACGGATGATATCCACCCATCCCGAGTCGGATGTACGAGCGCCCGGTCCACCCCTGTGCCCCAGTTTTTCCGTGTTTCAAGCCGACGGGCGGCGATAGTGCTGGTAGGCCAGGATCACTTCGTAGAGGTCCATCGAAATCGTGATCTCGTCATCTTCGAAGTCCCGCAGCCAGGTCCGCTCGGAACGAACGGCGTCGCCTAGCAGGGGCAGGATGTCCATCAGAGGGACGGTGACCGAATCGCGGGCTGAAGTCGCCGTGGTTACGTCCACACCGCCCGTCTCGCCACCAGGACCATGATAGATACGAAGATGACTTGGCCTCATGCCAGATATTCCTTCTGTCTAGGGTGTTCTTGCGTGCGCGCTCGCGCTTGCACGTGCCCACCCTGTGCGGTCCCTTTATCGGCATGAAGGTCCTACGGATTTGATCTATTTCGCGGAAAATGCGATTTCTTCCAACCGATCCTGTTGGAGTGGTGAAGCGGGGCAAGATAGCAACGTCCTGATCGGTCTTTTTGGGTGGGGGTATCGGCATCCGCTCGCCGGTAACATGCTGTTGGTAAGCGTTTTCGGCCTCCGGCGACCGAGGGCCGGAACCTTGACAAGGCCCTGGCGATGCGCTACAGTCCAAGTTGGCCGACTCCCTGCCGGTGGGGAGTGCAACAGCCGGGATCGTGGCCGGATCCGTTGTTATTCCGCGTGAAACCTCGGTCCAGTCGGCCGAGGAAGGGGGAGACGCTTTTCCGACAACTGGTTTCGTGGCGGCCGCCCTGCCAGCACAGCCGCCCGTAAACCGGCCAAGTCAACCAGGTTGGGGAATGCGGTCCTCGGACCAACCCCCCGGCCGCACCTCGATCGGGAGACGGCGCGCCGTGGCGAGCCCCCAGCCGGCGACCTCTCGCGATCTTTCCTCGATTGAGCACAGCGTTTCATGGGTGACACGGCGGCGATCAATCTACAGAACGTGGCGCGGAATGTCGGCCTCCCCTTGCCCAAGGTTCGGGCGACGGTCGAACTCCTCGATGAAGGCAACACCGTCCCTTTCATCACGCGCTATCGCAAGGACCAGACGGGCGGGTTGGACGAGGAGCAGATCCGGCGGATCCAGGACCGCTTGGCCAAGCTGCGGCTCCTGGCCGAGCGCAAGCAGACGATCCTCCGCTCGATCGAAGCCCAAGGCAAGCTGACCGAATCGCTCGCCAAGCGGATCGAAGCCGCCTCGACCACAAAGCGGCTTGAAGATCTCTACCTGCCCTTCAAGCCGAAGAAGCAGACGCTGGCCACGCTGGCCCGGTCTCGCGGACTCGAGGAGCTTGCCCACGAGATCCTCGCGGCGAATCCCACCTGCGCCGATCTGGACCGTCGGGCGGCCGACTTCGTCAGCGAAGACCGGGGCGTCCTGACCGCCGCCGACGCGTTGCTGGGGGCCGGTCACATCCTGGCCGAACAGTTCAGCGAGTCGGCCGAGCTGCGCGAAAAGCTCCGCGAGATCGTCCAACGGACCGGCAAGCTGATCTGCACCCAGATCGTCACCGAGACGAAGGAACCAGAGGCGCCCGCTTCCGGTCCCGACGACACGACGAGCAAACCCGCCGCGACAAGTCAAGCAGAGGCCAGCGCGCCAAGCGAACCGGATGCGCCGAAAGAACCGGACGTTGACGCCTCCGAGCCGGAAACCGCCGCCGCTGATACGGCAAGCGCGGAAACGCCCGCTCCGGAAGAACCGGCTCCAGAAACGGCCGATACGAATCCAGTAGACTCGGATGCGACATCCACCCCCGCGCCGGACGCGTCCGCTTCCGGTTCTGGTGAACCACCGGAAGGCGCCGCGCCCGCAAACGAATCCAACACGGCGGCTGAATCGGACGCATCAACCGAATCAGTCGCGCCGACCGAACCAGAAACCGTCGCATCGAGTGAACCTGCCGCGCCGGACAAACCGGAAGCGGACGCATCCGGCTCGGGAGGTATTCCAGAAGCGGACGCGTCCAGCGCGGAGAGCGCTGCGAAGGAGACTCCTCCCAAACCCCCGGCGCCCCAAGCCAAGGAAAAGAAGCTCACCGCGGCCCAGTTGAAAAAGAAACAAGCCCAGGAGAAACGCAAGCAGGCGCAAGAAAAACGTCTGAAGGCGTTCAGCGACTACTTCGACTACCGCGAGGCGGTCCGGCGGGTGCCGCCGCATCGGATCCTGGCGATCAACCGGGGCGAGCGGAGCCGGGTCCTTCGGGTGAAGATCGACATCGACCTCCATGCGATCGAAAAGACGACCGACGAGGTCCTCATCCCGGTCGACCATCCGCACATCGAATTCCTACGAGGTTGTGCCCGCGACGCGCTCGCCCGATTAATCCTGCCGAGCCTGGAGCGCGAAGTCCGCCGCGAGCTGACCGAGAAGGCCGAAGCCCACGCGGTGACCGTGTTCGCCCGGAACCTGCGCAACCTGCTCCTCCAGCCGCCGATTCACGACCATCGGGTGTTGGCCGTCGACCCGGGCTACCGCAGCGGCTGCAAGCTGGTCGCCCTGGATCAGTTCGGCAACCCATTGGGGCACGGCGTCATCTATCTGGTCGGCAAGTCGCGCCGCGGCCAAAAGGCCAAGGAAACGGTCCTCGACCTGATCGACCGCTTCAAGCTGCAGGTTATCGCCATCGGCAACGGCACGGCCTGCCGCGAGACAGAGGACTTCTTCGCCAAGATGCTCGAAGAAGAGCTTGCCGGTCGGGGCCTGGCCTACGTGATCGCCAACGAGGCGGGGGCCAGCGTCTACTCTACCAGCCGGCTCGGACGCGAAGAGTTTCCCGACTACGACGCCACGCTCCGCGGAGCCATCTCGATCGGCCGGCGATTGCAGGACCCGCTGAGTGAACTGGTCAAGATCGACCCGCCCAGCATCGGCGTGGGCATGTACCAGCACGACGTGAAGGCGAAACACCTCCACACGTCGCTGGACGACGTCGTCGAATCGTGCGTGAACTACGTCGGCGTGAACGTCAACACGGCCAGCACGGCCTTGCTGCGTCGCGTGTCGGGCTTGAACCAGCTCACAGCCCGGCGGCTCTTCGAACACCGGATGCAAAACGGGCCGTTCCGCAACCGCGAGCAACTCAAGGAAGTGGCCGGGCTGGGCAACGCCACGTTCGTCCAGGCGGCCGGGTTCCTGAAAATCGCCGGCGGCGATCAACCGCTCGACGCGACTTGGATCCATCCCGAAAGCTACGACGTCGCCGCCCGCGTGCTCGGCCAGCTCGGCCATGCGGTCGAAGACCTGGCCGACAAGGAGAAAGTGGCCAGTCTGGCGCAGCAGTCGGGCCAGGTCGACGTCAAGGCGATGGCGGCCGAAATGCAGGTGGGCGAGTTGCTGCTGGCCGACATCCTGGCCCAACTGGCTCGGCCCGGCCGCGACCCTCGCGAAGATTTGCCCGCTCCGGTGTTCAAGCGAGGCATCCTGAAACTCGAAGACCTCACGCCCGAGATGGAACTGACCGGCACGGTCCTGAACGTGGTCGATTTCGGGGCGTTTGTCGACATCGGAATGCACGACAGCGGCCTGGTCCACATCAGCCGGCTGGCCAACAAGTACGTTGCCGATCCCCACGAGGTCGTGGCCGTGGGCGACGTGGTCCGGGTTTGGGTCGTCGAGATCGACAAGCAGCGCCGGCGCGTCTCGTTGACGATGATTCCGCCCGGCACACCCAAGCCGGAACGCCCCGAGCGGCAACGGCCCGACCGGCGCAAGGGCGGCAAGCCCGAAGGACGCCCGGCCGGTAAAGACAAAGAATCCCGCCGCCCGTCCGACGGCAAGAAGCCGTTCTCCAAACGCCCCCGAGGCAAGGGCCGTCCACCGGCCAAGCCCTCCTACAAACCCAAGGCGCGTCCCAAGCCGTTCGTCCCGATCACCGAAAAGATGAAGTCGGGCGCCGAACCGATGCGGACCTTCGGCGACCTGGCCCAATTCTACGAACTCAAAGATGACTCCGCGAAGAAGGAAGAGAAGGCGGACGCCCCAGAGGCCAAGGACCAGATTCAAGACACGGATCAGGCGCAAGACAACGACCAGGGCCTAGAAAAGAGTCAAGATCAACAGACGGCCTCGGGCCAGGACACGGATCAGGGCCAGCACCAAGAAGCGTCGCAAGACCAAATCTGACAACACACGGCTTCGATGATGGATTTTCAAGAGCGGCTGGCCAAGGCCATTGAACGAGGAAACCGCGCCGGAGACGCCCGCGCCCGCGCCGAACACGAAGCCAAACTCAACGAAGAAGAGCTGCGCCGCCTGCATCGCGAGTATCAACTCGAACTCTCCGAGAAGATCGAAGCCTGCCTGAAGAGCCTGCCCGAACACTTCCCCGGCTTCCGCTACGAGACGATCGTCGGTCCAAAGGGTTGGGGCGGCGCGGTCAGCCGGGACGACGTCGGCGTCGACGCGAACCGCCGCCGCGCGAACTACTTCAGCCGGTTGGAGATCGTCGTCCGGCCTCTCTCAGAGTATTTCGTCCTGGACCTGGCCACGAAGGGGACCGTCCGGAACAAGGAAATCCTCAGCCACAACCACTATCAACTCCTTGCCGAGGTCGATTTGACCTCCTTCACCGAACTGATCGACCGCTGGGTCCTCGACTTCGCCGAACGCTACGCCGCCTCCCGCTGAGCCCCCAGTAAAAGGAACCACAAAACACACGAAATACACGAAAAAAGATTTCTTGTGCGAAAGGTTCCTTCATCCGAGTTGGAGTGCCGTACATTCGAAAGAAATAGAAGGAGTCTTGGTCTATTGGTTCGTATGTAGCACAGCTCTATTCCAATGACCCCGCGGAACCAGGGCACGTTTCCTTCCCTAGGCTAGGCCCCTCTTCTTTCGTGTATTTTGTGTGTTTCGTGGTCCCCTCCTTCACGTCCCCTCTCCTTCACACCCCCCCGAAATAGACCGTCTTCCGAAATTTTCCTCAACATTTCGAGGAACGAATCGGGGGGCTGGGGCGTCCTATCTATGGTCGGAAGGCGGATCTGCTTAACCCCCCCGGCAGAGAAGCGGCGGGGGGTGAAAGATCGAGCTTTGAGCGGAAACATTGCTTCAAACCGGGCGGCATGGGGGCGACAGGGCAATTCGCGCGTTGTATTTTTCCGCCGATCGAGCCCGATATTGTGAACCGCCGCTCGAATCCCACTGTAGAAACGTCTGCGTAGGAGAAGAGGCGATTTCCCTGTCATCGGCCAGCCATCGTGCCCAGGGGACGCCTCTGCGTCCCCGGCTGGCCGATTTTCGTCCGCGCTGCAATGGCCCCCAATCCGATTCCAAAATCCACAATCCGCGGCGCATCCAGATACTGTGGGCTTATTGCATTGATACCCCGGTAGAAAACTCGACTCCCTTGGCCCTAATTCCGAACCCCCCCATCCCCACGCACTCGCATGAATGGCAGCTACTCGGAAACCGTTGACGTCTATCTGGAGCAAATGGGCAATATCCCGCTGCTGAGTCGCAAGGAAGAGATTGCGCTGACTCGCCGGATGTCGGTCGCGCGGCGAAAATTTCGCCGGCTCGTCCTGGGCAACGACCACGTGCTCCAGGCGGCGGCCAGCCTGCTGCGCAACGCCCTGGACGGCCCGACGCGTCTGGACGGCGTGCTCGATGTGCCTCTTGGCGACGTCGCGCAGAAGAACCGACTTCGAAAGCGGCTCGTGCCCAACCTCCGGACGCTCGGCCACCTGCTCGAGCGGAACCGGGACGATTTCGAATGCTTGATGAATCGCGACTTCCCGGCCGCCGACTGCCGGGCCGCGTGGCGGCGGATCGCCTCGCGGCGGAAGAAGGCCGTCCGGCTCGTCGAAGAGGTCAGCCTGCGCAAACATCACGTCCGCCAGATGTTCAACCGCGTGCGGCAGCTCTCCGAACGGATGGACCACCTGGCCGCCGAGGTCCGGCGTCTCGAAATACGTTCCGACGCGGACGTCCTCCTGTCGGCCCGACGCCAGGAACTCGAACACCTGATGCGTCTGACGCTCGAAAGCCCGTCGACCCTGCGCCGGCGGCTCGCCCGGGCACAACGGTGGCTCGACCAGTACCTTGAAGCGCGTCGGACCCTGGTCTCGGCCAACCTCCGGCTGGTTGTGTCGATCGCCAAGCGCTACCGGGGCCACGGCGTCAGCTTCGTTGATCTGATCCAGGAGGGCAACACGGGCCTGATGTGGGCGGCCGACAAGTACGACGTCGATCGGGGATTCAAATTCGCCACCTACGCCACGTGGTGGATTCGCCAGGCGATCACCCGGGCGATGAGCGACCACGCCCGAACCATCCGCGTCCCGGCCCATCTGAACGATCGAATGACCAAAATCCGCGAGGCAACCCATCAGCTCACCCAGAAGCACGGCCGAATGCCGCTGACCGAGGAAACGGCCGCGGCGGTCGGTCTTACGGTCGACAAAACCCGAACGGCCTTGCGGATGAGCCAGGCGCCCCGCTCGCTGGACGAACCACTCGACGATCGCCGCCGAACCCGTCTGAGCGAAAGCCTCGAAGACCACCGCCACTACGACCCGGGCCGCGAGGCCATGCATCGGATCCTCGAATCGCGGCTCGATCGGGCATTGGCTGGCCTCTCGCACCGCGAGTCGCAACTCCTCCGGCTCCGCTTCGGCCTGGAAGACGGAACGCCCCACTCGCTTCGCAGCATTGGCCAGGCCTTCTCCGTCTCTCGCGAGCGCGTCCGGCAAATCGAGTCGAACGCCCTTCGCAAGCTCCAACAGCCCGACTGCGCCGCCCGCCTCTACGAACTGATCGACCCGCCCATCCCGAGCCCCAGCGAGCCGGCGGCGGAAGAAGGGCTTGTCGCGGTGCGGAGCGCGTAAGGAGCGATAAGCGTTGGACCTGGAGTTGGTCTCATCGTCTCCCTTTCCCAAGCTTCTTGGCATAATCGCGTTTTCGCGATAGCTTCGCCAGAAACCTGTTTTCCAGGCCATCCACAGAAAGCACTGGCAGAGCCAGTGGCACGCGCGAAGTGGAGCCGATGGCACATTTGCCCACGAGGGTTCCCGGCAGTAGGATTGAGGTCTGCTGCGTTGCCCTAAGGCGTGAATGATTACCTATCGGGAGATAAGAAAAATGGACCGGTTTTCCAAGGCAGTGCTCGGAGGGCTCGTGGCGACGGCGGCGGTCGTCGGGTGGGGAGAGACGGCGGTTGGCGGGAACGAACCGGCCGCTGTGACCGCCGGATCGAGTTCAAAACGCGGCTTCCTGGATGTCCGGAAAGTAACCTCGCCGGTCATTTTTCACGGCAACGCCAAGCATGCCTACCGCGATCCGGCGGCCGTGTATCACGAAGGGAAGATCTACCTGTACTTCACGCTCGGCGAGGCGGCCGAGGACGGGGGATACTATGTGAGGACGGCCATGTCGACCAGCGACGATCTGTTGAACTGGTCGAAGCCCAAAGCGCTCACGCCTCGCGATCGCCGGCTCAACTACTCCAGCCCGGGCAACGTCGTGCGGTTCGGTGGGCAATGGGTCCTCTGCCTGCAAAGCTATCCCACGCCGAACAAGGAAACGTTTGGCAACGCCGACAGCCGGCTGTTCATCATGCGGAGCAAGAACCTGGTCGACTGGTCGGAGCCGGAACTGCTGGCCGTCAAGGGCCCAGACGTGCCTGTCGAAAAGATGGGCCGGATGATCGATCCCTACTTGCTCCAGGACGCCGACACGCCCGGCCGATGGTGGTGTTTCTACAAGCAGAAAGGCGTGAGCATATCGTTCTCCGACGATCTGAAGAATTGGACCTACGTCGGTCGTGCCCCGGCCGGCGAGAACGTCACGGTGATCCGCCAGAACAACGAGTACGTCATGTTCCACTCGCCCCGCAACGGGATCGGCGTCAAACGCTCGCGGCGTCCGGACCGATGGGGCAAGGACGTCCAACTGCTGACCTTGGGCCAGAAGGACTGGCCCTGGGCGGCCCAACGGCTCACGGCGGCGACGGTTCTGGATTTGACCCGCGAGCCGGGCGTCGGCAAATACCTGATGTTCTTCCACGGCGACCAGAAGAGCAAGCTGCCCGCCCACCGCCGCGCCTCGCTCGCGGTGGCCTGGAGCGACGACCTCCAGACATGGGACTGGCCCGGTAAACAAGCTCCGGACGAGAAGCCGGCGCCGGGGGCGAAGTAGGCACTTGATGAGGATCGGCTATTCATGGAACGGCCGGTCGGTTACTTTTTCTTGCTTCGCCGAGCGTCCAAGAGATGCCGAATCGCCAGGATCGGGCGCCGGAAAATCATGCGAGGTCCGGAGAAACGCATGACGTCGCGGATTTGGCGTTGCATCTGCGGTTTGTAACAGTGGACCGTGCACTGTGCACACGTCGGCTTCTTTGCACCGAAAGGGCAGCGGCCCAGGCGCGCCAATGCGTAGTCCTGTAACGCTTGGCAATCAGGGCACAAGCCGCCGCGCGAGCCGTGCTGGGCGCGGCAGTAGATCCGGATCATGGCCAGGAGGGTCTTTTTCTCCCGTGTCATCCGCGATGAGTTGCCGGCAGTCACGGTGGTTTGCTCCGTGTGTGTCGTTTCGATGTACAATGTCGGTTGTCAACCGGTTCGGATCGAGCGTCAGTGACTTTTCAGTTCCGCGAGTCTCTTCGAGGCCTCGGCCACTTCTGGAATGCCCTGGTCGGCGTCTTGCCAGAGGGTCAGGAACTGTTGATAGCATCGCCGGGCAAGATCGGGCTGGCCCTGGGCTTCATGGCACTTGGCCAGGTGGTAAAGACGCAGGGCGAACAGGTTTCCATAGAAGTCGCGGCCGCGGGGGAAGGCGGCCATGCGTTCGTACTGCTGCTGGGCCTTATTGATATCTCCCGTCCGGAAATAGGCTTCCGCGAGCGTATTGGCCACGGCCATGTTCAGGCGGGAGCGGGCGCTGATCATCGGCAGACTCTCTTCGAGGTGCTTGACGGCCTGGGTGTAATTCTTCCGCTTGAGCTCGACGACCGCCAGCAGATGTAAGAGAAGCCTCTTCTTTTTCTTATCAACGCCTTTAGCGACGAGGTCCTCTAGCTTCTTGGCTTCCTTCAAGGCCAGATCGAGCTGGCCGGTTTCGGCGTAGAGGAGCCCCTTCGAGTAGACGATGAACCGTTGCCATTCGAGTTCTTCGTCCTGCAAGGTGGTCTCCCACAGCTCGTCCCACTTCTCGATCGCCTCTTGCGGCCGGCCGGTCAGGGCGTCCAAGGTGGCAAGCAGGGAGAGCCGGTCTCGCAACGTGTTCCTATCGCCCCGCCGTCGGGCACGGTCGACCGCTTGTTCGGTCAACTCTCGTGCCTCCTTGAACCGTCCTTGCACGAGCCGCAGCCCAGCCATTCGATCCAACCCCAGGGCGTGGCAGTCGGGCCGTTTGTCATTCAACAATTTCTGGTACTGGCCTTCGGCTCGTTTGAAATCGCCACTATAAAAAAAGACATCTCCTTCAGCCGCGAGGCAGGATCCGCTGCGAGGATACTGTGCAAGGGTCCGCCGAATGACCCGGTGAGCGCCGTCGTAGTTGCCCTGGCATTGAAGAACCCCGGCCAGAGCAAGCGAAACGCTCAGATTCTCGCCTTTGCGGTCGAGGCAGACGTTGAGAACCTTTTCCGCCTTGTCGTACCAGCCCGGATTCGTATACGTCCGCGCCAAGGTCAGATACGCCGAGGGCGAGTCGTCCACCGACTTGATGACGAACTCGAACTCCCGCGCGGCCTTGTCCCACTCCTCGATGTCGTAGTACAGAGCCCCCAAGCCCCAATGAGCCCGAGCGTCGTCAGGGGCCAGACGGAGCCACTGCTGGTAGGCTTCAAGCGCCTGAGCGTATCGGTACCGCGTCATCGAATGGTAGTCGGCCCGCAAGATCCAGCGGTCCTGGGGCGACAGCCGGTCGGAGAGCTCGATGGCCCGCCGCAGGGCATCGGCTTTTTTGCGGTATCCCTCCAGAGACCGCTGCGAAAAGGTCATGCCCATCTCCCAATAGGCGTGCGCGAAATCCGGATCGAGCCGTATCGCTTTCCGGTAGGACGCGATGGCCTGGTCTCGCAGGCCATGATCACGGAGTTTTCGAGCTTCGACGAAATGTCGATACGCTTCCGGTGACGATGTCATGTTCGACGCTACGGCGGCGCTCTGCATCGCCCAGTTGCGGGGCCGCCGGGCGTTTCGTTCCTTGGCCGGCTTGCCGGTCAGATTTTGCGGCAGGCTGCTGACGAAGCCCGGGAAACCGCCGGCGATGTCCTTCACCTCGACGAACCAGGCGTCGGGCGGATTGCCACCGAGGCGTGCTTCGTATCGGTTGCCGTCCCCCTTTCGCATCAGCGCGGGATACCACATCAGGTCGCGCCAGTAGGGGACGTCGTCGCAGTAGACGTACCAGAGCTTGACCTGGAGGATCTTGTTGGGCGACTCGACGTCAGCCCGAAAGACCGTGCTCTTGGGCATCTTTTCGGCCTTCAAATTGCCGATCTTCGTGATCGGCCGTCCGTCGAACACGTGGGCGACCCACATTTGCCAATCGATGAACTGCTTCTCGCTCCGCGAGGCGTGCCGGTAGTTGGGGATGTACTCGATCGTCCACGGGTCGTTCATCCGCCCGACGAGTTCGTTGATGTTGAACATCGTGAACCCGGCCTCATTCGTTGCCCCCAGGTAGAGAACGGGGCATTTCACGTACTTTTGCGTCGTGAAGGGCACGAGGCATTTCGGGTACTTTTCGTCCTTGGAAAAAAACGGGCTTACCGACACGTCGGGGTACTTCTCGTCGTTGGTGAAGAGCCGTTCGCAGCCCAGGTAGACGACGCCCGCGACGCGCTCGGGATCGATGGCGGCGGCCGTGTAGGCGTAGTAACCGCGCTTGCTATGCCCGCCGATGATGGCCCGAATCTTCTTTTCTTTCAAAACGTCGGCAAACACGTCCAACGCTCGGACGAATGGCACGGCGCAGCGGAACAGGTCGAAGTTCATGGGATCGTGCGTATCCCGGGCCAGCGTTCGCAGGCCGGTGAGCCAGTACATCTCGCCTTCCTTGCCGTCTTTGTCGCCCGGGATGTCGACGCACATCGTCGGGTAGCCCGTCCGGGCGGCGATGGGCTCGGCACAGTTGCCGACGAGCGTGTGGTCGGAATAATTCCTCGCAACCACGACGACCTTGCCACGTCGCTTGGGCGAGGCGTTCACGCTCGGGTCGGCCGGGATGAACAGGACCGCGTCGTGGCCCATCTTGACGCCGTTAACCTCCTGGCTGACGAACCGGACCTCCATCCGACGCAGCTTCAAACGCGGATCCGTGTCGGACGCGACCACCTCGTCCTTCACCACGTCGTAGGCGAACGGCGGAAGCGTCTTTTGGCACCGGGCCCAAAGCTCCCCCGGCGTCGGCAGCGCCTCCGCTGCGACCGAATCGCGAGCTGAGCCAATGCTCATGGCAAGAATCGACAGGATAATCAGACTGGTGACGAACGTCGATCGCGTACTCATACTCGTCATGAGACGTTCTTTCGATGAAAAAGGGGGTAATAATATTGGATACCGTTCACAGGGAATCGACTCCCTTGCATCACCAGAGCGTACAGTCGCGTTTTCTGGGGAGAAGAATGGACATGATTTACAGGATTAACAGGATTGTTGTCTGCGAAAACGGTCGCTATGCAGTAACAGGGCCGAATTAATGCTAGTAGGAGGCAGAAAGAAAGACCGTTCAAAGCGCCATCCTGTTAATCCTGTAAATCATGTCCATTCCCCCGTTCTCCGCAACTTTCTCCGATCCGTGAACAGTTTCTAAACGTGTTTCAGGGAAGGCTGAACTCGGGCGAGGCCCCGCCGATGAACTCCTCGGGCCCGATCTTGCGGACCTGGAGGTGAATCGACTTGCCGCGCGTGGCCCGAGGGATCCAGACGCTCTCGGATCCCTTGTTCCAAGGGATGTCGGTCTTCAGCACCCGGCTCTTGATCGTGCCTCGCTCGACCTTGCGTAGGACGATCCCCACCCGGGCGCCAGGCTCGAATTGGGCCCAGGGACCGCGAGGCTTGAACGTGACCGTGTTCTCGCCGATCACCGGTCGTCCGTCATTGACCGTGACGTCGAATGTCAAACAAGGCAACCAGCAGTAGGCGTGTCGGCCGCGCACCCGGCCGGGCAGTTCGATGTCCATAAGGAAATCGTAGCACTGCCCTCCCTTGCAGGCGCTGGTGTACACCCCCGTGGCCTTGTGGAAAACGGATGTCGTGGCGCAGTCGGGCGTGCGAGGGCGTGAGTGGTTGAATAGATATTCGTTGTACCCAACGCCCAGGCTGCTCGCGACGGCCTTCGGATCGTGCCCCGAGGTGATCTTTCGCTTCATCAACTCGTACTGGCGGTCGCGGGAATGGATGTAGCCGAAGTCGTCGTAGTCCAGGCCGTCGCCGTCGCGGTCGTCTGGCTTTTTGGGCGTGGCGTCGAACCGCTGCCAGCCGTAGTCCGGGCCGAGATAGACCTCGTTCGTGTAGTGGCCGTGAACCATGTCCATCGTATCGTCGCCGTTGAACATTCCGTCTTCGTTCAGGTCGTAAAAAATCCCGTTGGCGTGCGGCTTGTCGGGCGACGTCTCCTCTTGAAGCGAAGTGCCGATCCATCGGGCGGGGTAACCCATGTACCGCATGACGGCCAGGAACACGCCGCCCGCGGCCATGCAGCCGGACCGCCGGTTGTGCAGCTCGATCTTGAATCGCGGATCGGTCATGATCATCTTGTAGACGGCCGGCCCGTTGGCGACGTGAAAATTGTCGTAGTCCACGAAATTGCCGCGTGAATCGCCCGACCCGCCTTCGCTGGCCGGCGGGGCGGGGTAGTTGTAGTTGTCGCGGATGTATTCCGACACATTTCGGGCGGCCCAGTAGGTGTCGTTCAAGTTGGCGTCGACGCCGTGCTTCTCGCGCGTGTAGGCCTTCACTCGGGCAATAAAGTCCTCGAAAATCCGCTCCTGGTGGGTCCAGTGGAATCGCGGCAGGCTGTCGGGAATCGCCGGGTCGCCCTTCTTCATATGACCCAGGCGAAAATCGGTGTCCTTCAGGATGCCCAACGAGTTGCTGGTCAGGTGCGGATAGACGCAGTGGCGGTATTCCCGTGTCCAGAAGGCCGCCTCATAGACCGTCTTGTACGTGCCGTGGTTCTTCGTGCCGGCCGGGTAATGGGCGCTGGTGAGCCGGCTCAGCGAAGACGGATCCTTCAGCGGCATATGCGTGAGAAGCCGCTTCTCGCCGGACTGAGCCGGGGCGCCCTTCGGCACGGTGACCTTCATTTGGAACGCGTCCTCGTCAAAAAAGCCGCCCTGGCTCGGCAGGATGTCGGTCGAGAGCGGATGGCCGAAGTTGTGGTCGATCGCGCCGCGGTTCTGGCCCTCGGGGCAAACGGCCGTGCTGGTCATCGTGACTCGGATTCGCCGGGGACGCTTGTAACCGACGATCGGCGCGAAGGGATTATCCTTGATGTTGACCCGTTGAACCCGGTCGGGCCCCTCGCGCTGTTGAGCGACCCAAAGCACCCCGGCCCCGTAGGCCAGGCGCCGCTCGGTGTTGAGATTGCTTATTAAAGGCGGTGCGGGGAACTTGAACAGCCCTCGCCCGGCCTCGGGCTCGGCCGCGTAGATCTCCTGGTCCAGGTTGTTCGTGAGTTCCTCGATCGAGCAGACGAGGTACTCGTGGCCGTCCACCTCGATGACGGTGATGCCCAGGTTGTGGTGATCCGGCGTTTTTCCGTTGGCAGGCAGGATTTTTTTATTCGGCTCTCCTTGGGCCTGGAACCGCAGGATGCCTCGTGCCCGTTGTTCGGTCAGGCTGGCGGGCCGTTTTGAATCGTCGAAGGTAATGAAGATCCGACCTCGCCGGTCGCACGCCACGTCGAACACCTGCGCGCCGCGGAGATCGAAAGTGTCTTGGTTGAGATCGACGGTCTGGACTCTCGCTTTGTCCGGATCGGTGCAATCGATCCGCCAGAGCCGGGAGGTGAAGTTGGCCTTTCCGTCGGCGTCCTTCGAGCCGTTGGACTGCGACTCGAGCGTGTAGAGCACCCGCCGGCCCGACTGCTCGGCAAAGGCCAGCCCCCGGCCGCTGGTGAGATGCTTGCCTGCGATTGGATCTACCGGGACACGGAACGACTGGACTAGCTTCAACTCAGGCCCGGTTGGATTGTATCCATAGACCTGAATCTCGTCGCCCGCCTTCGCCTTGCCGTCGTCGTTGTTCTCGACGTCATTGAGCACATAGAGCCTTTCGCCCTGCCAATCAAAGGCAATGCCTTCCAGATTCGGGTTGCCCTCGAGGTCGATCGGCTGCCCAATCGGCGTCCCGATGGGACCCCGGTCCGAATTCGTTTGGGCTCGGGTCTTGTCCAACGCCCACGCGGCACGGCTCGCCAGGCAAAGCGTGATCGTCAAGCACAGCAACCAACCGAATGACTTTACCGGAATCACAATTTCTCCTCCGTCTCGGAGTCGGTCTTCAACGTTCGCCCAGGGCGATTTCTAAAGATGTTTTGCGTCAACCCTCGTTGACGCGTCGCCTACAGGCCCATAAAAAAATCGCACTGGCCAATTCAAGGCAAAATGGGCAGGACCGCGGGCAGGAGGCGAACAGGTGGGCCGGCAGAACGTCCCTTTTTGAAGACGTCACCACACGTTGCACACTAACATGTGTGGCCCGGTGCCGTCAAGGAGGCCATGACGTCGCATTTGCCGCGCGGAGGACCGCTAGGAGCATGCCGCGAAGCCGCGAACCAACGGGCGCAGACATGCCCCAAAGCGTCGTGTCGAGTATCCGTCCTGTCGCTTTCTTCCGTTCCCACCGGGAGGTCAAGGGCTGCCAGAACGGCCGGGTGATAAAACGAACGCATCAGTGTCGGCACTTAAACATGAATCGAGGTTACATAGACCATGGACGGCGGTCTGATCGGCTTCCCGTAGGCCGTGGAAACCGTCCATTGGCAATGCCGCCTTCAATAAAAAATCACACAAACACCATTATCCCAAGTCGCAGTTTGCGGCCGAATTCGTGGCTCGTCTCGGCCGGAACCGCCATGTCGCGAGTGCCCCCAGCGCCAGCAACAACGCCGACGGCTCGGGCACGGCCGGCTGCAGCGGTTCGGTCCCCCAGTTGGCGGCCAGGATCGAAGCGTCCAGGTCATCGACAAAGCCGTCGCCGTTCAGGTCGCCTTGGAGGAACGGACCGGCGGTGGTTTGCAGCCAGTGCTCGGCCAGCACTCGCGCGTCGTCCATGTCGACCAGCCCATCGAAAGTCACGTCGCCTATCGTCGTTGCCCAAAGAGTGACCGCGTTGGGCCCATAGTCCGGCATGAGAATCAGGCCGTTGGGTAGCGAGATCCCGGCCAGCGTGTTAAAAACGCCACTTCGGTCGCCGTACTGGATGATCGTGAACTGGTCGCCGAGGGAGGGAACGAATCCGTCTTGGAGCACGATCTCCAATTCATTATCGAGCCAACACAAGCCGTCAACGGACAACAAGTCGTAGTTTACATCTTGTGTTGTACCCGCGAGTTCAATGAAGATACGATCGCTTGCACAGTCCCCTTCTACTTTCAGCGTTCCGACGCTGTCCCCAGGGCTCACGCAACCGCTACCCGTCACGCTGCCTTTGATCGTTCCCGTTCCCGTCAAGGTTCCGCCTTCCCCTAGAACCACCGTGTTATTGACCACTCCGTCCAATTGGAGCATGCCTCCATTTCCAACACGGAGTGATTCATGGTGCGTCAGAGACGCGTAACTGCGCAATTGCAGCGTTCCATTCTGAATGGTAAGTGTGGCGCCAGGATCCATCGCTTCCAGGAAATCGACCGTGAAACGATTGCCTCCCAGATCGAGCGTCACATCGGCCTTCTCGATGAATACCCTGCAAACGCTCTCCTCCGCTGAGAACGAAACAGTATGAGCCCCATTTCCGTCGAAACAGACGATGTCATCCGTGGTCGGCTTCTCGCCAATGCTCCAGTTGGCCAAATCGCCATAGGCTCCATCGCCGGCGGGCTCCCAGATCGCCGGCCGTTTCGTGTCCCATCCGATGTCATCGAGCCCCGCGACGTCCAGGTCCGTGTAGAGCTTGCGGTCTCCCTTATTGACCGACGGCGCCATACTCACTTCCTGCGACAATGAACCGCCGTAGATTTGACTGGTGGTTCCCCCGGCCCAGTGCTTTTTTATGACGGGCTGTAGCGGTACAGGCCCGCCGTGTACGGCCATGGAATGCGTTCCGATAAAACTCTCGTCCTCAAGCAGGTTCTTCCACGAATCCGAGAGTCCGATACCCAACAGATGCCCTAGTTCATGCAGGAAGACCGTGTACAAGTCGGTCTCACCTTGATCGGGCATTTCCGAGGCACGGTAGTTCCAGATCGTTCCCGAATCAATGGTCATGATTCCACCCCACGGCGCGAAGTCGATCGCCGTGTCGCCCGTCGTATCGGCCACGGTTCCCTGGCCGCGCGTGGTGGCATTATCGAGCCATTCCTGGTCTTCGGAAGGACTATCCCACCTGCCGGGGCCTGCCGCCCCGAGAGTGGTCCCAGGCAAATCGAGAGCACCGACGAAGAGGAACAGTGTGTCAGCCGGAACGTCGAAGTCTTCAATGGTAACCCACTGGATCGTGTCGGGCTGGAGTAAATGGATATCGAACCGATTTGTCGAATCCGACTCGATCGCGGTCAGATCGTCATCGAGCAAGGCTTCGAAGAAGCTGATGGCAACCTCCAACGTATTCCGCGCATCCGAACCGGGTGCAAAGAATCCGCTGGAGTCGTAACGATCATCGACAAGAATGTCGATCGCCGCCGTCAGCCTGGCCGGGGCCATAAGAAGGATGGCCGCCACGGCGACACTAATGAAGAAGATCCGTTTCATGATGAGGCACCTCCCCGCCTTCGTCGAGGAAAGGCTGTTCCCGGGGGCCAGCCCTGTCTGAGAATGCCGATCGCCCCCATGATACCCGAATCGTGGAAAGAAGTCGTCCTCCTGGCAGTCCATTTCTTGTGCGATAGCCTGTTTCTGCCCGGCACACAGCGGAATAACCATGATCCATGTCGATGAAATCGACTCTAAGTGATACCTATTGCGAATCCCCAGAGCCAGCCATTGCTAAGTACGATTGCTATTCATCAGGAACCACGTACTTCTCGCCGCCCTTGAGACGGTTCAGGTAGCCCTTCTTGCCCGGGATGAACTGATAGCGGCGGGGAAGGCGGCGCAGCACGAAGGGGTCGCCGATCTGGCGGAAGACGGGGCTGGCGGGATCGAAGACGTTGAAGGTGGAGACGCCGTCGACGCCGGCGTCCCAGGCGCGCAGGGCCTCGCCGCGCCAGAGCGGGAGGTCGAGTGCCCGGTCGCCCGAGCGGGGTTCCAGTCGGGCGGGCGACAGGCCGGCGTAGACCGGCACGCCGTGGCGCCGGCCCAGCGCGACCAGGTTTTTCCACGGTTCGAGATGGATCTGGCCCGCACCGATCAGGAGATCGACGAGGTCCCGTTTCAACCAGGCCTCGAGGTCCAGGCCGATGGCCTTCGAGTACCTCACGCTGTCGGGCACGCGAACCGCGATCAGCACCGGCCGCCCGCGCCGCCGGCCCACCTCGTCGGCCATGGCCCGAACCCGGGCCAACAGCGAGGTCATCCTGTCGCAGTGCTCTTGTGTGACCGGCTCGCCCAGCAGTTGCGGCTTGAAAAACATCGGGTGGCGGAGGAAATCCAGCTCCAGGCCGTCGACGTCGTAGCGCGTGGCCACGTCGCGCAGGATCCGAAATACCTTGTCGCGGACCTCTGCCTTGCCATAATCGACCGACGACCACCGGCTGCTGCCGTACGGAAATCGGGTCGGCTTCGGCGCCATCATCAGATCGGGATGCTCCCTCTTCCAGCGCGGCATGATCTTGGCGTACGCCGGGCTGCTGTCGTGCGTGTCGTTCATCCGCATCGACCAAAAAACCTCGATCCCGTGCGCGTGCCCCCAGTCGGTAATGATCTCCAACGGGTCCTTGCCGCCCTTCTCGATGAGCTCGCCCGCCCAATACTCCCGCCCCCCGGACGCCGCCCGCCGCCGCTCCGTTTCCTCGCTCCGGTGCGTATACACCGCGAAAATCCCGTCGCAATAGAAGATCGCATCCACCTGCGAGCCCACCAACCCGGCCGTCCTCCTCGCCAAAAATGCCTCTGGTGTATGCTTCTCGCTCGGCAACGTCCCCAGCGTGTCGTTTCCATCATTATTCATAATGATCCGCCGATGCCGCGCGGCGTAGAGCTTGCGCTGCGCCGCCATGTCATTTGTGTCAGCTAAAAGCGGCGTGGAGGCAAGAATCAGGACCAGGGCAACCAGGTGTGTGAGACTTCGGGCGTATGTCATCGCTGTATGTCTTGTTTGTAGTGTTGTATCAGGGACACGAGTTCGTTTTCACGCTCAACCAGAGCCCCTTTTGCTTATCCATGTGCATGGATGTCGTCAATGAGGATAGCTTCCTGTACGTCCTATTGCCCGGTGGTCTTGGCCGATGGAGGTTTCCACAATTTGATGGTTTTGTCCCAGCTTCCCGATGCAAGATAGCCCCCTTTGAGATCGACAGCCACAGAAGACACGCTTTCTGTGTGCGCGGCGACGGTGCAAAGGCACTCAGCCGTGTTCACGTCCCAGTACTTGATGGAACCGTCGAACTGGCCGCTGACGAGGACGTCGTCTTGCGGGGCGAAGGTCACTGTCCAGGCGGCCCGCTCACCGTCTTGTTCAGTGAATTCGCGCATCCAGAGGCAATCCCCCGATTTCGCGTCCCACAGCCGCAATGAGCGATCGGTATAGGAGCCCACAGAGGCGATCCATCGGCCATTTCGGCTAATGGCCACCTCGCCGACGGAATCAGAATGGCCGTCGAACGTGCAGACGCATGTCCCGGTCTCGATATCCCACAACTGGAGCGAGTCGCCCGCCAAGAGCACTTGCTTGCTGTCGGGTGTAAAGACAACCATCGACAGGGTGAAAAAGCTGTCCGAGTCGATGGTCTTCAGCCCCTCGCCGGAGGCAATGTCCCATATTCTGATGGATTTGTCTCCTCCGCACGAAGCCAGTAGCCGGCCGTCAGGGCTGTACGCCACGGACTTGACGAGTCCGGAATGACCGGTAAAGGTTTTCAACAGCTTGCCAGTCGCAATATCCCACAATTTGACAAGGTTGTCTCGTCCGCCGGAAGCGAGGAATTTGCCATCGGCGCTGATGGCCACGGAATGAACCCATTCCGCATGCCCGTCGAGAGTCCGTTGGCATTCTCCAGAGTCGACGCACCAGAACTTAATCTTGCCGTCCGCGCCGCCGGAAATCAGTTGCTTTCCATTCGGCGTGAATGCCACTGTGCACACATAGCCCGAGTGACCGACGAACGCCTTCTGGCAGTGGTGGGGACTCGCTGATTGCGAGGAACCATCACAACCGACGGAGGCTGCCGTCAGCCCGAGGAGGAGTACGAAACGTTGCATGTTAATCGTGTTATTGAGGTCTGCATTGCCAATGAACGTTTTCCACTAACCGGGGGAGCCGATCAGGCCGCGAAGCGCCCATCGGCGGTGAAGCACGAACATTGACTATGCCGGAATCAATAAGTATGTTCATGGGCTCGAAAATATGACTGAACAAGCCAGCGGCACGCCGCGCGCGGACCTGGCGCTGAACGCCAGTTTTACTCTCAAAGCGGCGTTTGACAAGAGTCTGGGGGCGGGTAAAATGGGGGCGTGATTCGGGTCGGTGGTGCCTTTTCTTAGGTGCTGTGAATCGAACGATTGGAGTCCATCGGGCTGTTCCTAAACCGAACAGCCCACAATAAACTGAGGCGTGTCGGCCGAAGCGGGGCAACGACGGCAAGACGACTCGAACCGGCCGTTTAACGTGGGGTACCCACGGCCGCGTTTTGAACCGACGGGAAACAGGTACGCCGGGCGGTCCCGGGCGGACGTAACTCTGCTTGGGCCCCCGGCGGGTTCCTGCCGGCACGCTGTTCAAATTGTCTCTCCACGGTCCGAGGCCGGTTTCTCAGCCCGGCTGCGGTC
>JAFGFF010000299.1 GCA_016931075.1 Pirellulales bacterium | reverse complement strand
CCGCCAGGTATCAAAAAGAGCCCGCCGCTGGAAGAATCCCTTCCGCCGGCGGGCTCTTTTTGTGTTGTGGCCGTTGTGGCCACCGAAGCGCGGAGGAAGGACCGCCATGCCCTGCGCTGGATAAAAAAGATGAAACGAAGTGTCAGAACGTGTTTTGAAATGGGCGCCGGGCGCTGTGCCAGGCGACATGCCCACGACAAGCGTGAGGGTGTCCGGGAATTCAAGCCTGGAAAACACGGTGTTTACGGTATCATTGGACGCCGTGTCCACGCTTGCGAGGACATGCAAGGAACGTCTTTAGTCAGGACGCCTCAACTCGAATGGATATGTTTCTCGCTTTTTTGCCACGAAAGCGCGAAAGTACGAAAAGACGAAAGTGGCGAAGAACGTTGGATGGCAGCAATGCGGCCCCTTGCGTTCGTTCTTACCCCTCTCTTCTTTTCGTGCTTTCGTACTTTCGTCATTTCGTGGCCCCTTTGCCAAAAACCTCTTTACCAGAGCACGCCCCGAAGCGGGTTCGGGCGTCCACTTGCCCTGGCGGAGCCTGGCCGACATGGGCCAAGAACGCAAGGGTTGCCGGCTCGAATTCCCGGACGGCCTCACGCTTGCCGTGGACATGGCACCCATGGTTCTGGAACCTATTGAAAGGCCTACACGTGATCAAACCGGGCAGTAGTCGCAAAACGAGCTTCTACGAGTTGCAAATGACTTGCCGTAGTTACCTATCCTTGCCAGATTGCCAATTTCTGCCCTTTAACGACGTGCGATGGCTTCAAAAATTTCGCCAGTATAATATCAAAGTGATATCACCATGATATCATCTTCTGTCGGTTTCGGTGTCCCAGAATCAGGAGGTTCCGCGATGAACCAAGAACGTGAGATTCAGGTGCGTAGCGGCTGGAGCATGTTGCCCTTGACGGTGGTTTTCTTCGTGGTGGCCGTGTTGTTCTTCATTCTGTTCGCGGCGTCGGCCGATCAGCGGGGCAAAGGCCTAATGGCCGCCATTTCGTTTATCGTGTTCCTGCCCACGGGCATTGCCTTTGTGCTGACTCTGCCCGGCTATTTCACGCTGCAACCGAACGAGGGCCGGGTGTTGATCCTGTTCGGCGACTACCGGGGCACGGTTCGCAAGCCCGGCTGGCACTGGACGAACCCCTTCATGACCAAGAAGCGGATCTCGCTCCGCACGCGGAACTTCAACAGCGACAAGTTGAAGGTGAACGACAAGCGGGGCAACCCGATCGAAATCGCCGCGGTGATCGTCTGGCGAGTCGAGGACACGGCCGAGGCCTGTTTCGACGTCGACAACTACGAAGACTACGTCGAGGTGCAGAGCGAGTCGGCCGTTCGCCACCTGGCCAGCCAGTACGCCTACGACCACGGCGAGGAAAACGAACTCACGCTCCGCAGCAGCGTCGAGGAGGTCTCGGCCGGGCTGCAGAAGGAGCTTCAGGAGCGGGTCGGCAAGGCGGGCGTGACGGTCGAGGAAGCCCGACTGACCCACCTGGCCTACGCCCCCGAGATCGCCGGGGCCATGCTCCGCCGCCAGCAGGCCGACGCCATCATCGCGGCCCGACAGCGGATCGTCCACGGCGCGGTCAGCATGGTCGAGATGGCCCTGTCCGAACTAGCCGAGAAGCACGTCGTCGAGTTGGACGAGGAACGCAAGGCCGCGATGGTCAGCAACCTGCTGGTCGTCCTCTGCGGCGAAACCGAAGCCCAACCGGTCATCAACACAGGCACGCTCTACACTTAAGCATCATGTCACGCAAATCGTTCCCCTTGCGAATCAGTCCGGACCTGTATAAGCAGCTCGAAGCCTGGGCCCAGGCCGAGCTGCGCAGCGTCAACGGCCAGATCGAATATATCCTCGACGACGCCGTCAAACGCCATCGCTGGAAAGAAGCCGGGCTGGGTTTCATGGTCGAAGAAGACAAACCGACCGGCAAAAAGAAGAAATAATGAACGCCACCTTCCACCGACGCCGCGGCCGGTTTTGGCTCTATTTGGGCATGGCGCCCGTGTGCGCGTGCATTGCCGTCTACTTACTTCTTGTCACGTGTTGGCCGGCGGTCGTCGGAGTGCCTGGCGGGAGAGGATTGCTCCGGGCGTGTTTCTGCGCGGCTCTTGTGCTCTTCATGGCCGGAATGGCAGCCGCCTCGTTCTATGCCCTCGTCAAGAACATCACCAGCCGATTGACGGTCGGGATAACGGAAGTTCATACGATTCCCCAAATTCAATCCCCGAGGTGCATGCCATGAACAATCTGTACCTCACGGACGCGTACCGGCGAGAGATGGACACGCTCGTCGAGGAAGTCCGGACCGTTAAGAAGAAGACGGCCGTTTCTCTTGTTGACAACATCTTTTATCCAGGGGGCGGCGGTCAACCGCCCGATTCGGGCTCGATCCTGTTGCCCTCCGGCGAAACGGTGCCCGTGTGCCGAGTCCTGAAACTCGATGGAAAGGTGTTCGCATGCCTGGCCAGCGCCGCCGAGGTCTGCGTCAACGACAACGTGAGGACGATCCTCGATTGGGAGAAGCGGTACGCCACTATGCGATATCACACCGGCGCGCACGTCCTCATGGGAGCGATCCGCCGAAGCGTCGACGGCTATGTGCCGGAAGGAATCGCCATCGCGGACGATGTGCTCTCCTGCACCGTGCGATTCTCAGGGCAGTGGCAACCGTCCGACACCGCCATTCGAGAAATCGAGGAACGGGCGAATCAACAGATCCAACGTTGTCTCAAAGTCGAAGTCCTCACGTACGAATCCCTCAGTCAGGCGATAGATCAACATGAATCAATCTACCGCGGCCCGTCGTCCTTTTCCGGGCCAGTGCGAGTGATCGTCATCAATGAATGGGACGCCAATCCCTGCGGAGGCACCCACGTTCGCTCGACCGAGGAAGTCGGCCAGATCAGGCTGACAGATTTTGGAGAAGACCATATTGTCATGCAATTTGCCCCGTCGAACAGTCCATAGCGTAGGGTGGGGCACACTTGCCCCACCAGCTTCATGTGCCGTGGGTAACATGGTGGGGCAGGTGTGCCCCACCCTACAACCCTAAAACTTCCGAACATATTCCAACGCCTCGCGGCCGGCCTGGTCGGGGTCGTCGACGTAGGGGTAGAGTTCGACGGTGATCCAGCCGGCGTAGGCGGTGGCGCGGATGGCGCGGAGGACGGCCGGCAGATCGATCGCGCCGCGGCCGGGCACAAGGTGGGCGTGTTGGCGGGTCGGGGCGATGTCTTCGAGGTGGTAGTGACGCGTGTGCAAGGCCATCCGCGGGACCCACTCGGCTGGGTCTTGGCCGACGCAGTAGGCGTGGCCAAT
>JAFGFF010000298.1 GCA_016931075.1 Pirellulales bacterium | reverse complement strand
GGGGCGCGGATCGCTCTGGGCCACGACCAAGTGGTGCTGGTGCAAGAAGAGGCCCATCCAGAGATGCACCAGAAGACTGATCAAGACACACAACTGCACCCGGCGGACCATCTTGCCTTGCAGCCAGACGACCGCCGCAAACAACGCAGCCACACCCAGCGCGACGAGGACCAACCGGAAGACGGTGTTATAGAGTAGATTCTCGGCCCGCAAGTCGCCCGTGGCGATGGCGATCCCGGCCGCGAATCCGGCCAGGATCAAGATCGCGCAGTTGATCGGCCACATCTGGTCGTCGAAATCGGCGACCCTGGACCGGTTCACCCGGCGAACGACTTGTCGAGTCTGTCCTGCCATCAGTTACTATCCACCACGAGTGGTGCAGGTGTAGTCGTGGATGCCGGCTTTGTTGCAGGCGTTCATCGCCGCGACGATCGGTTCCCAAACGCATCGCCGGTCCGCGCGAATGACGACCGATTGGCGGCCCGGTCGCTCGACCCAAGCCGTTTTGAGAATCTGCTGCAGCTCCTCGACGCTGACGAACTTGTGGTTGACGTAGTAGCGGCCCTGCTGGTCGATGTTGATGAACAACTCCGTGGGCGGGGCCACCAGCGGCCGGGCTTCGCTCGCCTCGGGCAGTTGGATGTCCATCTCCCGCTCTTCCAGGGCGTACCGCTGGCGCTGCTCCTCGGCGAACTCGGTCGCCACGAGGAAGAAGATCAACAGCAGAAACACCACGTCGATCAGCGGCGTCAGACTCAAACCGGCCAACGCCCTGCCTTTTTTGATCTGGACCGTCATGGCTGACTCCTTGCCCGGGCCGGGGGCGGTTCGGGTCGGGCCGGGGGTGGTTCGGGCGGAGCGGTGGGCGATCCGTCGGCCGGCGAGCGCATCCGTCCTTCAAAACGCTCCAACTGCGGCATCAGGCCCAGCAGGATTTCGTCCAGCTCGCGGAAGAGCCGCTCGATGCGGCCTTCGAGAACATGGGCGAGCACGGCCGCGGGGATGGCCACGGCCAGTCCGGCGAACGTCGTGACGAGCGCTTTGTAGATTCCCCCGGCCAGCAGTTCGGCCTTGTTGGCGCCGACGGCCATATTGGCCGTCTCGAAGAAGGCCTCGATCATGCCCCAGACGGTGCCGAGCAGTCCCATCAGCGGCGCGACGCCGGCGGCCAGGTTGAGCCACCGGACGTTGGCATAGAGCCGGTTAGCCTCGCGTTGGCTGGCCTCGGCGATGGCCTGTTCCAACTCGGTGTGCGGCCGGCCGATTTTCAGCAACATCGCCCGGATGACGCTGGCCGCCGCCGAAGGGAACTCCTGACAGAGCCGATACGCGCGTCGCGGGTCGAACCCGCCCGGTTTGGCCGCCAGATCGCCCAGCCCCTGGACCAGTTCGACCGGCAGGACCTTCCGCCGCCGCAGTCCCAGGATTCGTTCAATCCCGAAGGCCACCACCAGGACCGACATGACGGCGATCGGCCACATCAGGTTCCCGCCCTTGCACAAGAGCCACAGAAGGTTGGGCCCCTCCCGCTCCGGCTCGTCCACGGCGCCGACCGTGTCCTTCTCCTTGCCCGGCTCTTTCGCTGCCAAGTCCTTCGCCGCCTTATCGAGACTCTCCTCTTTCGTCAGCAGCCGCTTCGGCTGGACCTGATCGGCTGGGATTTTATTTTCTTGTGCCCAGGCCAATCCTGGTGTCAAACAAGCCAGGAACACTACCAATCCCAGCAGTCCAACAAACGGAATTAAATCCGGACGCCGTATTGCCCGATCGGTACGCACGGTACGTGTCATGGAAGCACTCTCTTTCGTTCAGGCACGGGCGGAAGTTCGGGGTGAAGGGGCCACGGATGAACACGGATAAACACGGATGGATAACGAAGGTGCAGGTTCATGGAACCGCGGATGAACGCAAATGCACGCAAATGTTGGTTAGGAGATAGTGGTTTATTACTGACCTTCGTAGAAGTGGTGATACCATACACCTGGAGGGCCACGCTCCGTCGTGGCCGGGCGTTCCGGATGACGCGGCCACGACGGAGCGTGGCCCTCCAGATTCGGTTTGTCGGCTTGGTGTCACAACTTCTGCGAAGGTCAATAACAAGTAATAACAAGTCCTGATCAAAATGTCCTTCCGGAAACGGTCTCGGAGCACTCTTTATTACACCCCTTCCTCTTTATTCTATTTGCGTCCATCCGCGTTTATCCGCGGTTCCCTTTCTTTCATCTGTGTCCATCCGTGTTCATCCGTGGCCCCTTCATTCTTCCTTCTTCTCGATCGCTTCGATGCGGCTCTTCGCCGCAGCGGCCTTGTCGCTGGTGGGATGTTTTTCGATCAATTCCTGGTAGAGCTTCTTGGCCTGGTCGGGTTTCTTCAGCGCCTCGAAGCATCGGGCCGCTTCGAAGGTGGCGTTGGCTTGCCATTCGGGATAACTATAGCCGTAGATCACCTGATAGAACGTCTTGATGGCCTCGGCGTGTTGTTTCTTCTCGAATTGGATCTCGCCGATCATGAACTGCGCCCGGGCGGCCACCTCGCGGTCGGTGTGACTGGGCACCTGGGTGTAAAGCTTGACGGCCTCGTCCTTTTTGCCCAGGTTCTGTATGGCCCAGCCCTGTTCGTAGAGGATCTCGCCCAGCACGGGCGACTTCGAGTACTCCTGGACCGCCTTGCCTAGCAGGGCGAGGCTCCGGTCCCACTGCTTCAGTTGGGCGGCTGCCTGGCCGGCGTGCAACAGGCTCAAGGCCGGGAAGTCCTTGCCCGAGGGATTTTTTACGGCCAGATACGCGTCCAACGCCTGCTTGTATTTGCCTTGGTGGCGGAAACACTCCCCTTCCATGAACATGGCGTCGCCGACCAGCTTGCCGTCCTTGAACTGGCTCTGCTGATAGTCGAACGTCTGTTGGGCTTCGTCATACTTCTTCTGTTCGAAGTAACACCAAGCCAGTTTGTAACTCGCCTTTTCCTTCAGTTCCGGGTCGGTCGATTTCTGAGTGACGGCGTAGTAGTTCACCGCGGCTTTGGGATACTGCTTGGCGTCGTACTGCGCTTCGGCGATGTGGTAGAGCGACTCGCCAACCAGCGGGCTGTCAGCGTGCTCTTTGGCCAGGAGCCGGAACTGCTGTAGCGCGTCTTTGGGTTTGCCCGACGCCTTGAGCGCCCAGGCCGATTCGTAGAGCGCCTTGTCCGCGCCGGCGTACTCCGGGTCTTCCTTTAGGAGGCTTTCGAACGTCTCGGCCGCCTTGGCGTGTTCTTTCAGCCCTGCCTGGCAAAGACCCAGGACATACAGGGCGTCGGACCGTTCTCGCCGGGTCGGCTTGGCGTCCAGCAGGGCAGTCAGGTCTTCGACGGCCGGGGCGAATTTGCCCAACTGCTGCCGGGCGGTGCCTCGGGCGAAGCGTGCCCTGGCGACCAGCTCGTGTTTGGGAA
This sequence comes from Pirellulales bacterium, assembly GCA_016931075.1. Lineage (GTDB taxonomy): Bacteria > Planctomycetota > Planctomycetia > Pirellulales > Thermoguttaceae > JAFGFF01. Next base: position 6,054 of record JAFGFF010000298.1, on the reverse strand, counting down.
ACTCACCCAGCAGCCGGTCGAGCGTCTTTTCGGCCTCGGCGTACTTCTCGGTCTTCAACTGGACCCACCCCAGGCCGTACAGGGCGTGCGGCACGAGCTTGCTCTGGGGCCATCCGTCGAGAACCCGTTGGTACTCGTCAGCGGCCGTCTTCGTGTCGCCCAGGGCGTAGGCACTCTCGGCCAGCCAGTAATGGGCCTGGTCCAGGATGCGGCTCTTCGGAAACTGTCGGATCAGCCGGCGCAGGGCGGTCAGTGCCTGACGGTCGTCGCCACTGCGGTGATAGGCGCGGCCCAGGGCCAGGAGCGTCTCGTCCGCCTGACGCCACGTCGCGTCGGCGGCCAGCGAGTCCTTGAAGGAGGCAATGGCCTCGTCGACCTGCTTCAAGGCGAGCTGGCTGGCGCCGATCAGGTAGAACGCCTCGGCCTCGGCCGCCTTCGAGCGCAAATCGCGAACCACCGGCTTGAGCGTCGAGATGACCCGGTTGTACTGCTTCTGCAACAGCATCGCCAGCGCCTGCCGCACGCGCCACGAGTCGACGTCGGCGTGCCGCGGATTCTCGGCGATCAATTGGGCGTAGCGTCGTTGGGCCGGCACCAACCGGCCGAGCTGCAACTCGCTCTCGGCCGCCACGCACGTGACGTCGGGCAGCAGCTTGCTCTTGGCAAACCGTTTTGAAAAGTCGTCGGCGTAGCCCAGGGCCTTTTCATATTCCCCTTGGCCTAGCGCGGCGAAGGCGGCCATGTACAGGGCCGAATCGGCCACCGGCGACTTGGGAAATTTCTCCGCTACGGCGGCATAGGTCCCGCTCGACTCGGCACGCCGGGCGGGAATCTCATACAAGGCATCGGCCGCGTCCATCTGCAACTCGGCCGCGAACGGGCTGTCGCCGGCCGTCTTCGCGGCTTGTTGGGCTACCTTCAACGCCTCGGCCGGTTCTTTGCGCTTCAAGAGCACCCGGGCGAGCCAATGGGCTGATTCTGACGCCGCCGGGCCGCCGGCTAGCAGGGCTTTCTCCAATAGCGACTGGGCCTGGCGATAATCATCGGCCAAATAAAAGCAGCGTCCCCCGGCCAGGTCGGCCCGGGCGATGTGCTTTGATTTCGGAAAGCGTTTTGCGAAACCGGCGTAGAGCTTGGCCGCCTCGTCGTACTGCTTCAACTGGGCCAGCGAGTCGGCCTGACGCAACGCGGCGTGGTCGGCCAACTTGAACTCGGGCCGATCGGCCGCGTAGGCAAACCACTCGGCCGCCGACTTGAACTGCTTCGTGCCAAAAAGCGTCTCGCCGCGCCGCATGGCCACTTCGGTCCGGCGCGAGTCCTTGGGGAAGTCCTTCAGGAATCGGTCGTAGGTCTTGCCGGCCGCCTTGAACTGGCCCAACTCCTCTTGGGTCACGCCCAGGGCGTGCAACGCGTCGGGCAGCAGGGCGTCCTTGGGATACTCCTCGACGAGTTGGGCGTAGTATTTCGCGGCCCCCTCCTTATCCCCCCGGGCGTAATCGCATTCACCCCGGTAGAAGACAGCCTGGGGACGGTACTTGCCCTTGGGATATTTCGACAGGAGGGTGTCGAACGTCTTGATCGCGTCGGCGAACCGGTCCTTATTGCCCGCCCTGGCCGCGCTATACTCGGCCACGCCCAGGTAGAGATAGGTCGCTTCGAGCATGGCGAACTTGGGATGCTTCTGGACAAGCTGGCGGAGCGTGGTAACGGCCTGGTCCAGTTGGTTGGCCTTCAGGCGGCAAATGCCCAAGTTCAATTGGCCCTGCGGGGCGAAGGCGTGGCCGGGATGATCGCGGAGGAAGTTTTCCCACGCGTCGGCGGCCAGTTCGAACTGTCCCCCCTGTTGCAGTCCGATCGCTGCCCGATACTGCCGGTTGCCCGCCTCGGCGTCATCCTGTGCCACGGTCGTCGAGGGGACCGCAAGTGCCAGCGCAACCAACAAGAAGCCCAGCCGGGCGTGGGAAGAGAAATTCATGGCGTGACCTCGGGTTTCTCCGTTCCGCAAGCCGGCGGCCCGTCAGCGCCGTGCCGGACCGCCCGCCTGCTTGCTCATCCTATATGAGAACGCACCTATCTGCCAGCTTTTTCGGTTTCGTGCGCATGTCAAGGTTCCCCCCCACCTGTCGCACGAAGCTGGGTCAACTATTCCGCCGATACCCTCCGAACGTGGTAGGGCAGACAAGCCGGGTGGTGCGGAACTTGACAGAAAAAGAAGGGCCACGGATGAACACAGAGGGACACGGATGGGGCGTGGCAGTGCGGCGCGCAATGGTCCGCGCGGCCCGCGTCTGGGGTGCAAGCAATCCGGATCAGTCGGTGCGGTTCCATCCACCGACAGCCAGACCGGCGCACAGGACATCGAAAACACACAGAACGTGCGGAACGAGGATCCTCATCGCGCTGTGTGAGAACACATCGAAGAACGGCCGAAGAAACCGGCTACTTCCGTCGAGCCCGCAACCACAAGCCCGTAGCCAGGAGGGCAATCAGCCCAGCCAAGCTGGACGGTTCGGGCACAGCGGCCACGCCTTCGAACGTATTGTTCCAGTTGGCAGCCAGGATCGAGGCATCCAGGTCGTCGACGATGTCGTCACCGTTGAAGTCGCCCCCTTCCCAGTCGGCCGCCTTGAGCCAGTTCTCAGCCAGCCGACGCGCGTCAAGTGCGTCGACCACTCCGTCCTTCGTTGCGTCGCCCGGGATGGCCGGCGAGGTGATGGTGAACTGGCCCACGGAGCGTAGCGTTCCCGAGCCGGACACTGTGGCGACCGCGGTCCATGCAACGGGGAATCCGAAAATAATCGTCGTGCCGCTGTCGTTGAAGATTTCCTGCTCGAATTCCAGGGGAAGGGTCAGGATCGCTTCGTAGGTCGCGTCGTATACATCGACATTCTTCAGTGCAACCGTCAGCGTTCCCGGTTGATCGATTTCCGGCGTGATAGGCTCATCCGACAGATCGATCGAGCCGGCGGGAACAAGACCCTCCACCTGACCTGTTGCATGATAATCGAATTGTCCTTGGTTAAGAGTCACCTCGTGGTCGATGGCTTGAAAGACATCGTTCACAACCGGCTTCGGGGGATTCGGCGTGTCAAACGTGCCTTGGAGCCCGCTGCTTGAAGCCTCGACCGTTCCAATCACAAAGTCCAACGACATGGCCACGTTGCTGAACTCGATCAATCCCCCGGTGAATTCCAATCCCGACACATCTGTGACCTGCCGCGTGCTAGGGTCAATGGTCAAGGTAAGGTTAGTCAGCATATTGCCCGTGGCCACGGCTGTGTCGGTGTCACTTGCTTCATACTCAACCCCCCCCAAGGTCACGATCCCCGTGGCCGTGAGGTCCGCCAGGTTGAACTCCGACGGTTGGTCGATTAAATCCAACTGCACCGGCACCTCGATGGCCCAGGCCGACGGGGTCAGCACCAGCAGACAGGCAAATCCTAAAACGAGTTTCTTCATGGCTCTTCTCTCCCATTGCATAGAATACCCGCGATCGGGCGGAGGTAAGGACGCGTGCATTGCTCCCGCAGGCGCAGACCCCACCCGCCAGACTGGTTTGGCCCTTACTTCTGTAATAGGCACAGGCGGGCAAAAGGTCAAGGCAATGGCGGGCAACTGGCCCTGCGGAGGGGGTGGAACTTCCTCGCGGTATAATGCGTCCCTAAAAAAACTGCCCCCTGGGGTGCCCCCGTTCTGATGGACACGTTGGAGGCTTGGCATGAAGACCTGCTCCTGTTCTCGTTGCTTGTGCCTTGTTGTCCTGACGGCCTTGCTCATGACATTGCCGGCTCCCGCGTGGGCCGACTCGACACCGGGCGTGTCGCCGGACGTCGAGGCCGTCGTGGAGGGCAACAATACTTTCGCCTTGGACCTCTACGCCCAGTTGAGTCGGGCGAAGCAGAACGATAATAAAAATCTCTTCTTCTCGCCCCACAGCCTGTCGACTGCCCTGGCGATGACGGCCGCCGGGGCGCGGGGCCAGACCGAAGCCGAGATGGCCAAAGTCCTCCACTTCCCTTTCCCCACGGCCCAAGTCCACCCCGCGATGGCCGAACTGGCCGCGGCACTGCGACGCGCCGAGAACGACAACCTCACGCTCCTGGTGGCCAATCGCCTCTGGGGGCAAAAGGACTACGCGTTCCTACCCGAGTTCCTGGCGACAACGAAGAAGGACTACGGGGCCGAGTTGGCCCAGGTCGATTTTATCCACGACGCCGAGGCTGCTCGGAAGACAATCAACGCGTGGGTCGAGCGGCAGACACGCCAGAAGATACGCAATCTGATTCCCAAGGGCATGCTCGACAGACTGACCCGTCTGGTCTTGACCAACGCGGTCTACTTCAAAGGCCAATGGCAAAGCCCATTCGACAAGAAACGCACCCTTATGGCACGCTTCCGGCCGGGCACGGACGAATCGACCGTCGATCCGTCGGTCCGCGTTCCCATGATGCACAAGGTGGACGACTTTGCGTACGCCGATCTGCCGGAACTCCAGATTCTCGAACTGCCTTACGCCGGAGAGCAGGTCTCGATGATCGTACTCTTGCCCAAGAAGGTCGACGGCCTGCCAGACTTGGAGAAATCGCTCGACGTGAAAACCGTACAAAAGTGGTTCAGGCAACTCCGCCGGCAAAAGGTCGTGGTCTATTTGCCCCGGTTCTCGACGACCGGCCAGTTCGAGCTGTCCAAAACACTCTCGGCCCTGGGCATGCCTCGGGCGTTCGATCCAGACGAAGCCGACTTCTCGGGCATGACCTCCAAGCCCGACCTGTTCGTCAGCAAGGTGATCCACAAGGCGTTCGTCGACGTCAACGAAGAAGGGACCGAGGCCGCCGCGGCGACAGCCGTCATCATGAAACGCAAGGGCGGGCCTTCGGCACTACCCACGTTCCGCGCCGACCACCCGTTCGTCTTCCTCATCCGCCACAAGCCCACCGGCAGCATCCTTTTCCTCGGCCGACTGATCCGTCCCGAGCCGGCCGAATCCAAACAGGCGGTGAAGCGGGCCGCGAAACCGATGTTCAAGGGCATGGAGCTCTATTCCTGGAAACCGGCCGGCAAGGACTGGCACTTCAAGCTCGTGCCGGGCCGAAACTGGCGCAAACCTGGCACCCGCGTCGAGCCGCCCGAGAAGGGCCTTCTCAGCGTCGGACAACTCAAGCAACATCTGGCCCAACTGGCCGAGGGTGAAAACATCTTCTGGACCAACCTGGCCGACACGCCCGTCCCGGCCGACATGGTCAAGGAGGTCTCGGCATTTTGCAAAACCAAAGACCTCAAGCTGTTTCCAATCGAAAAGCCCTAGCCGAGCGGACGAAAGCGGGTCCAGTCGATGTGGAGTTTGCGCATGCGGCCGCGGAGCGTGTGAGGGTTAACGCCCAGCAGGGCGGCCGCGCCTTGAGGGCCTTCGACACGGCCGGCGGTCGAGGCCAGGGCCGTCTCGATGTGCTGGCGGATCGCGGCGTCGAGCGTCGGGAAACGGCCCGAGCGAGGTGGACTTGCCGCCGGTGATGGATCGCCTGGCGACGGGGCCGGCTCGGGTTCGGCGACTGATGGAGTAGGCACGCCGCCGACGCCCAGAGCGGGCCCGACGTCCAGACGTTGGCCGTTGCCCAGGATAGCTGCCCGATCGATCACGGCGCCCAGCTCGCGGATGTTGCCCGGCCAGGCGTAGCCGACCAGTAGCCGCAAATCATCGGGCGTGGGATCGACCGAAGGAAGCCCAAATCGCGTGGCCGCCCGTTGGGCGAAGTGCCGCGCCAAGGCCGGAATGTCTTGCCGCCGGTCGCGAAGCGGCGGCAGCAGGATCGGGAACACGGCGATCCGATACCACAGGTCCTCGCGAAACAGGCCCGAGGCAACCATGCCCGCCAGGTCGCGGTGTGTGGCGGCGACGATCCGAACGTCCACCCGAATCGATTCCTCGCCCCCGACCCGTTCGAGCTGCCCGTCCTGAAGCACGCGCAACAGCCGAACCTGGGCCGGCAGCGGCAACTCGCCGATCTCGTCTAGCAAGAGCGTTCCGCCGTCGGCCCGTTCGAACCAGCCTTTTCG
>JAFGFF010000297.1 GCA_016931075.1 Pirellulales bacterium | reverse complement strand
GTTAAGTTCTGCAATAGTGACGCGTCCAACCGATGCAGTGCCAACGACTTACATCGAGAAGCGAAAAAAGCTGTCACGCTTCGGGTTACGATTAGGACACGAGGCGCCTTTCGCTTGGTGCAGGGGAGATGAGCTTTCGCATCACCCAAAGAAAACCAGCAAGAAAACAAAAAGGCCGCCGTCTCTCCGCGTGGGAAAGACGACGGCCATGGAACTTGCCTCTCGCCGACTGCGACCGGATGCGTCGCTGCGAGACGAATGGGGGTCGGGCGTGCACAAGGCACCAGCCGATCTGTGACCCCAATTCACGCTAATGGGTTGGCACCTCCGTCGGAATAACTAGCGAGAGGCTCTTGTCCAAGGGTGGCCGCTTCTCCGCCCTCGACTCTCCATGGGCCTTCTATCGGCACGCGGGGCGGAGGACCTGCGGCTGAATCCGCTCAAATCGTTGGTTACCCCAACGGCGAGCCTAAAGGCCCATCGGTTTCTACTTGAATCTTACCTTGTCCAAGCCCAAAAGAAAGCGTTTTCCATGCCGAGTTCGACGCAGGAATGACGTTCTCTTGGCACGAAAATTGCGTCCGGTGGTAGGTTCCCGGAATGAGGGTCCATGGAATGCCGGGGACTGTTTGTAAAAAACCTCTTATCCACAGGCGACTTTCGCCGGGCCGAGCTTGGCGTATTCCAATATCCTTGTTGCCAGGCGATGTCGAGCCACTAAAGCGGGGTAGTCTTCCGAAAGAATCCGTTCACTCACCATGACTCACCGGCCACTTTTTCGCAGCGAATCGCCAACTCATTAAGGTGGGGCTTTTAGTCGCATTCTTGGGCGAAATCCACTCCATTGGCGTCGGGACCGGTAGGGGCGGGCAGGCCATCAACTTTTCCCAGCCGATACGATCCGTTCGGCAAACGCGTTCCCGGCTGATTCGAGGGCCCCGCCCGTGCAATTGTGTCAGCCGTGAGAATCAGCAATCCGATAGGAACAAGGATACCGCGCCGGGCGGCAGTCAGTGGATGAATGACCCGGCGACCGGGGCGATGCGTGTCGCCACGAAGGTACCCCCTCGTTCTCTCAACGGAGTTGTCAAGTCATGGCTGTGCGAAGATGGATTCTCGGATTTCTCCTCGTGGGCACGTTGGCGGTGAGTTCAGTTTTCGGCCAAACGATCCGCCAGCCGGCGCCATTCCGGCAGGTTTCCTATCAGGAGGATCCCTACTACTACCTGGCTCAGAAGGAACCAGCGGCCAAATCGCCCAGCGACGCCGTGCCCGAAGCGGCCGTCACCGGCGGAGAGTGCTGCACCAGCGAGTGCGGCGCTTGCGATGAGTTGATCGATTGCCATCGGCGATGCTGCCGCCGTTGTAGCAGCCTGACGTTCGGCGGCTGGCTGCAGGTCGGCATGACCGGCAACGGCATGGATCCCCACGATCGGTACAACGGCCCGAACATGACCAATGACCGGGTCGGCGACCTGCAGATGAACCAGCTTTGGTTCTATGCTCAGCGACCCGTTAATACGGGTGGAGACGGGTTCGACATCGGCGGCCGTGTTGACGTTCTCTACGGAACCGACTGGCGCATCGCCGACTGCCATGGGCGAGGTCTGGAAGACCGAATGAACGGTCCAAACACCCTTTACGGCCTGGCCATTCCGCAGTTCTACGCCGAATTCGGCATCAACAACCTGTCGATCAAGATGGGTCGCATGGCTGGCATTCTCGGCTACGAGAGCGTTGTGCCCATGATGGACTTCTTCTACTCGCACAACTACCAGATCTGCTACATGGAGCCGGTCCTGATCACCGGCCTGATGACCGAATACAAGTTCGCCGATCAACTGAAGTTCTACGCCGGGTTCCACAACGGCGTTCACAATTTCGAGAACGAAAACGGCGACCTCAACGGTCAAGCTGGAGTGACTTGGACCAGTTGCGACGGCGGAACGTCGTTGGCCTACGCCTTCGACCTGGGTCGAAACGATGCGCTGGCGCAGCACGAAGAGTACATCCACAGCATCGTGTTCAAGAAGCAGCTCACCCACCGGCTCCAGTATGTCCTGCAGAGCGACTACAGCCATCGCGAAGGGCTGCCCGGCCAACAGGACACCGAAGCTTACGGAATCGCCCAGTATCTGTTCTACAAAATCGACAACGAATGGACTGCCGGGATGCGGGTCGAGTGGTTCCGCGACGACGACGGCACGAAGGTCTTCGGCGTGGGCAACCTGCCCGACGCACGAGGCTGGGACGGCGCGCCAGGTTACGCGGGCAACTTCACCGACGTGTCGATGGGCCTGAACTGGAAACCTCGCAAGAACATCACGCTCCGACCGGAAGTGCGGTGGGACTGGTACGACGGACCGGCCAACCAGGCTGGCCCCGATCGCCATCCCTATGACGACGGTCACCGGAATACCCAGTTCACCTTTGCCACCGACTTGGTCATCACGTTCTAAGAAGAGAATGATCGCCAAAGCCGCCCCCTCTCTCGATCAACCGGAGAGGGGGCGAGCGAAAACGGCCATGACGTGAAAGCTGGCCCTGCCAACGGCCGGCACATACTCTGTTCGAGAAAACACGGCGCGCCGCATGTTCCCACAAGGAAACATGCGGCGTTGCCTTTTCTTGGGAACCAATTCGCCCGCCATGTCATCCAATAGGCGAAGCACGTCTGGCTTCACGTTGGTTTTATGCCAGGATGGACGGCCACATCCGGCCACCGAAACCCACCCCCCTCTGGCATTGGGGCTAGGCTCCGTGACGCTCACGGTGCAAGGGATATCGCCTTTCCCAGGAGAAATGATCATGAGAAGACTGATTGCCATTGCGTTGATTTTGGCTGCCGCGTCTCCCCTGTTGGCTACCGAGGAGAAACCGCTCTCCACGAAAATCGATTCGTTGGGGCTCTTCAAGAACGGCCTGGCTGTGGTGCGGCGGACGGCCCAAGTCGACGGGCCGGGCGTGTATTGCATCTCCGACGCGCCCGAGCCGGTCCATGGGACCTATTGGATCGAGAGCGATGCGAAGGTCACCACCCGGGCGACGCACCGGCTGGTCGACGCTCCGGCTGGAGCGGCCGTCGGCGATTTCCAGGAGGAGCTTGCCGGCCGGGAAGTCGAGATTCGTCTGGCCGACGCGAAGATGCCCGTCCTCTCGGGCACCGTCGTCGCCATGCCCCGCCCCCCCGTCGAGTCGTCCGATTTCAGCCGTCGATACGAGCGGTCGTACTACGGATACTGGAACTACTCGGTCAACGGTCGCCCGAGTCCCGATGCCGCCAGCCGATTTCTTGTCCTGAAGACCAACGCCGGTCTGAGCTACATCGACGCCACCAGGATCGCCTACCTGCAGGCCAAAGGTGCAAACAACCAGGTCCCGCGTCCCAAACGACGCAAGGCGGTTCTGCTCTTGACCGTCGGGCCCACGGGCGGAAAACCGGCCACGATCTCGATCAGCTATCTGGCCAAGGGCATCGCCTGGGCGCCCAGTTATCGCGTCGACCTGACCGATCCCAAGACCCTTGTGCTCCGGCAAAACGCGGCCATCAAGAACGAGTTGGAAACCTTTGAAGGCGCCCGGCTTCAACTCATTTCGGGCTATCCCAATATCCGCTTCGGCCATGTCGTTTCACCCCTTTCGCCCGAGACGACTTGGGCCACGTTCTTCGGGCAGCTCAACCAGCAATTCGCTCGCGGCGGCAACGCCATGAGCAACGTCATCAGCCAGCAAGCCGTGATGGTCAACCGGCCCGAGCCCGGGCGGGGAATCGATCTCTCGGCCGCGCCGGCCGGCGAAGGCGTCGACCTGCACTACCGGGACATCGGTCCTCAATCGATGGACCTCGGCGACACGTTGGCCGTCGACACCACCTCGGGCAAGGCCAAGTACGAGCGGATTGTCGAATGGTTCATCCCCGACACCCGGCAGGCCGACGGAGACTACGTCTCCCGATACCAGCGCGAGTCCGAGCCCGAGAAATACGAAGACGCCGTTTGGGACGCCGTGCGGTTTGACAACCCGCTCGAAGGACCCATGACGACCGCTCCGGCCATGATCGTCGCCGACGGCCGATTCCACGGCCAACAAATGAGCTACTGGGTCGACGCCGGCGAGCAGACCACGCTCCGCGTCACCAAGGCGCTGAGCATTCGGGCCAAGAACGTCGAGAAGGAACTGGCCGACTCGCGCCAGCCGGCCAATTACCTGGGCGATCCGCACTACTGGAAGGTCACCATCGAAGGCCGCCTGATGGCCAACAACCACCGCCGCGAACCCATTACCATGGTTGTCCGCCGCCAATTCTCGGGCGAACTCCTCAACGCCGAGGGCGATCCCAAGAAAACGCTCCTCGAAGAAGGCGCCGGCTTCGTCAATCAACGCAATGAACTCACCTGGACCATCACCGTCAAGCCAGGCGAGGAAATCAAGCGGGTCTATCGATACACGATGCTGATCCGGCGTTAGAAGACATGACGCCCAACCCCCATGTGGTTCCGGACGCCTTGCACGAACAAGCGAGATGGTGTGAAATATGGTCCAGGAGAGAGTCGTTTCAGGGCTCGCCATTTTCAACCTGGCGAGTGGCCCTCGCCTTTCCACGAAGGAGATGAAATGGACCTTTTCGACGCCATCGCCCGGCGGCACAGCTACCGGGGCGAGTTTACCGACCAACCCGTGCCGCGCGAGGATTTACAAAAGATCGTTCAGGCAGGCATTCAGGCCCCGTCAGCCAAGAATGAGCAGGTGACGTCGTTCGTGGTCGTCGACGAGCCCGAGCTGTTGGCCAAGGTCGCCGAAATCGTGGATCGGCCAGTCTGCCGGTCGGCCAAGGCGATGATCGTCTGCATGACCGACCCGCGGCCCGTCTTCCACGACATCGCTTTCCCAGCCGAGGACTGCGCGGCAGCGGTCGAGAACATGCTTCTGGCCATCACCGCGCTGGGCTACGCCTCGGTCTGGATCGACGGGGTGCTGCGGATGGGTGATATCGCCGAGCGACTCGGCCGGCTGCTGGGCGTGCCCGAGGGACATATGGTACGGATCCTCCTGCCCATCGGCGTGCCCGTCGAGCCGGGTGTCCAGCAAGACCGCCTCCCCTGGGACCGCCGGGCGTGGTTCAACCGCTACGGTGGGTAGAATCCAGTTGGAGGGCCACGCTCCGTCGTGGCCGAGACCAACCGTATTGCACGGACGCGACGGAGCGCGTCCCTCCAAATGATGATGTACGGATAGTTGTCTAAATCCCTCATTCTCCCGGTTCCCACTCCATGACCCGCGTTGTCCTGGCCATGTCTGGAGGCGTCGACAGCAGTGTGGCGGCGTGGCTGCTGCGCGAGGCGGGCCACGAAGTGATCGGTGTGTTCATGCGGCACGGTCAGGCAGCGCCCGAGGCGGATTGCACGCCCCGGCTCGAGCCGCCGCACGGATGTTGCCGGCCGGTCGACGTGGCCGACGCGCGACGCGTGGCCGACCGGTTGGGCATCCCATTCTACACGCTCAATCTCCGCGAGGATTTCGATCGTGTGGTCGACTACTTCGTCGACGAATACGCAGCCGGACGGACGCCCAACCCGTGCATCGCGTGCAACACGTGGCTCAAGTTCGGCAAGCTGTTCGATTACGCCCAAGGCGTCGGGGCCGACTGCGTGGCCACGGGCCATCATGCAAGACTAGAGACACTCGCCGACGGGCAAGTCACCCTGCGCCGTGGACGCGACGTTGACAAAGATCAGTCTTACGTTCTCTTCGGCATCGCTCGGGAACTGCTCGGCCGGCTGCGGTTTCCGGTGGGCAAACACGACAAGACCGAGATTCGCCGGCTGGCGTTGCGCCACGAGTTGGGCGTGGCCGACAAGCCCGACAGCCAGGAGATTTGTTTCGTGCCCGACCAGGACCACGCCCGACTGGTCCGCGCCCGGCGGCCCGAGCTGGACACGGCCGGCGAGGTCGTCACGACCGACGGGACAGTGGTCGGCCGGCACGACGGGTTCGAGCAGTTCACCGTCGGCCAGCGCAAAGGTCTTGGGATTGCCCTGGGCGAGCCCCGCTACGTCATTCGGATCGAGCCCGACACGCGGCGCGTCGTCCTGGGCACCTGGGACGAACTGGCCCGAACCGAGTTGACCGCCCGGGATGCAAACTGGTTGATCGACACGCCGGAAGAGCCCTTCCGCGCCGCGGTCAAGATCCGCTACCGCAGCCGGCCCGTCGAGGCAACCGTCACGCCGCTGAACCCGGACCGGTTTTGCATCCAGTTCGACGAACCACGTCATGGCGTTGCCCCGGGCCAGGCCGCCGTCTGTTACGACGGCGACCGGGTGCTCGGCGGCGGGTGGATTGAATAGGCCCGGGTAGTCAGCCAGACGGAGAACGCAACTTGCCGGGTGCCATGCTCCACGCTTGCGTGGGCATGTTTTTTGGGGGGTTTTGAAGTTCCACATGCCCACGCAAGCGTGGAGCATGGCACCCAGTCACCTTTTTCAACAGGCTACTTGGACCAACCGGAGAGCATAACGTGCAGCGCTGGGACGTGGTCGTGATCGGGGCGGGGCCGGCCGGCCTGATGGCCGCGTGTGGCGCGGCCCAGCGGGGACGCCAGGTGCTGCTGATCGAGAAGAACGCCCGGCCCGGTGTGAAAATTTCCATCTCCGGCGGAGGACACTGCAACCTGACCCATGCGACCGACGCCCGAGGTGTCGCCGAGGCGTTTGGTCCCGCCGGCCGGTTCCTTCGCTCGGTGCTGGCCGTGTTGGATCCGCCGGGTCTGGTCGAGATGATCGAGGCCGAGGGCGTCCCTTGCCGGACCGAACCGGACGGCAAAATCCTGCCCGCCTCCGATCGGGCCGACGACGTTCTGGATGCGCTGCTGCGCCGACTCTCACGAAGCGGGGCCACGCTGCAGACCAGCCGGACCGTCATCGAAATTGCGCGCGACTCGTCGGGATTTCGTGTGTCAACTCACCCGACACCGTGCAAAGGAGCCCCCGATGATTGCTCGGTCGACAGTTCGGACATCGAAACCCTCTGGACCGACAAGATCGTCTTGACCACAGGCGGCCGATCCTATCCGGGCTGCGGCACGACGGGCGATGGTTACGCGTGGGCCGCCGCGATGGGGCACACGATCCAAACGCCGCGGCCGGCCCTGGTGCCCATCACGACCGACGACGCTTGGGTCAAGTCGCTGCAGGGGATCACGGTACCGGATATGACGTTGCGAGTGTGTTCTGAAGGCTGGACGCCCTCACCCCCGGCCCCTCTCCCAAAGGGAGAGGGGAGAAACGTTCGACCGGTGGCCGAGCGGCGAGGGTCGTTGTTGTTCGCACATTTCGGTCTGTCGGGTCCGGTCGCGTTGGACTTGAGCCGATGGGTCAGCGCCGCGTCGCGTGGTCATCGGCCGGTGCTGGTGTGCGATTTTCTGCCCCAACTGAGCGACGCGGCACTCGACGCGGCCCTGGCCGAAGCGGCAGCCGGCGAGGGAAGGCGGCTGGCGGCCAGCCTGCTGACCCATTGGCTGCCGGGCCGGTTGGCCGACGCGCTGTATCAACTGGCAGGCTTGCCGCCCGAGCGGCGTGGGGCCGAGTTGACCCGATCCGAACGGCTGCGGCTTGTCAGGGCCGTCAAACACGCGGCGATCGCCACGACGGGCACCCTCGGCTTCGAGAAGGCCGAAGTCACCGCCGGCGGGATTTCGCTCGACGAGATCGACTCGCGCTCGATGCAAAGCAAGCTCGTGCCGGGCCTCTTCCTGGCCGGTGAACTGCTCGACCTGGACGGCCCGATCGGCGGCTTCAATCTTCAAGCCGCCTTCAGCACGGGCCATCTGGCCGGCCAACGGGTGTAGGAACAAGCCGCAGGAAGCGACACTTTCAAGTTGGAGGGCCACGCTCTGTCGTGGCCGCGTCATCCGGCGTGCCCGGCCACGACGGAGCGTGACCCTCCAAATCAGCTTTGTTGGTCTAGTGTCACTTACTCATGCCGAGATCAAGAATGGTCACTCGCGTGGCTCGATCACTGCGCGGATGAACCAGTCGCCGCCGCTGAAGGTGCCGGCAAGGCGGCCCGGCTTGCCGATCAGGGCCGTGCCTTCGGCGTCGTGCGTGACGTAGACGCCCTTGGTCGGTTGGGCGTTGAAGTCGACGCAGAGGACGAACTCGCCGGAGACCTCGGTCGGTTTGACTTTCAACGTGACCCACTTCGGGTTGCCCCGGTTGCGGAACCGCGAGTAGGGGAATGGGAAGTCCTGCACCGGGGTGAAGTCGTCCTTGCATAGCGTGACGTGGAAGTCCTCGCGCGGCGGGGTCGGGTGGCCATACCGAGAGCCGTGGATCCGCACGGCCGTCAGGGCCCACTTGCCCTCGGGCACCTTGAACTTCACGGCATACCCGCGCGGAAAACTCTTCTTGCCGGCCGGCTTCCCGTCGTCGGTGGCCAGTTCGCGTTGCTTTGGCGGTACGCCCGACGGACTCGACGCGGCGTCGGCCGAGGACTTCTTGCCCAACCACGGGGGTTGTTCCCCGGGATCGTCCTTGGCCCAGAGGCCGCGTCGAGCCGTCCGTGCTTCCTTCTCGGCGGAGGCGAGCGCTTTGTATTCGGGATGTCTCGGGTCGAACCAGGCCCAGCCCTCGCGGAGCATCTCGGCGTTGATCGAACGTTTTTCATGCCAGACGGCGGCCGTATCGCCTCGGTCCTTGTCGCGGCCGAGCATTTGGACGGTTACGTCCCGGTCGGCCACCCGGGCGGCGAGTTCTTTCTTGGCTTTCTCGGCCAGTTCGTGATTTTGGCTCGGCGCGGCCAGCCCGGCCAGAGCGATCGTTTTTTCCGAACCGTCGATCACGACGACCAGCGTGTCGCCGCTTTTTACTTCGGTCACCTTGCCCGAGAGGGTATCAGCCGCCGAGCACGACCAGGCCATACCGATCACGACGACGATGGCAGGCAGTAATTGACGTTTCATGTCACACCTCATCAGAAGGCAGGAATAATGTTAGGTTGTAGAGAGGCTGGCGACTGAGGCGCCCGGATGTCCGATGATTCGGCCTCGCTGCCCTTCGTCTCTTCCTTGTTGTCCCCCTTACTCTCACGGTTGACGAGCTTTTCGCCATTGATCCGCAGGACTTTCAGTGTGACGGCCCTCAGACTCGCTTGGTCGGGGGTTTGCCCAACGTCATCCTGGCCGACGATCGATCGCCCCTTGTCGAGGATCCACAGTCCCGGCGGGTGGACGGTGAAATGCCAATCGAAGCCGAGCCCGTCGCTGTGGATCTTGATCCGCTGGGGTACATAGGCGGCACCGCTGGAGAAAGCGGACCGACGCTCCGCGCCGACTTCCAATTCTCCTGCTTCTCGTGCTCCGCTTTCCCTGAGAGCGCTTCTCCTAAGGGTTCCGGTAAAGTGACCGGTCTTGCCCCTCGCGTAGAGGGCCGGTTCGGTGTCGAGGAGGACGAAATCAGAGAACCGCTCTTCGACGCCCTGCATCCGATGGATCTGCAGCGTGAATCGCTTGGCATCCAGAATGAGGGTTCCCCGGCCGACGTTGCGCTGGAAGTAGCCGATCCAGTGGCCTTCCAGGCCGTTGCCGTAGGCCGAGTCGATCGGCTCTTCCAATACATAGTCCAGCCTGATCGTCTCGTTTTCACGTTGGATGAGGGTGAACGTCACGCTGTCGGGATCTTCCGCCAGGACGTGCAACGGGCTGTAGT
Organism: Pirellulales bacterium; assembly: GCA_016931075.1. GTDB lineage: Bacteria > Planctomycetota > Planctomycetia > Pirellulales > Thermoguttaceae > JAFGFF01. The sequence continues at coordinate 5,668 of JAFGFF010000297.1, read as the reverse complement.
AGGTCGTCCCCTGGCGCAGGGCGCTTCGGGCCTTCGCGGCGTCGGGCACCTTGTAGGTTTTAGGCTGGTCGTTGCCCAGCAGGTAGAGAAAGGCATAGCTCTTGACCGTCTTGGGCGGTTCGAGGAGCCAGTAGCGGTTCACCTCGATCATCCGCTTGAGGATTTGGCGGCCTTCCTTATGGACCTTCGCGTCGGGTGGCGACGTGCTAAACGGGTCGGATGCGTCCGGAACTTCGGTTGTCGGGCTGGGCAGCGATTTCCAGCGGCTGGGGGTGGCCTTCCTGGCAGAGGAGTCTTTGTTTTTCAGAGTTATCACCTCGTACAACCAATGCGTCAGAGAGTCCTGTGGGCCGCGCATCTTCGGTGCCAGATGAACCCGAACCATCCAGTCGTATTTTTCGGGCACAGCCGTGAATCCCCGGTCGGGCAAGCCCGTGTAGGAGTGGGACTGGCTCACGTCCTTGTCGTAGCCCAAATAGATGCCCTTGGTCTGGTGTGGATTGAACGACAGGGCAACCGAGAACCGATCTGGCACACGGGTTGGCGGTACGTCAATGTGGCACCATTTCAGGTCGCCGGTCCGCTTGATCTTCGAGTAGGGCCAGGGCACGTCCTTGATCACATGGTTTTTTTCGTCAAGAAGGTAGACGTGAAAATCCTCCTTCGGCGGTTCGGGGTCTCCATAGCGGCTGGCGAAGATGTCGATGCCAACGACGTCGAAGTGCTTGCTCACCCCGGGGGGCTCCAGCTTGAACTGGATGGCATGCCCGGATCCACCCAAGCTTCGATAGCCTTCAGCCGTTCCATTATCATATGCGGCGACAAATACCCCCAACGTTTTATCCTTGACCTGCGGAATATCGAAATACAGTCCATCGCGTCCGATCAAACGTATGTCGTCAAGTCCGACCAGGGGGCGTTCCTTGCCCGAATCGCCCGTCTTGTTGGGTCCTTTCGACTTCACCAACACCACCTCAACCCGCGTGATCCAGCCCTCCTTGACATCGATCCGATCCGTCTTGGGATCGTAACCGTCCATTTCGATGGTCACTTTCCGCACCCCTGGCGGGACGAGGAACAGGCCGTCCGACTTGCCCAGCTCCTTGCCGTCGACAATGATTTGGGCGTTTTGGGGGACTGTCCGGACGTAGATCCGTGTTTTGGGCGTATCCGACGTCTCGACCGTCGCTGCGGAGACCGAAACCGCCATGACCAGGCAGAGCAGGACTGCTTTCATCGCACCGGCTCCTTTGAAGAACTTGGGAACCATTACTGGAGAATACCACCGCCCCGGCGGACCGCCAACCGAACGCCGTGCTATCCAGGCTATGCGCCCCAGTAGGGGAATCTGTTGGGGAATCTTGGAAAATGGCTTTTTCATCGTATACTGGGAACCAGACCCCTCCCTTCTCCCTTTGGGAGAGGGGAGAGATAGCGCAGGAGACCGGTATCCCGTGAAGAACTCCCAGACTCAACCCTCACTCTTGGAACGGCTGCGCGACGGGACAGATGCGTTGGCGTGGGACGAGTTCTTTGGGCGGTACTGGCGGTTGATCTTCACGTTCGCCCGGCGGCGGGGGTGTTCGGATGACACGGCCGAGGAGATCGTCCAGGACGTGATGCTGACCGTCTTCCAGCAGCAGGATGTTTTTCGCTACGACCCGACGCGGGGGCGGTTTCGCGATTGGCTGGGCACAGTTGCCCTAAACAAGGTGGCCGAACACCGCCGCCGGCCGGCCCAACGGATTCGTCCCGGCGCGTGGGCGACCCCGCCCGAGCCGGCCGACAATCACGGCACGCCCGAAAACGTCTGGGAGTCCACGTTCGAGGACTCGCTATTGACCATTCTATTGGACGTGGTTCGTCACGAAGTCAACCCGCGGACCTATCAGGCGTTCGAACTCTCGGCGTTGGGCGAGCTGTCGGGCCGTGAGGTCGCCCGGCTGACCGGCCTGTCGCGCAACGCGGTCTACCTGGCCCGGCGAGCCGTCATGAAACGCCTGGCTGCCCTGGCCGGAGGCTATCGCGACGAGGGTCGCCTTTCCGCTCGGGTCAAACAGGCCCTGGCCGACCTGCCCGCGCCCCGGGCCGAACGATCGGTGACCACGCGGTTGGGCGAAGCCCGACCGAGCCTTGCTGGAGGGCAATCATCATGAGCGCGCCGCCCGACCGAGCACCAATCCCCGAACTGCCCGACTTCGAACTCTTGCGCCAGGTTGGAAGCGGCGGGTTCGGAAGCGTCTGGCTCGCGCGAAACCGGGCCACGGGCAAGCTCCGCGCGGTGAAGCTGATCGCATTGAATCGCTCGGATACGGCCAATCCGGCCGCCCGGGAGCTGGCCTCGATCACGCGGCTCGAACAGCACGTCCAGCAGCGGCACGACCACCTGATGGAGATCCACCACGTCGGCCGGACCGACGAGTTTTTTTATTATGTGATGGAACCGGCCGATGATGTGTCGGGCTCTTCGGCCTCCGAGTCGGACGACTACCGCCCGGCCACGCTGCGGAGTCTGTTGGACGAAGGTCCGCTTCCGATCGAAGACTGCGCCCGATACGCCCGGCAGTTGCTCGAAGGGCTGGCCTGTCTTCACGCCTCGGGCATGGCCCATCGGGATGTGAAGCCGTCGAACTGTCTGTTGATCGGTGGGCAGTTGAAGCTGGCCGATTTCGGATTGCTGACGCCCTCGCAGCCGTTGGTCTCGCGTCTGGGCACGCGGACGTACATGCCGCCCGACGGACAGATGGACGCCCGGGCCGACGTCTACGCCGCCGGACTGGTCCTCTATGAAATGCTCAGCGGCCAGCCGGCCGAACGGTTTCCACACTTGGGCCCTCGCGCGGCCGAACTCAAGACCGACCCGACGGCGGCACGGTTGAATCGTCTGGCCCTGCATGCGGGTGAACCTCGGGCCGAAGACCGTTTCGCCGACGCCCGGGCCATGCTGGCCGCCTGGGACGCGCCGGACGATCGGTCGAATCCGTCTCGTCGCTTGCTTGCATCAACAGTCGGGATACTCGTCTTTGTTGGCGTCGTGACTTGGGGTGCTCTGCACTTCTGGCCGACGTCGCCGGAGCAGACATCGGGTCATCCAGACCAAGTCGAATCAGGAGCCTCCGCCTCGGCGCCTCGGGTTCCGGTGAACTTCATTACCGAGCCGTTGGAAGCAACGATCTGGCTCGACGGCCGGCAGCTCATCGCACCCAACGAGAAGCCCTACACGACGCCCTGCACGGTGCCCGACGTCCCGGCCCAGCCTGCCCGGCTCGTCTTCCGCCGCGACGGCGCCGACGACCTGCCTGCCGGCCGGATCGACTTCCGCACAACCCGGGACGTGACGGCCCATTGGGACTCGCCGCCGAAGGGCGAGTAGAACGCGCGGGGGGCCGATAGGGGGGCCGGCGAACCGGCCTGGCCTGGTTGGCACGACCCGTTTCCGTCGGCTATATTGGGGGGACGTGCCGATTGCATCACACCTACGCGTACCCACCTCACCAGAGAAAGGAGTTGTCATGCCGCGCACCCTCACGATCCTCGTCCTGACCGGTCTTTTGTTATGCACGCCGGCCGACAGATCGTTGGCGGACCAGAACCAGAAGAAAGCACCGGCCAAGAAAGACGCCAATTCGCTCCTGGCCGAACAACTGGTCAAAGATGCCGACATGGACTGGTGGCGCGAAGCGCGCTTCGGAATGTTCATCCACTGGGGCGTCTACTCCGTCCCGGCCGGCGTTTATCAGGGAAAGCAGGTCCCCTGGCTGGGCGAGTGGATCATGCGCCAGGGCAAGATCCCCGTGGCCGACTATCGCGCGTATGCCAAAGAGTTCAACCCGGTGAAGTACGATCCCGACGCCTGGGTCCGCCTGGCCAAGGAAGCCGGCATGAAATACATCGTCATCACATCGAAGCACCACGACGGCTTCGCCCTGTATGACTCGAAGGTCAGCGACTGGGACGTCGTCGACGCAACGCCTTACGGCAAAGACCTGCTGCGTCCGCTGGAGGCCGCCTGCAAGAAGCACGGCCTGAAGCTGGGCTTCTACTACTCGCAGGCCCAGGACTGGACCCATCCCGGCGGTGCTAAGCACAAGTACGAGGAAGGCACTGGTTGGGACAAAGCCCATGAAGGTGATTTCGACAAGTACCTCGATGAAATCGCCGTTCCGCAGGTCAAAGAGATCCTTGGCAACTACGATATCGACGTCCTTTGGTGGGACACGCCCCGCTGGATGACCAAGGAACGGGCCGATCGGTTCCTGCCGTTGTTGAAGCTGCGGCCCGGCATTGTCTGGAACAACCGCTTGGGCGGCGGCTACAAGGGTTGTTTCGGCACGCCCGAGCAGAAGGTTCCCGCCAAGGGGCTGGACTACGACTGGGAAACGTGCATGACGATCAACCACACGTGGGGCTACAAAAGTTGGGACCACGACTGGAAATCGCCCGAGACGTTGATCCGCCATTTGGTCGACATCGCCAGCAAGGGCGGCAACTTCCTGTTGAACGTCGGCCCGACCAAGGAAGGCCTCATTCCCCAACCGAGCATTGACCGGCTCAAGGCGATGGGCAAGTGGATGAAGGTCAACGGCCAGGCCATCTACGGCACCACCGCCAGCCCCTTCGAGCGACCCGCCTGGGGTCGCTACACCAAAAAGCCGGGCAAGCTCTACGCCCACGTTTTCGATTGGCCGAAGAGCAAGACCCTGGAAATCCCGCTGAAGGACGTGAAAGTCACCAAGGCCGAACTGCTGACCGCCGATGGCCCCGAGGATCTGAAGGTCGACGCAACGACTGACGGCATCACCGTCCACCTGCCCAACACGGCCCCCGATCCGATTGCCTCGGTGATCGCCATCGACTACCAGAAGTAGAAACCGTTACCTCCCCTCTCCCTTTGGGAGAGGGGCCGGGGGTGAGGGTGCATAGAACCACTCTCGCCCCTTGGTTCCCAGATCGTGAGAAGTCCAATCAAGTTTCAATAAATCAACCCACTGATAATTCACCCGCCCTCACCCGGCGGCTTCGCCGCCACCCTCTCCCAAAGGGAGAGGGAAGAAAGACGACCGCAGCCGGTCCTAACGCTGGCAAAAAACATCCCTTCCCTTCCCACCCCAACACGAGAAGGAATTGCATCATGTTGCGCAAACTCACGATTCTTACCCTCTTCGGCCTTCTCCTGCACGTGCCGGCGGCCCCGTCGGCGGCTGCCCCGAAGAAGAAGGCGCCGGCCAAGAAAGCCGTCTCGTCCCCCCTGGCCGACGAACTGGTCAAGGCTGCCGACATGGATTGGTGGCGCGACGCCCGGTTCGGCATGTTTATCCATTGGGGCGTCTATGCCGTGCCGGCTGGCGTCTATCACGACAAGCAGATCCCGGGCATCGGCGAGTGGATCATGCACAAGGCGAAGATTCCCTCGGCGGAGTACAAGACCTATGCCAAGGATTTCAACCCGGTGAAGTACGACCCCGACGAGTGGGTCCGCCTGGCCAAGGAAGCCGGGATGAAGTACATCGTCATCACATCGAAGCACCACGACGGATTTGCGCTATATGACTCGAAGGTGACCGACTGGGACGTCGTCGACGCCACATCCTACGGCAAGGACTTGTTGCGCCCGCTCGAGGCCGCCTGCAAAAAGCACGGCATCAAGCTGGGCTTTTATTACTCGCAG
>JAFGFF010000296.1 GCA_016931075.1 Pirellulales bacterium | reverse complement strand
TGGAGCGGCAGATTCACTCCCTGCTATTCGAGCGGCTGGCGCTCAGCCGGGATCGGGAGGGCGTGCTGGCGTTGGCCGAGAAAGGGCACGAAATCCAGCAGCCCGGCGACCTCATCAAGGACCCCTACGTGTTGGAGTTCACCGGCCTGCCGCAGAGCGAGCGACACTTGGAATCGGACATCGAGCAGGCCCTGATCGACAAGCTCCGCGAGTTTTTGCTTGAACTTGGCAAGGGCTTTGCCTTCATGGCCCGGCAGCAGCGCATCACCCTCGACGGCCAGCACTATTGGATCGACCTGGTTTTCTACAATCGCCTCACGCGTTCGTTTGTGCTGATTGACTTGAAAGTCGGGGTGCTGACGCATCAAGACCTTGGGCAGATGCAGATGTACGTCAATTACTACCAGCGCGACGTCACCTCTCCCGACGAAAACCCGCCCATCGGGATTGTGCTCTGCACGGACAAGAACGAAGCGGTGGTGCGTTACACGTTGCCCGAGGACAACCAACAGATTTACGCCTCGCGCTACAAGCTCTACCTCCCCACCGAGTCGGAACTGGCCGCCGAATTGCAGCGCGAGCGGCAGGCCTTCGAAATGAAAGATCGCCTGCGGCAAGAGCCACACAACTGAGCGGCGCCCTGCTCGCCTTGTTCGACACCCATCGCCTGTAGAGAACGCCCTCCGTGGCGTTCCTGGGTGGGCGCGGCGTTTGCCTGGAGTTGTTGACTCGGAACCGGAACGCCACAGAGGGCGTTCCCTACAGTGGTGGTCAGGGGCCCTCTTTTCGTTCTATCGTCCTTGCGCATTTTCGTGATCGCGTTGACGGAAAACCTGTTTTTTCTGGAACGCGGCCGACGAGCGGCACTTTTCGTGAACCTTGATGATGGGCAAGGTCCGTGGGCGTGTGGTAGGATACGGGGCGGATGCATTGCCCTCCTTGCTTTCCCACCCCTTCGGAGGCCACGATCATGAAGGCCACCAGCATTGCTCTCTGCACGGCGAAGTGTGCGGCGGTTCTCTTGGTTTTGTCGATCGGCGGTGTTTGCGTGTGGGTTCGAGCGGGTGAAACACCTGCAACGGCGGGCCAGGCCTTCGACGCGGCCCCGTATGCCCAGACGCAGCTTTCGGAGGATCGGCGGGACTTCACGTTGCGTTGGAACGAACCGCGGAGGATCCGCGAGGTGACGGTCGTGTTTGCGACCGACGCGACTCCCGCGAACACGGACGACGTCCGCGTGCAGTACTGGCGTCAGCATTGGACAGGGCTGGCCGATCCGCCGGCGGCGGAAGTGAATCCATGCGCCGAAGGTTGGCGACGAGTGGACGACTGGACCAAAGGTCGATGGCAGGACGCCGACACCCACGTGAAGCGCGACGGGCCGCGATGGACGTTCACCTTCGCCCCGACAAGCAAGAAAGAGTTCCGGCGGTTTCGCGGGCCGGGAGTCGCCTATCGCAAGACGCTGAAGATCCGCCTGCACAGTCGGGCGGCCCTGCCGACGATCCAGAGCATCCAGGCCCTGACCGACAGTGAGATGAAACCGATGTCGGTGCGGATTCTCTGGGACACGCCGGCAGTCGACGCACTGGCCTTCGAGGGCGAGGAAGAAATCCGACTGGAAACGTACAACGGAGAGATACTTGCCGTCCAGCCGGTGGAGAATTCTCCCGTCAAGGTGGACGGGCGCCGCGCGACGATCGGCGCGGGAATGCGCGGTGGGCTGAAATTGCGTCTGGCCGTCGTGGCGGACGCGTCAGACGACTCGCCCGATCGCACGGTCGTCACCGTCCGCTCGACGCGTCGGCCGTTTTCCTTCGCGCCGAACGAGTTGCTTCTCGGCCGGCGGATTCTCATCGACGATCTGGGCGTACTCGTGACCGAAGCCGACGACACCGTGAGCGTGTCTGATTGGCGGGAGACTCTCCGCCGGCTCGGCCGCAGAACGGTGTACGATCGCGTGGCCGAGGCGCCGGAGCAAACGCTCGGCCCGGCGTGGGACGCCATGCCGCTCAAACGGCCGCTCTATTTCGTGCACGGCCTACCCGGCAACCGCAATGTCTTCCGCCAGGCCGCCGACGGCGAGGTAGCCATCAGCAAGATGCAGCAGCGGTTCCAATGGCATCCCAGCCCGAAGGACTCGCGGCGGAAGCTGTGGAGGGACCGCTACCTCGAGTTCGGTTTCGGGTTTCCCGCGAATCGCCGTGGCGGCCGCGAGCTGCTCGACGGCTATTTACCCCGCCTGCGGACATGGTGGCAAGAGGGGCCGCTGTTCTACGAGCAAACCACGATCCTCGGCAAGCTCGAAGGCGATCTGGATTCCATCGCGGTGGACGACCCGACCGTCCTATTCATGCGTGTTCGCATCGTCAACACGTCTTCGTCGGAATCGGGCGAAGCGGCCCTGACGCTGAGCTCGCGCGACGGCAATGCCGTGGAACGCCTGGAACTCGACGGAAATCGCATGGTTGCCCGGAGCAAGAACGGCCGGCGGTTGATTCGCTATCTATTGCGATCGGCCAACGCGGGCCGGACCATTCCCGACGGCCGGAATCTGCGATGGTCGCTCGCGTTGAAGCCGGGCGAGTCGCACGAGCTGTTCTTCGCCATTCCGTCCGTGACCTTGACCGAAGACAAAGACGTTGCGGCGCTGGCCGGTCGGTCATTCGACGCCGAGAGCCGGACCCTGCTCGATTTATGGCGTCAGCTCACCGCCAGGTCGGCTCGGCTCGTCACGCCCGAGCCCTGGTTGAACGATTTCTACAAAGCCCACACGCGGCACCTTGAGGTGAATTGTCTGCGCGACCCGGACGCGACGTCGTCGCGCCGCTATGCCGTGGTCGGCTCGCTCCACTACGGCGTGTTTCCCAACGAATCGGCCATGATGATCAGCGAGCTCGATCGCCGCGGCATGCACAAGGTCGCGGAAGATTGTCTGCAAACGATGCTCGATTATCAGGGGACCGTCCCCTTGCCGGGCAACTTCCGCAGCCGGGCGGGAGTCTTCTACGGCGCCGACGGCATGGAAATGGGCGGCTACAACAAGAACCACGGCTACGTGCTCTGGTGCCTGGCCGAACACTGGCGCTATACACGCGATCGCGCGTGGATGCAGCGCGTCGCGCCGAACATTCTCGCCGCCTGCGAGTGGATCGTGCGCGAGCGGAAGAACACGATGAATCTCAACGCCGACGGCACGAAACGGCTGGAATACGGCTTCCTGCCCGCCGGAGGGCTAGAGGATGTGCAGGACTATTGGTATTGGCAGGCGACGAACACGGCCGCCGTCTGGGGATTCGACGCTGCCGTCGAGGCCCTGTCCGATTTCGGCCATCCCGAGGCGAAGCGTCTGCAGGCGGAGGCGAAAGCCTATCACGACGACGTGATGCGAGCACTCACCGAATCTCGCGTGCACACGCCCGTGGTTCGGCTGCGCGACGGAACCTACGTGCCGAAGTATCCCTCGCAGTTGCACCTGCGCAGCCGGGCGAATGGGTGGATTCGCGAGACGCTCGAAGGGTCCATGTTCCTCCCCGCCTACCGATTGCTTCCCTGCAACGCGCCGGAAACCGCGTGGATCCTCAAGGATTACGAAGACAACCTGTACATTTCCGACCGATACGGGTATTCGATTCCGACGTTCGAGCAGTTCTGGTTTTCCCGCGGCGGTTTCTCGATGCAGGCCAATTTGCTCGACGGCCCGCTGCCGTATCTCTATCGCGACGAGATCAAACACTATCTCCGGGCGTTTTTCAACGGATTCGCGTCCGCGTTCTATCCCGAGACGACGATGCTCAATGAGCACGCGAAACCGGAGTTGGGCTACCCGGTTGGCGACCACTTCAAGACGTCGGACGAAGCCCAGGTGGCCTTCTGGCTACGGCTGATGTTCGTTCGCGAGGACGGCGATACGCTTTATCTGGGCCAGGCGATCCCTCGCTATTGGCTGCGGGACGGGGACGAGATCGGCGTCTACGGCGCTGCCACCCATTTTGGCCCGATGTCGCTGGCATACCAACCGTCGCCAAAATCCAAAGGTGAAATCGTCGTTCAACTTGATCCCCCGAAGCGAAATCTGCCCAGAACAATCTATCTTCGCTTGCGTCATCCGGAGGCAAAGCGCATCAAGAACGTCACCGTCAACGGCAAGGCTTACGAGAAGATCGACGTCCAGAAGGAATGGATTGTACTTCCAGGCGATATCAAGACGCACCAGACCATCGTGGTTGCCTATTGAGCATTCGTTCAGCCAATCGCCGATGGCCACGAGTCATCGACTATCGGGGACCGTGTGGCCCAAGAGGTGTTGTGTGGACGTTGCCTGCCGGGTTGACGTCCTGCCTTCTTCAGATCATGCTGGCCTGCATGGATACTCAACCGAGTTGGCTCAAGCGAGCTCTGTTCCTTCTGACGATTCTTCTCGCCGTGGCGTTGTATCTCGTCACGCGCAGCCCGATCCTGGCGGCCGTGTTGCCCTGCCTGCACGGCGGGTGGCACCGGTTCTTGAACCGGTTTGGCGAAGCCACAAAAGGTCTTGATAACCACCTCGCAAGCACCTCCTGCCGCTGCGCGGCCCAGGTTCGAGAACCTGGGCTACCCGCTTTCCCGCTTTGCAAAGCCTCCCTCTGCATGTCTTATTTTCGGGATTCTGCTCGAAATGCGTTGTTTGGGGAGACTTGCAATATTATCATTAGGGCTGTAATCTTCAGGCGTTCCGTGTAAATCCACGTTCTTCCGCACTTCCATATGATGCCGAGGAGTTTTCAAATGTGGAAAGCAATCCCCAAACGCTCTGCTACGCTCTTGGTTTTCGCTCTTTTTCTCACCAGTCAAGCCATCAGTGTTCACGCTGCGGTGGTTGCCACCGGCGATGTCGATCCCGATGATCCCATCCACAATTGGACCAGTGTTACCGAAGCGCGTATTGGGTATGGAACTGGCGGCGCCGGTTCCATCTCGGTCACCGAAGGCGATGCTATCGTTTCCGGCATGGGATATCTTGGCTACGACGATGATTCGACAGGCGAAGTCACCGTTGACGGGGAGGGTTCCTCCTGGACCAACACCACCGAAATCCGCGTCGGAGGCGGCTACTGGGACCAGGGAGGCTACTGGGGCCATGGAGGCAACGGCACGCTCAATATCACCCACGGCGGCATGGTCGATAGTGCCTATGGTTGCCTTGGCTACTGGTACGATTCGACGGGAGAAGTCACGGTCGATGGCGAAGGTTCCGCTTGGACGAACAGCGACGAACTCCGAGTCGGCTACAGAGGCAGCGGAGTGCTCCGTATCACCCATGGCGGCATGGTCAGCAATTCCCACGTTAGCATTGGTTACTTTTCTGGTGCGACGGGCAAAGTCGCTGTCGATGGGGAAGGTTCCACGTGGACCAACAGCGGCAACCTTGACATCGGTGGTTTGGACTACGCCCCGGGAGGCAGCGGCACGCTCACGATCACCAATGGCGGCATGGTCAGCCATGACCGCAGCTTCATTGCGTCGGGCTCCAACTCGACGGGCGAAGTCACCGTCGACGGGGAAGGATCCACGTGGACCAACAGCGTCTACCTCTTCGTCGGTCGAAAGGGCGCCGGCAAGCTCAACATCACCCACGGCGGCATGGTCAGCAATGGTGAAGGCCACATCGGCGACGGTTTCAATTCGACGGGCGAAGCCACCGTCGACGGTGATGGTTCTTCTTGGATTAACAGCGGCCACCTCTATGTTGGCAATTACAGCAATGGCACGCTCCATATCACCCATGGTGGCATGGTTAGTGATGCTTATGGCACCATTGGCTACGATTCCGAATCATCCGGCGAAGTGACCGTCGACGGGGAAGGTTCCACTTGGAAAAACATCGGCGGCCTCCGCGTCGGCGACGAAGGCAGCGGAGTGCTTAATATTCTCAACGGTGGGTTGGTCATTGTTGATGGATTTCTATTTACCGACTACGATGAAAACGGAGACGGATTCATCCACATGGCCAACGGCGGGATGCTGGCCCTGTGGGGCGAGACGGACGGGTCGCTGGAAGCGTTTTGGACCTTGGTGCAAGGGACCGACGCGATTCAATGGTGGGATCCGGCGGTTGGGGACTGGAACTCGTTGACGACCGCGACCCTGGGGGAAGATTATTCGTTGGAATATCGGACCGCCGGCGACCTGTCGGGCTATACGCTCCTGACGGTGCACGCCCCGGCAAGCGTCGTGCCCGAACCGTCCGCCCTCGTATCCCTCCTAACGCTCCCCGTAGCCGGCCTTGTTCTGACAAGGAAGAGGCAGCGATAAGCCGGGCGCCATATCGGGCGTGTCATATCGGGTGCCATGCCCAGACCTCGCTTCAGCGAGGAATGGGCATGCTCTTTGAGGTAGCACGTCAACATACCCATCCGCCGCCGAGGCGGTCGTCTGGGCATGGCACCCAATAAGTGTGCACCACCCGGCGTTCTCACTCCCCCCTCTTCTCCGGCGACGTTGTCACCAACACCGAGTTGTTCAGATACTTCTTCGCCACCGCGACGACGTCAGCCAAGGTAACCGCTTGCAGCCGGGCGTCGAACGTTTTGTCGTAGGTGTAGCCGAGGCCGAAGAGTTCATCGAGGGCGGATTCGGCGGCTTGGGAGGAGATGGTGGTGTTTTGTTGGGCGTGCATGGCGAGGATCATTTCGACGGCGCGGCGGAATTCGTCTTCGGGGATGTCGCCTGATTTCGCGCGGTCGAGGTTCTTGCGGATGCGCTGGAGGACTTCGTCGATCTTGTCGGGCCGGGTTTGGCAGAAGATGGCGAAGTAGCCTGGGGCGGGGCCGGTGAGTTGGTCGGCGTGGACGAAGTAGACGAGCCCCTCGCCGCGAAGCTCGTGGTGGAGCCAGCCGCCGGGGTAGTCGTAGCCCGAAAGAATCGCGTCCAACACGGTCAGGGCCGCGTGGTCCTTCTCGTCGTGGATGCTCACGCCGGGGAAGCCCAGCAGGATCATGCCGGTCGGCTTGTTCGTCTGCTTGTGGCGCACAACCGACTTGGGCACCGCGTTCGAGCCGTTCAGGTTCAGCGGCGGTTTTTTGCTCGAGGAGGGCACGCTGCCAAAAAGTTGCTTGGCCAGGGCCAGGGCCTCGTCGGGCTCGACGTCGCCGAAGATCGTGACGATCATCGACTCGGCCACGAAGTACTCCTTGTGATATGTACGAAGGTCGGCCACGGTCAGCCGGTCGACCGATTCTTTCGTGCCGCCTTGCAGGACGTGGTAGGGCGACGTGGCCGGTAGGGCGTCGAAAAAGACCTCGAACGCCTCGCTGTGAGGGCTGTTTGCCCGTTGGGCGATCGCACCCAGGGCAAGACGTTTTACCTTGGCGAACTCGTCCTCGGGGAACGTCGGCCGGATGAAACATTCGGCCAGGAGCCCGGCCGCCTGGGGCAAGTCGTCGCGCAGGACGGTCGCGCTGGCCGAGAGCGTGTTGCGGCCGGCGGCGGTCGAGAACCGGCCTCCGATCGAGTCGAAATAGTCGGCGATTTGCTGGGCTGTCCGCTTGGCCGTGCCTTTATCGAGCATCGCGCCGACCAGGCTGGCGCGGCCGGCGGTGGCCGGCGTGTCGGCCAGCGAGCCGCCCAGCACATGGGCTTGGACGTTGACCATCGGCAGGTTGGCCTGACGCTTGACCAACACGCGGACGCCGTTAGGCAGCCGGGACAATTGGATCTTGCTCTTGCCGGCCGTGGCCGCTTCGTCGGCGCTTTTTGGGGCTCCGCCCGGCGGAGTGACAACGACCCGATTGAGCCGGTTGGGCACGAAATAGCGCCGCGCGACGTCGCGGACCTGTTCGGCGGTGACCTTCTGGATGTTTTCGACGTAGGTCTCGTCGAACAGCGGGTTGGCCGTGCCGATGTAGTTCCGGCCCAGGCTCTCGGCCGCCTGCTGGACGGTCTGCTGGCCGAAGACCAGCTCCGAGGCCTTTTGTTTTTTCGCCTTGTCCAGCTCGGCCGGGCTGACCAGTTCGTCGCGGAGTCCGTAGACCGCCTTAAGGATCTCGGCGTCGGCCTGTTTCCACGTCTCGGGCCGGCTGTTGGCCATCACGACGAAGAACCCTTTGACGTAGGAGGGCGTGTAGCTGGCCGCATTGACCGAGAGGACGAGCTGCTTTTCATATTTCAACGACCGGACCAGCCGCGAGCTGTCGCCCGCGCTGAGAATGTACGACGCGACGTCCAGGGCGTACAGGTCCTGGTTCGACAGTTCGACCGTGGGCCAGGCAAAGGCCATGTCGTACGTCGTGCCGTCCATCTCCTGGAACGCCACGCGAGGCGCCATCTGCTCGGGCTCCTCGACCATCGCGATGTAGGTCTCCGGCTTGCGGCCCGTGCCGGTCCAGGCCTTGGCCACTCGGGCCAACACCTCGTCGGTCTTTACATCGCCCACGACGACGAAGACCTGATTGTTGGGCACGTAGCGATGGCGGTAGAAATCGACGCAATCGTCGCGCGTCGCGCGGCGCAGCACGTCGAGGTAGCCGATCACCGGGTTTCGGGCCGGGTGGACCGTGTAGAGCGACTCGTTCAAAAGCTTCCACTGCACGCGACCCCGGTTCACTTCGCCGTCGGACAGCTCGCGCTGGACGACCTGAAACTCCCGGTCGAACGCAGCCTGCTCGAAGGCGGCGTGCTGCATCTGGTCGGCGATCAGGTCGACGGCCGTCAGCGCGTTTTTCGAGGGGCAGTCGATGAAGTAGCTCGTCAGGTTTGAGCTGGTGTAGGCGTTCGTGGCCCCGCCGAACGAGTTGACGATCTGCTCGATTTCCTCCTCCGACCGGTTCGTCGTCGCCCCGCCGGCCGTAAGATGCTCGATCAGATGGCTCAGGCCCATGCCCAGCCGCTTTCCTTCGAACGACGAGCCCGTATTCTTGACGAAACACCGCACCGTAGCCACCGGCGCGACGTGGTTCTCTTGCACGAGGATTGTCAGCCCGTTGGACAGCTCGACCAGCGTGATCGCGTGGGGCAGCTTGTCACACCGCGTGACCGTCGGCGGCGCGGCCTGGGACGCGGCCGCTTTCTTCGGACCCGTCTTGTCCTCTCCAAAAGACGACGACGCAAGGAGCACGAACAACGAAGCAAACACAACTCGTCTGGCGCACAGTTTCCAGCAGTGGGACATGGGAGATTCCTCTATTCTTGTTCTTGAATCACGAAGTGGGGTAATGCCGGGTGCCACTGCTGGCTTGCCCAGCAGTGCCTGGCAGAAGGCATACGTAGAAAGCACTGCTGGACGAGCCAGCAGTGGCACCCGTTGGTTGGCGGGTCACACTCAGCCTATCACATCACTCTTGTTCTGGACAGGCCGGCCCGGCGGTGGTGCCGTTGCGGTCCAGGAGTGCCTGGACCTGTTCTTCGAGGGTTCGGGTGAGCGTGGCGGCGGCCCCTTTGGCCGAGCGGTCGGCCGGGACGGGGATCGGGGGGCCGAATGTGACGGTGGCGGTCCGGCGGCCTCGGATTCGGGCCGTCGTGAGCCCGAGGATGTCTTCCTCGAACTTGTCGAGCGTCTCGGCCAGGCGTTCTACGGTCGGATGTTCGGAGACGTAGTTGCCCGGGTAGCTGAACGCCTGGACGACGAGAAACAGATCGTCCAGATCGTGGCCGGCGCTGGCCCGTTGCGGATCGCCCTCTTCATGGCTCTCCCATCGCTGGATGGCGGCATGTCGAAGCGTCTTGATCCGCTCGGGCACGGTCATGGCCGACGTGTCGGTGTCATACTGCCCGTCGAGGCGGTCGAGGATTGCCTGAATGAGATTTGCGACCCGCTCGGGCAAGGATCCCGACTGGGTCGTGCCCAGGTGCTCGAGTTCTTTCAGGGCCAGGGCCCCTTCGGCCAGCCGGTAGATTCGCTCGGGCAGCGAGAGGTCGGGCCGAGGTCGCCAGTACAGGGCCTGCTCCAGTTCGTCGGCCAGGGCCAACAGTGCGGGCATCGGATCGTCGACGTAGCGATACTTGATCGCGCAGGGGATGCACGTGACGGGCCGGTCGGCCTTCCGCGCGGCGGTCAGGGCCATGGCCGCGGGCCCCTCGCGAAACGGCGTGACCCGATCGTTCAGGTGATACACCTCGCCCTCGGGAAAGACGACCAACGGCTCGCGACAGCTACGCAGCACGTCGACCGCCCGGCGAAATGCGCCCAGGTCGGCCCCCTCGCGATCGACGCTGAAGCAACCGTGGTTCTGCAACACGCGTTGGGTGAGCCAGTCGCTTCGGGCGAAGACCTGCCAGGCGACCATGCAGTAGAAGGGCGAGCCCACGGCGTCGGCCGCGCCGTAAAGCGCATAGCAGTCGGCATGGCCCGCATGGTTGGGCGTAATAAGTGTCCCGTGGCCCTGGGCGAGGGCCTGGCGGACGTGTTCGGCCCCCTGGACGTCGACCGACACGAGCCGCTGCATCCGGCGTTGCCGGCGTCGCCGCAAGGGCCGCCAGAGCCTCAGCCACGTGTGGTTCAGACGCGGCTCCCACGTTCGGGGCGGGGTTTGGAACGGTTGGCGGTTCATGAGGTCACTCCCTCGAATGCGGAAAAATGGCGGTGAACAGGCCGGTTCGGCAGCCTCAACCGGTGTAATCGGCACCGAGCGCCACCGGCCGCCTCTCCCCTTCGCGGCGGACTTTGCCCCAGCATATCACGCCCGAGGTAATTGGGGAGCCTAACCGGCGAAAAGACGCCAATACACGCACCCCCCGCGGAAAAGGTGCCAGGCACCTTTTGTGCGAAGCACCCGAAGGGCCGTTGCGGCAAAAGGTGCCTGGCACCTTTTCTGCGGCACCCCCCGCTCGCGTTAGCACGGTTTCGGGGGCGAAGACGCTTGAATCGGACCGGTCAGCAAGGCACAATTGTGCATGGCCAACAGATCCACGGGTGCCATGGGCGGCTTGCCCGCCCTTGTGGCTGTTGGGCAAGGGCGGACAAACCGCCCATGCCACCCGTCTCCCTGCCGCAATGCCTTCCGAAGGAACCCACCCGATGAGAAGCTTCTTCCTGAAGATCGTGACCTTTGCGCTGCTGTCGGCCTGGCCGATGGCCGCGACCGTGCAAGCCGCCGACAGCCCGGCGAAAAAGGCCAAGCCGCCCGCCGCGAAGAAAGCCAAACCCGAGATGGCCAAGAAGGCTAAACCCGAGACGTCCAAAAAAGCCAAATCGAAAAAGGCCAAGTCGAAGGAGACCGAAAAGGCGAAGCCCGCGGGGCCAAGCGAAGAGTCGTTGCACACAGTCAAACGGGCGCCGTTGAAGATCGACGTGAGCCTGGAAGGCCGGTTCGAGGCCCGGCGGATGGAGCCCATGGCCGTCTACCCGCAGCAGTGGAGCCAGTTTAAAGTGCTCAAGGCGGTCGAGCCGGGCACGCGGGTAAAGCGCGGCGACTTGCTCGTCGCCGTCGACCCCGAGGACCTTGACGAGACGCTGGCCGATCTCCAGACGCAGATCCGTCTGTCCGGCATCGAGTTGGAAAAAGGCCGGCAGCAGCTCGCCGCGCTCGAAAAGCTCACGCCGATGAACCTGGCCATCGCCGAGCGAGACCGGCGGATCGCCAAGGAAGACCACGAGCGGACGATCAAAACCCTTCTGCCGTTGTCGAAGAAGCTGGCCGATTTCATGGTGAAGATGTCGGGCGACGCATTGGCCTATCAGAAGGAAGAACTCCGCCAACTCGAAAAGATGTACAAGGCCGACGAGATCACCGAAGAGACCGAGGAAATCGTCCTTCGCCGCGCGCGGGACGCACTGGCACAAGCGAAGTTTTCGTACGAGTTGGCCAAGTTCCGGCGCGACCAGTCATTGAAATACACGCTGCCGCGTGAAAAGGAATCGGCCGGAGATGAACTTCAACGCGAACTTCTCTCGGCCGACCAGGCCAAGATCTTGTTGCCGCTGGCCCTGAAACGACAGAAGCTCGACCTCGAACGGATGCGTATCTCCCGCGAACGCCAGCAGGAGAAACTCAAGGCGCTGCGCGCCGATCGAGCCCTGATGACGATCAAGTCGCCCATCGACGGGGTGGTTTATTATGGCCGGTGCGTCGACGGCGATTGGACGGGCGGCAGCTCGTCCGACCAGTTCCACCGGGGCGCGCCCCTGCCGACGAACAAGGTCTTCATGACGGTGGTGCAAGCCCGACCGATGCACATCGTGGCCGCCGTGTCGGAGGACGATTTGCAGTACGTCCACGAGGGCGTTCAGGGCGTGGCGAAGCCGACGGCCTTCCCGGATCGGAAGCTGACCGTCACGGTGGCCGAACTGGCTGAGATTCCTTTCCCCAACAGCAGCTTCACGGCGAAGCTGGTTCCCGGCGGCAAACCGGCCGAGCGTCTCATGCCGGGCATGACCTGCTCGATCAAGCTGCAGGGTTACCTGAACAAGAAGGCCCTGGTTATTCCGCCCGCTGCGCTGGGTACCGAGCCGCTGGACGACGACAAGCACTTCGTCTATCGCGTCGACAAGAAGGGCAAGACGACCAAACGTCCCGTCACCGTCGGCAAACGGACCCGCGAGAAAGTCGAAATCCTCAAGGGCCTGGCCGAAGGCGACAAGATCCTCCGCGAATGCCCGAAGGAACCGCCTAAAGCGCCCAAGGCCGACGCCAAGAAGGATTCGGGCGGCAAGAAGGTCGCCAAGAAGCCGGCGAAGAAGACCTCGGTGAAGAAGGCCGAGAAGAAGACGGATAGCAAAGGCACGCCGAAAAAGAAGGCGGACAAGAAGTAGGATCCTTCGATGACGACCTTCACACAACACGTCGGACGCGGCGTCTGCAGCGCGCTGGTTTTACTGGTTCTCGTCGCCTTGACGCATGCGAAAGAACCACCCAAGGCGGATGCGCCGACCGAACCGCCCGTCGGCGAGCGTTTCGATCCCGACGCGCCCCGGCCGGCCCCGATCACGCCGCCCTCGGCCGAGGAGATTGACGCGGCGATCCGTCGGGGCGTCGATTTCCTGCTGAAACGCCAGAACCCGAACGGTTCGTGGGGCTCCGCCCAAAATTCGAAGCCCTCGGACATTTATGCCCCGGTCCCCGGCGCTCATCATGCTTTTCGCGCGGCGGTGACCGGTCTGTGCATCTGTGGCCTGATCGACAGCGGCGATCCACGGCCCGAGGTCGCCCAGGCGCTCGATCGGGGCGAGGCGTGGATGCTCGACCATCTGTCCAAGGTCCGTCGGTCCGATCCGGAAACGCTCTACAACACCTGGGCCCACGCCTACTCGATCCAGGCGTTGGCCCGGCTCTGGCAACGCCAAGAGAAGGACCCCGCGCGGCAGGCAAAACTCCGGGCGTTGCTCGAACAGCAGATCGACATGCTGCGGCGTTACGAATGCATCGACGGCGGCTGGTGCTACTACGACCTGCGTGCCCATACCCAACGGCCCAGCGGCTCGACGATGAGCTTTGTCACGGCCACGGTGCTTGTGGCCCTGTCCGACGCGAAGAAGACGGGCGTCGAAATAGACCCGAAGACGATCCGCCGGGCGATGGATTCGATCCGCCGGCAGCGCAAACCCGATTTCAGTTACCTCTACGGCGAATACCTGCACGACCGCCCAATGCGCGACATCAACCGGCCGGGCGGAAGCCTGGGCCGCTCGCAGGCGTGCAACCTGGCCATGTACCTCTGGGACGACCCGAAGACGACCAAGGCCGTGATGCGGACCTGGCTCGATCGGCTCTTCGCCCGGCACCTCTGGCTCGACATGGGCCGGAAACGTCCCATCCCACACGAGTCGTGGTTGAAAGTGGCCGCGTACTTCTACTATTACGGCCAGTACTACGCGGCTGGCTGCATCGAGCAACTCGACCCGGCCGAGCGTGCCCACTTCCAGCAGCACCTGGCCTACCAGCTCCTGCCGCTCCAAGAAAAGGACGGCTCCTGGTGGGACTTCCCGCTGTTCGACTACCACCAGCAGTACGGCACGGCTTTCACCCTGATGGCCCTGTCACGTTGCCGCCCGGACGAGAAGTAAGGCACGGTCAAAAAATTAGTTACCGCCTTTGTTCTGTAGGGAACGCCCTCTGTGGCGTTCCACGGGCCGCGGAAAATGGGCCAAACTCGTGGTGCATGGAACGCCACAGAGGGCGTTCCCTACAGTGACGATGATGGCCTCAATTCGGTAAGTTAAAGATTACACACGTCGCCGCAGCCACAGGCACGCCAGACCGGCCACAAGCAGGGTGATCGTTGACGGCTCGGGCACGGCCGAGGCCATGATGGGACCAGACAGGTCGTATGTGGTCGGCTCGTTGAGGTCCATCGTGACGCCCCAGATCTTGAAGGGGCCGGGTTCCAACGCGGTGAACGGGATGGCCCATTGCAGGGTCGTGCCGCCGTTCTCGGTGTGGTCGACCGCTCCGCCGATCGAAAGGAGGTCGGTTGTGTCGACGCCGGCTGGCGGGGTGAAATTGTGGCGATGATGGCCGACGTAATCACCCACGCCGGGCGAGAAGTGGGACATGACCAATTGGTCGATGTCGACCAGGTTGTTGGCGATGTAGTTGCTCTGGCCCGAGTGCCCACCGCCGGGTGCGGAATCGATCTGGATGGCATACTCGCCGGCCCCGTCGTTCAGCCCGGGCGCGGAGGCCAGGTCGATCCGGAAGTAGTGCGTGTTCGCGTCGCGCGCGTACCAAAGCTTGAGAATCTCTCGTGAGTCGTTCGAGGCGACGTCGTCCGGATCGTTGACCGTCTGGACCGTGCCGTTGGGGTCGCCGATCCAGTCGTAAAGCAAACTGGCCTGGGCCGTTGTCTGTGTGGTGATGCCGATCGTCGCCGCGCCGAGCAGACCGATCCAAAAGCGTGCCCGTCTCATAACCACCCTCCCGTCATTTCCATCGATGTGAGTGAAGATCCGTGATTGCGAAGTCGTGTGTGTCGCCATGCTGCCCGCGCTATTCACGACAGTGTCATTCTAGACGTCGACTTCTTCAGGTCCAGCAAATGGCAGAGAAATTCCGCACTTTTCTCGGGTGCGAAAGTCGACTACGTGGATGCGGCCGATCGTCTAACCACTCCGCACGTGGGCCTGCCGCAAGATGGAATGCTCCCCCTCGCCACCACGATGGTATGGAAATCACGAAAAGCTGATAAGGTTGGCAAGTCTTCGGAAGTGAGATATGCACACCGTAGAGAGGGACAATGAGGCGTGGCGACGCTGTCTTACTCGGCCGGGCGTTGGCCAAGGGTGAAGCAGAAGGTCGAGCCGTGCCCGAGGCCTTCCGATTCGACCCAAATTCGGCCGCCGTGCAGTTCGACAATGCGGCGGACCAAGGCCAGGCCGATGCCCGTGCCCTCGATCTTCGGGTTGAGTTGATCGAAGAGTCCGAAGACCTTTTCGTGGTACTTCGGATCGATGCCGATGCCGTTGTCGCGGACATAGTAGACAGGCCGACTATCATCGAAGCGCACCCCGATCTCGATGCGTGGATCGGTCTGGTCGCCCAGGTACTTGACGGCGTTTTCGATCAGATTCTGAAAGACCTCGAGCAACCGGTGGCGGTCGGCGCAAACCGTGGGCAGGTTGGAAGGAATGTCGACACGGACCCGAGCGTGCCGTTGGGCGATCGGGCCGGCTAGCGCCTCGAACACCTCGCGGAGCAGGTCGACCAGACGAACATCTTCCGGCGGATTGACCTGGCGGCCGATCCGCGAGAGTTCGAGCAACTCCTCGAGCAACTGCTTCATTCGCTCGGCGGCGGCGGCAATCCGCCCGGCTTCTTCCTTGACGGCTTTCAGGTCGCCCCGATGCAAGTCATCCTGCAGAAGACCGAGGTAGCCTGTGATCGTGATCAACGGGCTTTTCAAGTCGTGCGACACGGTGTAGGTGAATCGTTCCAGTTCGGCATTCTGGGCTTCGAGTTCGGCGATGAGCTTTTCTCGTTCCTGTTCGGCGCGCCGACGCTGCGTGACGTCCTGCGCGAATCCGAGCAAAAGGCGTTCCCCTCGAAGAGAGAATGCCGAGATATGCACCTCGGCCGGGTATTCCGATCCGTCTTTGCGATGATGGAATGAGTCGAGGCGAATGGCGCCTCCTTGTTCGAGCTGGAGCCAGATATGTTCGCGGTCGACTCGCGCCACGCTGCCCGGGTCGATGTCGGCGATCGTCATACGGAGAAGCTCTTCGCGGATATAACCGGTGTAGTCGCACGACGCCTCGTTGACCATCAGTATTCGACCATCCACGTCGTGTAGGAAGACGGCGTAGGGAAGATTTTCCAACGTGATCCGGAACCGCTCTTCGCTCTCTTGAATGGCCTCTTCGGCCCGTTTGCGCTCGGTGATGTCTTGCGTCGCAACCAGCAGTATCGGCATACCGTGCAGTGTTGTCGCCGACACAGTAAGTTCGGCTGGATAGGTGGAGCCGTCCTTGCGGTGATGGACGCTTTCGAATCGGGCTGATCCTGCTCGCTCCAATCGCGTCCAGATGCGCTCACGGTCTTGGCGAGATACGATGTCCTTGTCAATGTCCATCACTTTGAGTGAAAGCAGTTCCTCCTCCGTGTACCCCGTTAGTCCGCACAAGGCGTTGTTGATCATCAGAATCCGTCCGTCAAGGTCGTGTGCACAAACCGCATACGGCAGATCGCTCATGACAATCCGGAACCGCTCTTCGCTTTCGCGCAGGGCCGCTTCAGCCTGCTTACGGGCGGTGATGTCCAGATGAGTGCCTACCATCCGGACGGGGCTGCCGTCAGCATCCCGCTCGGCGACGCGGCCCCGGCTAAGCACCCAGACCCAGTGCCCCGCCTTGTGCCGCATCCGCATCTCGCACTCGAAGTCGTCGAGTCGGCCGGAGAAATGCTCGTCGAGGACTTCGCGCGCCCGCTGCACGTCGTCGGGGTGTGTCAGCTCAAACCAGATTTGGGTCTTATGCGGTTTGAGTTCTTCGAGCGTGTAGCCGACAATCTGGGCCCAGCGCTCGTTGAAGGTGACAATTCCTGTCTTGACGTCCCAGTCCCACAGCCCAGCCCCAGTGCCTTCGACGGCCAGTTGCAGACGGCGTTCGTTCTCGCGAAGCGCCGCCTCGGCCTTTTTGAGATCGGAAAGGTCCATGACTGGCTCGGTGGCGCCCAGTGCTCGAAATCGTCCAGTGGCCGAGTTGGCCGAAAGGGGAAGGGCGGCCCGAGAGAGCTGTCCGCCTAGTTGCTGCCTACCGCCCACCCGATGGCGCTACCATACTCCTCGCCGTCTCTTATGTCAACGGCCGTCGATCAGCCGCCGGGCGTTCCCGCCAAAGAGATCTTCGACGGCCGCACGGTCCTGGCCGGTCGCTTCGCACGCCTGGCGCAGGGCCAGCAGGGCCTCGTACATGAAGAGCGTGTAGCCGGCCTCGACCTCGGGCGGTTCGCGGTCTTGGTTAAAGTGGAACGGGTAATCCGTCCGGTTGACGTACGACCGGCCGTGCCATTGGCGGCGACCACGCATGAAAAAAATCGGATTGTCCGTCCCGTAGAGAATCCGTCGAGGGCCCAACACCTCCAACGCCAGCCGGTGGACCTCCGGATTCAGCACGGCTGAGTTGTCGAAGTACAAGCCTTCGTCGTCGGCCAGCGCCGGCAACGCCTCCTCGGCATGGGCAAGCGTGTAACTCCGGCCCAGATGGGCAATCACCAACACGACGTTCGGCCAGCGATCTCGAATCTCGCGGATCTCGCGCAAATTGTCCGGATGGCCCAACCGATCGGCCTTGGGCACGTGCAAGATCACCCAGGCGCCACGCTCGTCGAGCAAGTCGAGCTGATGCCGAGGCAGAAACTCGAAGATGCTCGCTTCGAGGTGTTTGTCGCGCGTCGTCGGGTCGTCGCTGATCAGGGCGTAATAAACCTTGACGCCCAACACGCGGGGTTGGTCCAACTCGGCCGCCACGCGCTGGGCCGACCAGTCGGGCCGAACCACGGCCAGCCGATACCACCCTCGGGCTTCGCAGGCCGACTGCAGGCTGGCGTTGCTCGCCTCGAGATCGTAATCGAGGCTCGGGTGCCCGAACGCCAGGCACGAAAACTCCCGGCTGGGAAAAACCGTCTTGGCGCAATGCTCGGCGGCAACCGCGCCGATCGGCTCGCTCACCTCGTTCACCCAGTACTGCCGGCGCTTCTGGTCGGTCATCTCGACGACCCGGTGCTCCGGCTCGTTGACGTGCGTATGCGCGTCGAACACCCGGGCCGGCACCCAGTCCTCCAGGTGCTCCTTCCAAAACGCCCGATCGACGTCGGTATATTGCCAAACGTGGTGCAGGTGAATCGGCTTCATAAGAACTTGCTCCGGACCGAGAGATATGCAATGCACGCAACGTATCGTGGCCACGCGAGCATGTCAACCGGGCAGTGTCGGTTATTCGGTAATGGGTTGTAGGGACTCGTAATCCCTGCATAGTCAATCACCCCTCGAGTGCCCTGGTGTGTCCAAAAAGAACCGGGGCAAGAGCCGGATCGGCCCTTGTCCCGGTTGGGTGCTTCTCACCTGGTTGTTCGGTATGCGAGCTTACTTGCAGGCGTTGCCGGTCTTGGACGAGCCGCAGCAGCAGCACGGGGCGTTTTCGTTGACCCAGTTCCAAGCCTCGTCGGCCTGATCTTCGTTGAAATAGCGGACGTCGGCCTTGTAGAACAGGACCTTGGTCATGTTGGTCATCCACTTTTGCCAGGAGGAGTTGCCAACGACGGCGCACCGCTCGATCTGGCGACAGTGGGTTACGTCGAACTTCGTCTCATCCCAGATGGCCCGGAGCGAGATGCCCTGGTAGTTGCTGATCTCGCAGTAAAAGCGGAGGCTGCCGTACTGCTGGATCAAGGATTCGAGCTGCGGGACGAATTGCTCATAGTCGGCGTGCAGGAGCTTGCCGTTGATCTTGACGCCGATCACGTTTCCGGAACTTAGGGGAAGGACTTCGATCATCGTTCACCTCTTCTTTTATGCTGTAATATGGACGATTGGCCCGGGCGGAGCCGGTCCTCGGACGCCGGGTGACGTCCCGGCAAATCTAGCTTTTTCACCGGTCTTCGCATGGTTTTCAGGCGTCTGTCCGGTCCGGACAATCCGGCCGAACGGTCTAATCGGCGGCCCATCGCCGCGAGATCCGCTTCGGTTCCACCCGGAAGCGGGGACCTATTGCCGGTTGCCCCAAAATGCGGTCGATTCTATGATGGCAGCGATTCGAGCCGCCGACCGGTGGTCCGCCGGCGAGAACGCATTTCGATTATACGGTTCGGAAGCAACCCCCTGCCCGAGATAGGGCGGATGACTCACCTCCACCTACGGAGTTAGACTCTTGCCCGAGATTCACCTGTGGTACTGGTTCGGCTTTGCCGGCCTCGTTGTGACCCTGCTCACGTTGGATCTTTTCGTCTTCCACCGGCACGACCACGCCCCGTCGCTCAAAGAGTCGGCCTGGTGGACGATCTTCTGGATTGGGATCGCCCTGATCTTCAACGCGGGCGTTTGGATTTGGGCCAAGCACGAGGCGGGCAGCACTTTCCTAAGCTGTTATCTCGTCGAGAAGGCGCTCTCGATGGACAACATCTTCGTCTTCGTGGTGATCTTCCGTTTCTTCCGAGTCCCGATGATGTACCAGTATCGGGTCCTGTTCTGGGGGATCCTCGGGGCCGTGGTGATGCGGCTGATTTTTATCCTGGCCGGCGTCGAACTGATTCAACGTTTCAACTGGATGAATCCGATTTTCGGTGCTTTTCTCATCTATACATGCTATAAGCTGGCCACGCACGGAGGGGGAGAGGTCCATCCGGAAAACAACGTCGTTCTTAAGACGGCCCGGCGGATCTTCCGCATCACACGCGGCGACCACCACGAGCACGGCCACGCCTTTTTCGCCCGAGAAGACGGCCTGTTGAGCATCACGCCCCTCTTTCTGGTCCTCCTGGTGATCGAGAGCACCGACGTCATCTTCGCCGTCGATAGCGTCCCGGTCGTAATCGCCATCGTGCCGATTAGCTTCGGACGGGAGTGGATGGCGTTTCTGGCTTTCACGTCCAATGTGTTTGCCATCCTGGGCCTCCGAGCGTTATACTTTTTGCTGGCCGGCATGGTCGACATGTTCAAATACCTGCACTACGGCCTGGCCGCCGTGCTCGGATTCGTCGGGCTGAAAATGATCGGCCAGTACGTCGTTATTCTCCGGCACGGAGAGAAATCGCATTTCATCCCGACATGGGTCTCCCTGACCGTCATTGCCGGCCTGCTGGCCATCTCGATGTTGGCCTCGGTCCTGTTTGCCCGACATGAAGAACCCGATGAGTCGGATAAAAATAATGAGGAGACGGTCAACGACGACGCGTAACCGGTTCCACCTTCTCTCGATTTCCACGAGGTCGTTGCCATGATGACCCTTCAAGACATTCTCCACGCCAAGGGCACGACGGTCCACCGGATCGCGCCCGGCGCCACGTTGGGCGAGGCCATGTCGCTTCTGGCCGAGTTGAACATGGGCGCGTTGGTCGTCACCCCGCCCGAAACGCCCGACGGACCGCCGGTCGGCATCGTGACCGAGCGCGACTTCCTCCGGTTCTGCGCCAAATACGAGGGCCGGTGGCAGGACGTCCCCGTTGAACAGCTCATGACCCGGGCTGTCATCACTGGGGGGCCCGAGGACACGATCGCCGGCGTGATGGGCCTGATGGTCAGCCGCCGGATCCGCCACCTGCCCGTAGTGGCCTCCGGCCGGCTCGTCGGCCTCGTCTCAATCGGCGACGTTGTCAAAGCCCACCACGACCGCCTCGCCATGGAAAACCACTTCATGCGTAGCTACATCCAAAACCCGTAGGCCTGCCGCCAACATTATCTCTTCCCAACAATAACGGGTGCCATGCACCACGCTTGCGTGGGCATGTAGAGACCGCGGAATCCCGGGAGGAAAGCATGCCCACGCAAGCGTGGAGCATGGCACCCGGTCTCCTTTTCTATAGGCCGCTTTTCTCTCCCCTCGCCCGGGCCTCTTGTACTACGGCTTTTCGGCCGCAAACGCACGGTTTCCCGGTTTCCGGAATCCCTCTTGAAAATGTACATTAGTACACTATAATTGCCTGCATGGCTCGACACATTGGACATCTCGACGCCGACTGTTTTTATGTCTCGTGCGAACGGGTGCGGCACCGGTTTTTGCGGGGGCAGGCGGTGGGCGTGCTGAGCAACCAGGGGGCGTGCGTGATTGCCAAAAGCTACGAGTTGAAGACCCGCGGCGTCACGACCGGCATGCCCATCTGGGACGCCTTGCCCCTTTGTCCCGAGGCCATTTTCGTCAAACGCGATTTCCGCTGGTACGAGGTCCTCTCGCGGCGGATTTACGACGCCGTGTGCCGGTTCAGCCCGACGGTCGAATACTATTCGATCGACGAGGTATTTTTTGACGCCCAGGCGATGACCCACACCGAGGCCCTGGCGCTGCAGAACCATGTTTTGCAGGCGGCGGGCGTGCCGACGAGCGTGGGCGTCGCGCCGTCGAAGATCCTGGCCAAGCTGGCGTCCAGTTCCGAAAAGCCGTTTGGTTGCGTCGTGGCCGTCGAGCCCGAGGCGGTCGCCCGGTTGCTCCGCGGCCGTCCGGTCGATAAGATTACCGGCGTCGGGCGGCGCAGCAGCCGGAAGCTCGAACGCCACCGCATCCGCACCTGCGAGGATTTCGTCCGGGCCGACCGTCGGCTGATCCGCCGTTTGTTGACCAAGCGGGGAGAAGACCTGTGGTGGGAGCTCAACGGTACGTCTGTCCTGCCGTTGCACGCCACGCGGACCCCGCACAAAAATCTGAGCCGGGGCGGCAGCCTGGGCGGCCCCACGGCCGATCCCGACCGGGTCACGGCCTGGGTCGCGCGGAACGCTGAGCGGCTGGTCGAAGCGTTGGACTATCACGACGTCTATTGCGAGCGGCTTTTGTTGAGCCTAGTCTTCAAGCCGGGCGGCGGCGTGCTCCGCTCGGCCAGCCTGTGGCCCACGGCCGATTTTCACGAACTGTACACGGCCGGCGCGCGGATGCTGGCCGCCTGTTGGAACGGGCAAGTGGTGGCCTACATGCACCTGATCGCCGGCAAACTGACCGCCCGCCGGGACGTTCAACGCTGCTTGTGGGACAAGCCCGACCCTCGCCACCAGGCGATTCGGCACGTCAAACACTTGATCAACACCCAGGTCGGCCGGTTCGCGCTCCGAAGCGGCGCGACCCTCCCGCTGGGCGACATCTACCGCGACACGACCAACTCGTACGACATTTGCGACATTTACGGAAAGACGTGTTTTTAGCAGCATCTCATGTGTTTTGGCCTTGCCCTACCGATCGACGCCGTGCCCGAGGAATGGGTCGAGCGCTATCCGCACCGCGTGGCGACGCGCGAGCCGGAGGCGACGCGGGAGTTGCGTTTCACTTTCCGCGACCCACAGGCCGAGTTGCCGGTCTGGCACGGCCACCGTCTGGAACTCGTCGCCTGGGGCAACCGGGACGACCGCGCGTCGCGGCTGCCGCGCACAGGCTGGTGTCGCCAGGAAAGCCTCGAGGCGGGCCGCTGGACGTGGCTTGAGCCCGAGATGGTTGAGATCCCCGCCGCCCTGGGCCTGGAAAAAGGCGTCTGGTTCCTGATCACCGAGGGCATTCGCGGCGTCCTCGTCCGCGACGAACACGCCCGACCACGCGTCTACATGCTCACCCAGCCCGCCTCCCGCTACTACCAGATCATGACCCGCCACGACCGCATGCCGGTGTTGCTGGGCCAGCAGATATGACGTAAGCGCACCACTAAACACGGTTGCCCGCGCCAGTGCCACCCGCCGGCAGGCGTTAGGCATTCTCGATTCTCATTGGCTTTTGTCCTCCGCCCAAATCACTTTCGTGTTTGGATGTTTTGCCTTCCATTGAGCAACTCCCTCGCAGCTGACGGCAGTGTCTCGCAGGTCAATCTCTTCCAGGCAAGGCAGGTCCGTGAGCCTTTCAAGGCCTTCATCCGTCAATTCCGTTCCCCGGAGGCAAAGGCGTTTCAAACGTAAGTCGTTGAGATCTTGCGCCCCATTGTCTCGCAGATTGGTGTAAGTGAGGTCCAGGCATTCAAGCCCTTTGAGTTGCCTTAATGGCTCAAGTGTATGGTCCCCCATTCGTACGGAGATCAAGTACAGCGTGTGCAACGCCGGGAACGTATCCAAGTGCGCAAGCCCTTCGGCCCCTACCAACGTGCCAGAAAGGTCCAATACTTCAAGGCGGTCCAGACCTTCGAGATATTGTATGGTGTAGTCCGTTACGCCGATGTTGTGATTGAACGAAAGAATCCGAAGGGACGGCAATGAGGAGAGTTTCTCAAGCTGCATATGGTTGATATACATAAAGTTAACGAACCGTCCTTCCCCCACCTCAGTTGACCTTCCCGCGCAGTCAAGAGCCACAACACGGTCAAATTGCTTGAGTTTTGGCATGTCAATTAGAGACCTTACCCAATCCGGCCCTGCTAGCTCGCGTACTACGCCTGGAGTTGGATCGTTAAGACGACGGAATAATGTGCCAAGCTTCGTGAGCGTGCCGAGGCAATTTTCTTCCTTCTTAAATGCGTCGTAGTTCACCTTCCACCACGAGCACAAGCAGGCAATCGGGACGAACGCAAGCAACAACGTCCGAAGGCGGAATTGTCCGAATTTGCCGGGGTGGCGTCTCAGCCAACGAATCACGACGAGCACCCCAAACGCACACAGGAGGATCACACCAAGATCGGCCAACAAGGCAGCCGGCTCGAATCGCTCCACACGCCCCAAAAACGTCCAATACTCCCGGAACGTCGGGCCGACGTAGCCTTCGGTCTCTTGCCAGCAACCGGTTTTGGAACTGCACTTGCGGCAGAGATAACAGAACGGCCACCCATAGTCGATCACCACTTCGTGGCGCGGATATGGAAAACTCGTATCGGTCGTTAATCGACATGTAAGCTTGCCAGGCAACAAGAGCACCGCGAAGGTCGCCACAAGAACAACGAACAGAATGACGGTGCGGTACCATCTACGTTCCCTCGGCACATCGTCGTGTTCTTGGAGAGGCGGGCCAACTACTTCGCGCTCGTCGTCCATGTTGTTTCCCTATCATGA
Organism: Pirellulales bacterium; assembly: GCA_016931075.1. GTDB lineage: Bacteria > Planctomycetota > Planctomycetia > Pirellulales > Thermoguttaceae > JAFGFF01. The sequence continues at coordinate 2,892 of JAFGFF010000296.1, read as the reverse complement.
CCTTGCCGAAGCTTCATTGTGAGCAGTCATTGCAGGATCGAACACGCGCGGCATGAAATGCAATTTCACAGTTCCATCAGCATGGCTTCCACCATCCGTTGAGCGACGGGGCCGGCGACTTCGCCGCCGTCGCCGGAGTGCTCGAGGACGACGACCAGGGCGTACTTGGGCTTCTCGGCCGGGAAGTAGCCGGCGAACCAGGCGTGGTCGGAGCGGCCCTTGCCGGTTTGGGCCGTGCCCGTCTTGCCGGCGATCGATACAGACCGCAGATACACGGTCGGGAAGGCCGTTCCGAGCGGCGAGTCGACTGCTTCGTAGAGCCCTCGGCCCACGGCGGTCAGGGTTTCTTGGGACAGCCCGGCGATCGGCTTGGGTGGGGAGGGGCGAACCGATTGTAACTGTTCACAGGCAGCGGAAATGGTGCCAGGCACCTTTTGCCGGAACGGCCCTTCGGGTGCTTCGCACAAAAGGTGCCTGGCACCATTTCCGCTGCTGGCGTCGCCGGGGCGCTTGATCCGATCGACCAGGTGGGGCGTGACCAGTCGGCCGCCGTTGGCCACGGCCGCCATCAGCCGGGCGACTTGCAGCGGCGTGACGGTCAGGGTCCCCTGACCCACGGCCAGCGACATCGTGTCGCTTGCCCGCCAGAGCCGGCCTTCGTTCTGACCCAGCGTCTCGGGCCGAGGCACTTCGCCGACCGCCTCGTGAGGCAGGTCGACGCCCGTCGGCCGGCCGAAGCCGAACCGAGTCGCCCAGTCGACCAGTGCGTCCGGCCCGAGGACCGAGGCATGGTGGAAGAAGTAGACGTTGCAGCTCTGGGCCAAGGCGCCGGCCAGCGTGACCCGACCGTGGCCGTGGTGCTCGCGGTTATAGATTTCGCACCGCCACCGGTCGGGCGAGTCCAGATAGCCCTGGCACTGGAACGGATCGGCCGGCCCGACGACGTGCCCTTCCAACAGAGCAATGGCCGAAACGACCTTGAAGACCGAGCCGGGCGGAATGGCCATCTGGTCCGTGCGATCGAACAGGGGCTTCGCCCGATCTGCGAGCAACTTTCGGACTTCGTCGGTACGTTGCGGATCGACAAACGCCCCGGGATCGAAGCCGGGTGTGGCCGCCGCCACGAGCAGGCCGCCCGTCTCAACGTCCATGACGACAATGGCCCCGCCCGCCTCCTTCGGCTTGGCTCCGGTCAGTTCGCGGCGCCGCAGGGCCTGGTCGAGCAGATCCTCGGCTGTGGCTTGGAGTTTGGCGTCGAGCGTGAGAATCAGGTCGCTGCCGACGCCCGGCTTGCGTCGGACGTCGCTCGAAAGGACCCGGCCTGCCCGGTCGGTCGATTCGACCACCTCGCCCCACCGTCCGTGCAGCAGGGCCTCGTACTGCAATTCCAGCCCTGCCCGTCCGCACCGGTCGTCCTCGCGATAAGCATGTTCGGTGTCGGCTTCGAGTTCCCCTTTCTCGATCAATCCCAGATGGCCAATCACATGCGAGGCCAACTTCTTGCCGGGGTAAGCGCGGTGTGTATGGTCGACGATCCGCACGCCCGGGTAGTCGGCCGGGTGCTTTCGGATCTCTGCCTCGACCTCGGGCGGAACGTTGGACACCATTACATGGTAGTCGAGTTCCTCGCGGATCGGCTCCGGCGACGGCGGCGGGGGCTGCGGCGTGTCGAACAATCGGTCCCACCACGTCCGCCGCAAGGCCGCGCATTCCTTGTCATATTTGACCTGACGCCGACGGTGAACCTCCGCCGACATTCGCTGGACTTCGCCGGTAATCCGCGCCGCCCGACGGATCCACTCGTTCAGCGACAGCCCGCACAGCTTGGCCAGCCGCTGCCGGAGCAATTGACGCTCGGTGGTGACCTGTTCTTCAGCGGCGGCCACGTCCTCGGGGTTGCGACGTTGAGCCCGCGTGAGCCTCGCCCGGGCCATCGACCGAAGCCACGTCGGATCGGGCGGCTCCTGCAAGTAGCGATAGCGGACGGCCAACGCCCGAACCGTTTCGTCCTGGGCCAGGACCGTCCCGTCCCGCGCAAGGATCCGGCCTCGCGTCCCCCGCGCCTCGTGCCGCTCGGTCACCGGTCGGGCCGCCCGGTCCCGGAACGCCTGGCCGTCGGCCGCCTCGAGTTGAACCAGCCGCCCGAAGACCACCCCCAACAGGATCACAAAGATCACCACGCACGCCCCCAACCGCGTCTTCGAGTCGACCGCCGAGACGGGCGGCCGCTCCTCGTTGTAGACCCGGTTCCAATCGACGTGACGATCGCGCGGCACGAAGTCCTCTTTCTCGGGCAACAACCCGGTGTGCGGGACAGTTCATATCTATTCTACTCTTCTGCCGGCGACCGACCAGGTCAATTCATACGCGGCTCTATTGCATCCTGTATCACCAATTGCCTGAACAAACCTTTATATTCTCGGAAGTGACCAGGTGACGTGGTTCCCGTCTTGCCCATTGAAAAGGGCCGCTGACGGGCATTGTCAGCGACCTTTTGCTCTTGTCGGGACTTGCTCTTGCGGAGATCTCGTTGGAAACCGCGTTGGAGAAGCCTGTTGTCCTTCATGGAAAACAGGCTCTCCAAATGCAGTGGGAGGCTTGTGCAATGTCGAACTAACGCAGTACAACAACCCTAATCCAGTACAGCCAGTACGAGCTTCTCAGGACATCGAATAGGTGTGATTGGCATCCGACCCGCCGACAACGGAGCTTGCCGGAGGAGTGGCAATGTGTAAACGTCGTTTTCGAAAGGCCTTATAGCTGCGGTGCTCTCCTCCTTGACTTCACACGACACAAGACGGACAACGTCCCTCACGGTAGTCTCTGAGCGGCCTGCTAGAGTCCTGATAAACGAAGCCAGCTTTGGCGGTGTTCCGATCGATAGGCACGTGC
>JAFGFF010000037.1 GCA_016931075.1 Pirellulales bacterium | reverse complement strand
CTTGTGCCAGGTAACCTCGGCGACGTTCTGAGCCACGCGCGGGCTGAAACGGACGACGACCTCCTGGTCGGGGCCCGGCTCGGGGATCAGGTGCCAGGCGTTGCGGAGGTAGCGGTCGATCGAGAATCCCCGGGGGACGTCGAACGGCTCGTCCAGCGGTTCGAGCCCGAGGATCCGCCCGACGTTGAACGTCCGGACCGACCGGTGGATTGACGAGCGTCCGATGACATACCAGCTTCGCCGGCTGAACAAGAGCCGGTAGGGGGCCAGCCGGGTGCGGAACTCGCCCTCTTCGGTCGGCGCGGCGTAGCGGATCCGCACGGCCTTGTGCCGGGAGACGGCCTCGACCAGTTGTTCGTAGATCGGCTCCTGCCCGTGCAACGGGTTGGACGGGGGCATCTCGATCTGGACCGAGTCGACCGTCGCGCGGAGCTGTTCGCGTAGCCGGCTGGGCAGGCTGCTTTCGAGCTTCATGGCCGCGTTTCGAGCCGCCGCCAGAAAGGGCATGCCCGCACGGCCCGTCTCGTGGCACAGCACGATCAGGGCCAGCGCTTCCTCGGGCGTGAAGTTGGTCGGCGGGAGGAACTGCGTGCCGGGCAGCCGGTAGCGCTGCTCGGCCTCGTGATAGGTCAGGGGCAAGCCCGACTCGCGAAACGCGTCGAGATCCCGGAAGATGGTCCGCCGGCTGACCCCGCAGGCCTCGGCCAGGGCCTCAACGTTGTATCCCCGACCACCTTGAAGCAGTCCCAGCAGTTTCAGCAGACGCTGGATTCGCGAAAGATTCATTCGCCGGCCCCGATCCGCGTTTGATGCTTCTCCACTTGCCTACCGACGAATCCTCCGCCGAATTATCTTGCTTCTTGCTCTGGCCTCGGGCCGAGGCGCTTGACGCGCTGTCCGGCTCGAAGCTGACCAGCCGGACCTCCGACGTGTCGGCGCCGGCGTTCTTGTCCAATCGGGCGGCCAGCCGTCCGGCCGCGGTCGATCGCGACTTGCCCGACCGCTGTCCGGCATTGCCGAACAGGTGGGGCCACGCCTGATTTGCTTTGCTCACCGCTCCGGCGCCCGGATTCGCGTCGTCCGCTTCCGGTTTCGGTTGGAGGGGCGCGGGCGTCGGGATGGTCTCGGGATCGGCCAACGGGACCGCGTCTTCACCCGTGGGCAACCGGCCGGCGTGCTGCTCGTAGGCCCCGCGGCTGATGACCTTCGGCCGCGTGAAGCCGTAGTCGAGGAAGCAGGCCGCGTCGCGTGCCCGGGCACGACGACGAGCGTCGAAGTAGGCCTTGCCCGGCCAGGGACCCTCGGCCAGGTAGACGCCATTGTACTCCAGCAACGAGCCCTTGCGTAGATGGACCTCCGCCAGGGCCAGATTGTACTGGACCACCGAGCGGTAGTACTGGATTTCGGCCTCGGCCAGCCGGCGTTGGGCGTCCAGAACGACGTTGAGCGTGATGTCGCCGTGTTCGAAGGCCGCTTGGACCGCCTTGACCTGCTTTCGGGCCGCCAGCACCCGGTTGTAGTTGGTCCGCGTGATGACGATGCCCTTTTCCAGGCTCCGGATGGCGTAGGACAACTGGTGCGTGACCTCCAACTCCTGGGCTCGCAGCAGGGTCTTCGCCCGGGCGATGTTCAACTGGGCGTTGCGGACGCCGAGCATCTCCTTGCGGAAGCCCAACGGCATGCTCAGGTTGATGCCGAAGTTCCATTCCTGGTACTTGCCGCCGGTCATCGACTGAAAGGCGTTGTCGAACTCGTCGCCGGCGACGAGGTGCTGTCGCTCGGCGCTCCACAAGTGGTCGCCCATGCCCCGCCAGCGATACTCGCCGCTGACGTCCAGCCTCGGCAGGAGGAAGTTTTTCGCCGCGATCAGTTCGAGTTCGGCCTTCTTGATTTGCCACTTCTGGCGGCGGAGGTCGGTGTTTCGGGCGAGCGCTTCGCACTTCGATTCGTACCAGTCGAAGGCCAGCTTGGCCGTGGTCGGCTCGTCCTTCGGCCGGATCAGACGCCCGTCGGTCGAGGCCAGCCCGAGCATGTAACGCAATTGGGCCTCGGCCGCGAAGACCTCGTTCTTGCGGTCTTCGTACTGGGCGCGGAAGAGGAAGTATTGCTCTTGCGCCTGCGACAGGTTGGCCAGGTCGCCACCCTCGCCGCCGATATCATACAGGGTTTTAATCCGTTGCCAGGTCACCAAGGCGCTGTCGCGTCCGGCAGCCACGGAGTCCAATTCCCGATAGGCCAGGTAGAGGTCCCAATAGGCCCGCTCGATGTCCAGCACCATGTTGCGGACGTTGTTTTCGAAGTCGGTCAGGGCCACGTCGCTGTTGATCCGCGCGATGACCACGCCGTTGTAGAAACCGGGAATCGCGCCGGGGCCGGCGATCCGGTTGAACTGCACGCCCGACCCCGCCAACAAGGGCTGGCTGAACTGGGCCGTCAGGTCGACGTTCCAATCGCTGGGGAACGCCCGGGTGGGGCTGTTGTTCTGGTCATACGTCGAGTTGAACATGATGGCCGACTGACCGCCCGTGGCGTTGAACTTCGAAAAGCCCGTCTGGAAGGTTCCCAGGTCTTGAACCTGATCTCGAGCGAAAATCGTTCCAAAACCGCTGCCCACATTGATCGGCCGGTCGTTCCGCTCCCAGAAGACCTGGGTCGAGAACTGGGTGTCGAAGGCCGACAGGGCCGCTTCGGGACCGAACCGGGGATCGGTCTCGATGAGGGCCGGGTCGTAGATCGACGGGGCGATGTCGGCGGCGCGAGTCATCGAGTCGGGCGCCAGCGTGTCGGAAAAGACCGACGTGTTGATCGTCCGGATCATCTTGCTGTTGGCCAGGCCGATCTTGACCGCCTCTTCCAGCGAAAGCTCCCAGACCTCGTCGAAGTTCGGGTTGGTCAGCGAAATGGGCGGCTTGGCCCCTTCGACCTCGCTCGAACTGGCCATGTCGACGTCGGGCACTTCGAGCTCGGTGGCCATGCCTCGGTAGTGAGACAGGTCGCCGTCTTCGAACAAGTAGAAGGGCTGTTGAGGCGAGCAACCGGTCAACGCGGCGACCAGCAGGCACGCGACGGTTCGAAACGCGTGAGAACGCCGACTCATGGGTTCACGTTCCTCTGACGATGGACTGCTCCACGCGCCGCCCGACTCGCCGGGCAGCCCGATGGCTTGGGCAGATTCGATGTGGTCCGTTAAACCCCCCCTGCCGAGTAGCCAGGTTACGGAGTACGCACAGACCGCGCGCCGCCAGCCTGGATAATCGGCAAACTCGATATCGGCATCCCAACCGGTAGACTTTGACGATTCCCTGCGACCGGCAAGAACTTCCGGCGTGTTGCACATGCCGTGCATTGCGTAGATTGCCAAGACGACGCCTTTTGTGACGTGCATGTAGGTCAGGCACAGCCTGACAGAGCGTCGATTGGTGCTCCTTGTCACCCTGTAGGGAACGCCCTCCGTGGCGTTCCGACGGTTTCCACGGGTTGCCTTTTCAACCGGAACGCCACGGAGGGCGTTCCCTACAGGGTGTCGATCGGCGATTCGTGTCAGGCACAGCCTGACCTACGAGACTCGCGAAACACCAATGTCACCCGGTGGTCTACTCGGGAGTCGGGCAGGTGCTGGCGGCATCGCCCCAGTCGGACGAGAGGGTGGGCAGGACGATCTGGACGCTGCTCTCCGACGGGGCTTCGGCCAGGTTCGACGCGTCGGGTTCATCGCTCCGGTTGCCGGGAGGGCTCGGCGGTGTCTTCCGACCCAGACGCACGAGAACGTAGAAGAAGATGGGCGTCAGGAAGACGCCGAAGAGGGTTACGCCGATCATGCCCGCGAAGACGGCCGTACCCAGCGAGTGGCGCATCTCAGCCCCGGCCCCGCTGCCCAGCACCAGAGGCACGACGCCCAGGATGAAGGCGAACGAGGTCATCACGATCGGCCGCAGCCGCAGCCGGGCGGCCTCGACGGTGGCTTCGTCCAGCGGGCGACCCTCGTCGTGGAGCTGTTTGGCGAACTCGACGATCAGAATCGCGTTCTTCGCCGCCAGACCGACCAGGACCAGGAATCCGATCTGGACAAAGATGTCGACCGGCAGCGAAGCGATCCACATGCCCGTCACCGCACAGAGCAGGCACATCGGCACGACCAGGATCACGGCCAGCGGCAGCTTCCAGCTTTCATACTTGGCGGCCAGCACGAGGAAGATCAGGGCCGTGCCCAGCGCGAAGATGTACAGGGCGTTGTTGCCGGCCAGAATCTGAAGGTACATGATCTCGGTCCACTCATAGTCGACTCCTTCGGAGTCGGCCATGTTCTGCATGAGGTGGATCACGTCGCCCGAGCTTGTGCTCGGGGCCGGATTGCCGACCACGGGGGCCGAGGTGTGCGTGTTGTAGCGCATCACCATCACCGGCCCGCCCTGGTCCTTCAGGTCGAAGAGCGTGGCCAGGGGCACCATCTCGCCGCGCCGGTTGCGGACCTTGAGTTGCCCCAGTTCCGACGCCTTGACGCGATAGCGCGGCTCGGCCAGCAGGTTGACCTGCCACGTCCGGCCGAAGGCGTTGAACAGGTTGACGAAGTAGCCGCCCATGTAGACTTGGAGCGTGTTGAAGACCTCTTCCACCGGCACGTCGAGCGATTCGCACTTCGTCCGGTCAATATCCAGAAAATACTGCGGCGTGTCGGCTCGGAACATGGTGAACACGCCCACCAGACGTTGGTCGGACGCCGCGGCGTCGACCAGTTCGTCGGTCTGGGCCTGCAGCCCGGGCAGGTCGACGTAGCCGAGCTGTTCGACCTGGAGCTTGAACCCGCCGCCGCTGCCGAGTCCTTGGATGGGCGGAGCGCGGAACACTTGCACCTCGGCCCCGTCGATCTCCTCGGCGAAGCGCGCCCGCAGCTTCTCGGCGATTGCCTCGTCGTATTCTTCATGCCCGTGGCGTTTCGAGAAGTCTTCGAGGATCACGAAAGACGAGCCGAAGTTCGAGCCGTTGGCGCTGAGCAGGACGGACTGCCCGGCGACCGACAGCGTATGGGCAACCCCGGGGATTCCGCCCGAGTGGTCCTTGTCGCTCGGGTCGCCCAGGGCGATCCGGTCGATCTTCTCCATGACCGCCTGGGTCCGCTCGACGGAGGCCGAGTCGGGCAACTGGACGTTAACCAGCAGGTAGCCCTGATCCTGCTCGGGGATGAACGCTTGGGGCGACTTGGCCATTCCCCACACGGTCAAGAGCAACAGCCCGCCGTAAGCGACCAGCACCATCAGGCTCAGCCGGACCATCCGGGCGATTGCCTGACCGTAACCCTCGGTCAGCCGGTCAAAGAGCCGGTTAAATCCCCGGAACAGCCGGGCCAGCGCCGCGTTGACCGGCTCAATGATCCTGCGGCCGATCGCTCCGCCGACGATCGCCCCGGGCACCGCCAGTGCAATCGTCATGAACCACGACAGCCCATGTTCGTCGCCACCGCTCAGCCCCAACCGCGTGGCGAAGAACGTCTTGGCCGCCCAGACCGAAACCAGGCTGCCCAGCACGGCGAAGATCCACCAGGGCAGCGCTTCGTGCCGCGGGTGGCCGTGTTCGTCGAGCTTTTGGTGTTCAAAAATGGCCACGGCACGCGACGGCGTCAGCGTCATCGCGTTGATCGCCGAAATCACCATGGCCGTCGAAATGGTCAGTGCGAACTCCCGGAAGAACTGGCCGGTGACCCCCGGCATGAACACGCTGGGCAGGAAGACCGAGCTGAGCACGAGCGTGATGGCGACGATCGGACCGGTGATCTCGCCCATCGCCTTGATCGTCGCGCTCTTCGCATCCAGGCCCAAGGCCATCTGCCGCTCGACGTTCTCCAACACGACGATCGCGTCGTCGACCACGATGCCAATCGCCAGCACCATGCCGAACAGCGTCAGGTTGTTCAGGCTGAATCCCAGCGCGGCCATCACGGCGAACGTCCCGATCAGCGAGACGGGCACGTCGATCATCGGCAGGATCATCGCCCGCCAGTCTTGCAGGAAGAACAGCACCACGATCGCCACCAGAATGACCGCGTCGCGCAGCGTCTTGAACACCTCGTCGACCGACTCCTCGATGAAGGGCGTCGTGTCGTAGACGATGCGGTACTCGACCCCCTCGGGGAACCGCTCGGCCAACTCGCCCATCTTGTCCTTGATCTTCTGGGCGACGTCCAGGGCGTTCGAGCCGGGCAGTTGGAAGACGGCCAGCGCGACGGAGGGCTGGCCGTCCATCCGGCAGATCTGGTCGTAGAGTTGGGCCCCGTACTCCACCCGGGCGACGTCGCGGAGCCGGACGACCTGGTTCGACGCGCGCCCGTCGCGGGCGTCTCCCTGCCCGGTCTTCAAAATGATGTCGCCGAACTGCTCGGCCGTGGTCAGCCGTCCCAGCGCGTTCATCGTGTACTGGAACTGCTGACCCGGCGGAACGGGCGGGCGGCCGATCTGCCCGGCGGCCACCTGGACGTTTTGGTTCTGGACGGCCCGGATGACGTCGGGTGTGGTTAGACTGCGCGAGGCCATCTTCTGCGGGTCGAGCCAGACGCGCATGCTGTAGTCGCGCTGGCCCAGGTAGGTCACGTCGCCCACCCCGTCGATTTGGGCCAGTTCGTCCTTGATTTGGATCGTCGCGTAGTTCGACAGGTAAAGGTCGTCGTAGCGTCTGTCGGGCGAGATCAGGTTCACCGCCAGGAGGATGCTGGGCGATTTCTTCTTCGTCGTCACTCCCTGTACCTGCACCTGCGAAGGCAGCAGCGGCATCGCCATGGCCACGCGGTTCTGCACGAGCACCTGGGCCATGTTCAAATCGGTGCCCAACTCGAACGTCACCGTCAGGACGTACACCCCGTCGTTCGTGCACTGCGACGACATGTAGAGCATCCGCTCGACGCCGTTGACCTGCTGCTCGATCGGCGCGGCCACGCTGTCGGCCACCACCTGGGCGCTGGCGCCCGGATAGGTCGCCATCACCTCGACCGTCGGCGGCGTGATGTCGGGATACTGCGCGATCGGCAGACAGATCGCGGCCACCCCGCCGATCACCAGAATGACGATCGACACGACCCAGGCGAAGATCGGGCGTTCGATGAAGAACCGGGCGAACATGCGGCTAGTTACTCGATGTTATTGATGATGTCTGTCGGGTGGCATTGGCGTCTCGCGCGGGTGCCACGGTTGGCTTGTCCAACCGTGCTTTCAGCACTGCTGGTCGAGCCAGCAGTGGCACCCGATCGTCTAATACAAGAGCCATGAAGTTCTAATCCTTGGCGGTGTCCTTACCAGTGTTGGAGGCTGCCGGGTGAACGCGGATCGACGCCGGTCGCTCGGCCGGCGACGCGGTCGACGAGTCGTCCTCGGCCGGTTGGGCCTCGACCGTCATGCCGGGCCGGACACGCTGCAGACCGCTGACAATCACTCGGTCGTGAGCGGTGAGCGGGGCCGTGTGCTTCTTGCCCGGTTCGGCTTCTGCCGGAAGAACGACTTGAAGTCCGTCGGGCTGCTGGGGACCCAGCGTCACCGAACGGTACTGCACGACGTCCTGGTCGTCGACCACCAGCACGTACTTGCGGCTCTGGTCGGCGCCGACGGCCGCTTGCGGCACGAGGATCGCCTCGTGCGGGTCGCCGATCGGCAGCCGGATCCGCACGAACAGACCCGGCGTCAACAGCCGCGACTTGTTCGGGCCTTTTGGTGGGTTGGGAAACACGCCGCGGACCTGGATCGTGCCGGTCGACGCGTCGACCTGGTTGCTGACATAATCGACATGCCCTTCGTGCGGATAACGGCCCTCTTCGTCGGCAAGGCCGATTTGGACGGGCACGTTGCCGCCTTGGTGGTTGGCGATGATCTTGCCCTCGCGCATCAGCCGGGCGACTTGGAGCATCGTGTGCTCGTCGACGTCGAAGTAGACCCAGATCGGGTCCTGCGAGACGACCGTGGTCAGCAGCGTCTGGTCCTGCTTGACCAGGTTGCCGACCGTTATCAGGTTGCGGCCGGCCAGCCCGTTGATCGGCGAAAGGACGTTGGTGAACTCGACGTTCAGTCGGGCCGATTCGCAATGGGCCCGGGCGGCCTCGACCGCGGCGATTGCCTCTTCCTTGGAAGCGGCGTATTTATCGACGTCCTGCTTGCTGATCGCCCCCGGCGTTTTGGCCACCACCAACGCCCGTTGGTAATCGGCGATGGCCAGGTCCCGCCGGCTCTCGGCCAACGCCACCTGGCTGGTCGCCTGATCCAGGATCGCTTGGTAGGGACGAGGGTCGATCTTGAACAGCCGCTGGTCCTTCTTCACGTCTGCGCCGGAGGTGAAGTCGATCGATTCGAGATACCCCGTCACCCGGGCTTGCACCTCGACCGACTCGACCGCCTCGGTCCGGCCAGTGAAGTAGGCGTAGTCGGTCACCTGCCGCGCGACCGGCGAGACAACCCGAACCCTCGGCCGCGCGTCCCGCGACCCGGCCGGCGCCTCGCCCCCGCACCCGCCGAAGAGCGTCACGCCCACGATTGCCGCCACCCCCGTCGCCCACCCGACGAGTCGCGGTCGAAATCCACGTATGTCCATGTCGTCACTCGACTTGTATCGAGATTGCCAGAAGGGAAAATATGTGCAGCTTAGCGCTGTAGAAATATAGGACTCCCTTAGATACCGTTGAGAACGACTTTCCAATTTGAGGTCATCGCCGTCACTGTAGGGAACGCCCTCCGTGGCGTTCCGTAAACCGCGAGTTTGGCCCATTTTCCGCTGCCCGCGGAACGCCACGGAGGGCGTTCCCTACAGGACAAAGTCGGTAAGTTGTTCCTTGACAGCGCCTTAGGCCCCAAGAAAAGCAGGGCCGAAAGCCCGGAATCCAGTGTGTATCGAGCCGGCGCAGCCCGATCAGACCGAATAATCGGCCCGCATCATGGGTGCCATGCCTAGACGTTGCTTCAGCAACGGATGGGCATGTCGTTGGGAGGGCATTGCCAACATGCCCATCCGCCGCTAAAGCGGCCGTCTGAGCATGGCACCCAACGTTGGGACTTGCTAAGCGATTTGCCCCAACACCTCTCGGGCCGCGGTGAGGGTGGCGTCGAGGTCGGCGTTGGTGTGGGCGGTCGAGACGAAGAGGGCCTCGTACTGGCTGCAGGGCATGTAGATGCCCCGGTCCAGCAGGCCGTGGAACCAGGCGGCGAATTTTTGGGTGTCGCACTGGGCCGCCACATCCCAATCACTGACCGGCCGGTCGTGGAAAAAAAGGGTCATCATCGAGCCGCATCGGGCCAGCGTGTGCGGGATGCCTGCGGCGGTCGCGGCCTCATCCAGCCCTTCAGCCAGCCGGGCGGAGAGCGTCTCGAGTTGCGGATACGGATCGGTGTCGCGCAACACCTTGAGCGTCGCAGCGCCGGCGGCCGTGGCCAGGGGATTGCCGCTGAGGGTGCCCGCCTGAAACACCTTGCCGGCCGGCAGCATCTGGTCCATCACGTCGGCCCGACCACCATAGGCCCCCACCGGCAGCCCGCCGCCGATGATCTTGCCGAGTGTGGTCAAGTCGGGTGTGACGCCCAACAGCGACTGGGCCCCGCCATAGGCCACACGGAACCCGCTCATCACTTCGTCGAAGATCAGCAGGGCTCCGTGCCGCTCGGTCAACTCGCGCAGCGCTCGGGCGAATGCCTCGGTGGCCGGCACACAGCCCATGTTGCCCACGACCGGTTCGCAGATCACGGCGGCAATCCGAGGGCCATGCCGGTCGAACGCCTGCTCCAACCCGGCCGGGTCGTTGTAGCGGAGCACGAGCGTGTCTTGCGACGTGCCGGGGGTGACGCCGGGCGAGTCGGGCACGGCCAGCGTGGCCGCCGAGCTGCCCGCCGCCACCAACAGGCTGTCGACGTGCCCGTGGTAGTTGCCCGCGAACTTCACCACCACCGGCTTGCCTGTGAACCCGCGGGCCAACCGGATCGCGCTCATCGTGGCCTCGGTACCCGAGTTAACCAGCCGGACCTTTTCGATCGACGGCACCGCCTCGATAATCAAATTGGCCAACTCCGTCTCGGCCTCGGTCGGGGCGCCGAAACTGGTTCCACGCGAGAGCGCGTTTTCAATCGCCGCGATCACGGCCGGGTGGCGATGGCCCAGGATCATCGGCCCCCAACTTCCGACATAGTCGACGTACCGGTTGCCGTCGATATCGAACAGCCAGGCCCCCTCGCCCCGCTCGAAAAACACGGGCGTCCCGCCCACCGCCCCGAACGCCCTCGCCGGACTGTTCACCCCGCCGGGAATTTTGGTGAGGGCCAAATCAAAGGCCGCTTGGCTCTTTGGACGTTGGTTGGTTGGGCGTGTCATAGGCTAGTGATTCCTAAATGTCTGGGTGCCATGCCCACGCTTGCGTGGGCATGTATTCCCGGGTTGTCTCGGCTTCCGCATGTCCACGCAAGCGTGGACATGGCACCCGATCTTCCGGATGGCCTCGATGATTTCGCTTATCTCTCCACCACCATACCCGGCAGGACCGAAATCCTCCAGACCCGCCACTCGCTTCCCCCCTACTCTTGGAGGGCCGCAACGTATATCCTAAGGTGCCTCGCATGAATAAGCTGACTGATTTCGATATGTAGGAGGCGACTCCTGTCGCCGAAGGGCTCGAATAACGGACATTCGGCGACAGGAGTCGCCTCCTACAGACACTGTCCTCAATCCCGCCTTATCAGAATGGAGAAGACCATGATTCGCTCCGCCCACCAATTCATTTTGTTTCTCTTGGTTACTCTTCTGACCGCCGGGTCGTCGATCCGGGCGGAGGACGAAAAAAAGGCATCGGGCCCGACGTTGCTGCCCTATCCAGACACGCGGCGGACGGATCAGGTGGACGAGTACCACGGCGTGATGGTGGCCGATCCGTACCGGTGGCTCGAACAGGACGTTCGCGAGTCGAAAAAGGTAGCCGACTGGGTGGCGGCCGAGAATCGGGTGACGTCGGCCTATCTGGATTCGTTGCCGCAGCGCAAAGTCATCGAAAAACGGCTGACCGAGTTGTGGAACTATCCAAAATACTCGTCGCCGAGTAAGGTCGGAGGGCGGTATTACTATCTGAAGAACTCGGGCTTGCAGAACCAGAGCGTGCTCTACACGATGGACGCCCTGGACGCGCCGGCCCGGGTGCTGATCGACCCGAACACGTGGTCCAAGGACGGCACGGTCGCCCTGGAAGGCGTCGAACCGAGCGACGACGGGCGCTATCTGGCGTTCGGCAAGGCCGAGGCAGGCTCCGACTGGCAGACCTGGCACGTCATGGAACTGGCCACCGGCAAGACCCTGCCCGACGTGCTCCGCTGGATCAAGTTCACCAACGTGAGCTGGACGCCCGAAGGCCGAGGGTTTTTTTATAGCCGGTTCGACGAACCTAAGAAGGGCGAGTCGCACCAGCAGGTGAACCTGAACCAGAAGCTCTTCTATCACCGCGTCGGCACACCCCAGTCGGACGACGTGCTGGTCTATCACCGGCCCGACGAACCGAAATGGGGCTTCATCGGCTCGGTGACCGAGGACGGCCGCTACCTGGTCATCACGGTTCACGTCGGAACGGACGACCGCTACCGGATCCTGGTCAAGGACCTGAACGAACCCTACGGGATGCCGGTCGACCTGATTACGAACTTCGAGCACGAGTTTTCGCTGGTCGGCAACGACGGCCCCCGGCTGTTTTTCGTCAACAACACCGACGCCCCGCGCGGCCGGGTGATCGCCATCGACCTCCGCCAGCCGGACGAAAAGCACTGGAAGGTCATCATCCCGCAGGATAAAAACACGCTCTTGGGGGCAAGCGTGGTCGGCAACCTGCTGATCGCCCAATACCTGGACGACGTCAAGCCGCAGGTCAAGCTTTTTACGCTCGACGGGCGGTTCGTCCGCGAGGTCGCCTTCCCCGGCATCGGCAGCGCGTCGGGCTTCGGCGGACGCCGGGCTGACACGGAGACGTTCTACACCTTTTCAAGCTATGACACGCCGCCGAGCATTTATCGCTACGACCTCATCACAGGCAAGAGCACACTGCTCCGCCGGGCGGAAGTCAAGTTCGATCCCGAGGCGTACGAAGTCAAGCAGATCTTCTACAAGAGCAAGGACGGGACTCGCGTGCCCATGATTCTGGCCCATCGCAAGGGCATGAAGCTTGACGGGAAGCAACCGACGCTGTTGTACGGCTACGGCGGGTTCGACGTCTCGATCCTGCCCCGGTTTCGCGTCACGGCCCTGATGTGGATGGAGATGGGCGGCGTGTTCGCCGTGCCCAACATCCGTGGCGGGGGCGAATACGGCGAGGCCTGGCACAAGGCGGGCACGAAACTCGTCAAACAAAACACGTTCGACGATTTCATCGCCGCCGCCGAGTGGCTGATCGACAACAAATACACCCGGCCCGACCGGCTGGCCATCCTGGGCCGTTCCAACGGCGGCCTGCTGGTCGGCGCGGTCATGGTCCAGCGGCCGGACCTGTTCGGCGCGTGCCTGCCGGGCGTCGGCGTGATGGACATGCTCCGCTTCCACCAGTTCACCGCGGGGCGCTACTGGGTCGACGACTACGGCAGCGCCGACAACCCCGAGGAGTTCAAGGTCCTCTGGGCCTACTCGCCCTATCACAACCTGAAGCCGGGCGTGAAATACCCTGCCACCCTGGTCACCACGGCCGACACCGACGACCGCGTCGTGCCTGCCCATAGCTTCAAATTCGCCGCCGCGTTGCAACACGCCCAAGCCGGCAAGGCTCCCGTCCTCATCCGCATCGAAACCCGCGCCGGCCACGGCATGGCCACACCCACGACGAAGCTCATCGAGCAAACGGCCGACGAATGGGCGTTTCTGGCGGAGAATTTGGGGATGAAGATCGAGGGGGCGGGGGACGAGGGGCGAGGGGCGGGG
>JAFGFF010000295.1 GCA_016931075.1 Pirellulales bacterium | reverse complement strand
CAATGGGCCATGGCCGACGTCGAGCGGGCCGGCCTGCTGAAAATGGACTTCCTCGGCCTGCGCAATCTGACAATTCTGTCCAAAGTCGTCGACCTGATCGAGCAGACCACGGGCAAACGGGTCAACCCGTACGCGTTCCCGCTGGACGACGCCGAGACGTTCGCCTTGTTGTGCCGCGGTGAGACGAAAGGCATTTTTCAGCTTGAAAGCGGCGGGATCCGCGATCTTTTACAGCGGATGAAGCCCGACCACTTCCGCGACATCATCGCGACCAACGCCCTGTATCGCCCCGGGCCGCTTGAGGGGGGCATGGTCGACGACTACATCGAGGTCAAGCACGGACGCAAGGAGGCCGCCTATCCACACCCCGTGATGGAAAAGATCCTGGACGAGACCCACGGCGTGATGGTCTACCAGGAGCAGGTGATGCGGATCCTCAACCAGCTCGGCGGCATCGAGCTGGCCAACGCCTACACGTGTATCAAGGCGATCAGCAAGAAGAAACTTCCCTTGATCGCGAAATACAAAGAGGAGTTTATCGAAAACGCCCACGCGAAAGGCCTGGCCAAGAAAAAGGCCGAGGAACTTTTCGCGATGATCGAGAAATTCGCCGGCTACGGGTTCAACAAGAGTCATTCGACGGCCTACGCGCTGATTGCCTACATGACGGCCTATCTGAAGGCCCACTACCCGGTCGAGTTCATGGCGGCCCTGCTGTCGAGCGACATCCCCGCGCGGAACTTCAAGCGGAAGGACTCGATGGTCGAACATCTGGAAGACTGCCAGCGGATGGAGATCGAGGTGGTCCCGCCCGATGTGAACCGCTCGGGGGCCGAATTCACCGTGGCCGACGGGAAAATCCATTTCGCCCTGTCGGCCATCAAGGGCTGTGGCGGGGCCGCGTCCGAGGCCATCGCGAAGCAGCGGGAAGAAAAGGGCCCGTACAAGAGCCTGTTCGATTTCTGCGAACGGATCGACCCGGGCGTTGTCAACCGGTCGACCATCGAGACCCTGATCAAGGCCGGGGCGTTCGATTCGCTCGGCGCACGACGGTCACAGTTGACTCAAGTCGTCGATCGGGCCATTCAAGGCGGCGCGGCCGCCGCGACCGACCGGCGGCGTGGGCAGCTCGGGCTGTTCGACGATGACGAGGACGCCGACGCGACCGACACGACGGCCAACCTGCCCGACGTGCCTGAGTGGGAGCCCCGCGACCAACTAGCTGGCGAAAAGGAGGTTCTTGGGTTCTACCTGTCGAGCCATCCGCTGGCCGAACACCAGCCGCTATTCGACCAGTTCTGCTCGCACACGACGATCGAGGCGACCGAGCTAAGCCATCGGACCGAGGTCATGCTCGGCGGGATGATCGCCGCGTTGAAGCTCGCGCATACGAAGAATCCCAAGCCGGGCCGGCCCAGCAAGTACGCCATGTTCGACCTGGAGGACCGCTCCGGCATCATGCGGTGCATCGTCTGGCCCGAGCAGTATGCCGAATATGCCGAGTTGATCCAGCCCGACGCCATCCTGTTCCTCCGCGGCGCGATCGACAAGCGACCGGGCAGTGACGACGCCAACCTGATCGTCAACGAACTGATCCGCCTGGAGGACGCTCCGGCCCGATGCACGAAGGGAGTTCTGATTCGGGTGATCGAGAAGGAACACGGCCTGCACGGGCTGGAACAGCTCTACGAGATCCTGCGCGGCTACCCGGGCGAATGCCCCCTGCAACTGCACCTGTGCCTGGCCAACGGGAGTTCCGTCACCTGCCACTGCGGCAAGCTCCGGCTGGAACTCAACAGCCAGATGCGCCAGCGAGTCGACCAGTTGCTCGGCCCGGGCCACGTCCGAATGCTGGCCTCCACGTCCAGCAATGGCCGCAACGGGGCGTAGCGGCTTCCCGGGTGTGCCCAAATGTTTTCTGAAAAGGGTGCCCAGGACTCTGGGGAGCCTTCTTCAACAGGCGGCTACCCGTCCATGTCCGGGGTCCAGAGCTTGGGACGTTCCGAGGAGCCCGAATCGCCGTCGGGTGTCCAAAGACCGCTCGAGGCAGGCTCAGCAGTGGGAGCTTCCGACATCGACGGGACAGCGGCGGGAGTGCCGTCGGGACGGAGGATGCCTGTCTCGATCAACAGGCGGGTCAGAGCCTGGGCAACGCCCGGCTCCTGAGCATGATCGCCGTGAAGGTGCTCGATCAGCCGGACGACGTCCTCGCCGTCGCCCCGCGCGATGCGAAATTCGAGTTCCATCAAGTCCCACGCGGCACACGACTGGCCGGCCTCTTCGGCCAGGCGGCGTCCTTGGTTGATGTCCTCCAAAGCCTGGTCCAGATCGTCCTCCGTGCGGACGAGCATCTCCAGGGCCGCGCGCCGTTCGTTGTTCTCGATGCTCGGCCGATTGACCATCGCGCGTCCGAGCTTTTGGGTTGCTTCAGTCTCACTAAAGACGGCGGCCCGATGGAAGGCCTCGCGGAGTGCCTCGTCGGAAAGCTTTTCGACGATCAACCGGTGCAGGCGGAGTAGCGGCACCGTGTCGGGTGAAATCTGTTCCGGATCGATCGGTTCCAAGATCGGCAGGCCCAACTTGGCCCGGAGTTCGTTCAGGTCGAATTGCCGGCCCCGGGCGAGGATCATGCCGCGCAGGACGAGAATGGCCGCCAGGATCTTGATGTGCGACTCGGGTTCTTCGGCAGCCTGCGTCGGGGTCTGGCCGTCGAGACAACCCAGCGGCAACGCCGGCCAACGCTCCATGAGCGATCGTCGTAGGTCGGCTTTGAACAAAGAAACGAGCTGAGTGCGCGACGTGTCGTCGGGCAACCGCCACGGGCGGCGGAACAGGGTCGCCGTGGCCGAGTCGTCTCCAATCACTTCGACCTCCGGTTCGGCTGCCAACTGCTCGCCGGCGATCTCGCGGAGCAGGCCGATTGCCCGGTCGCGTTCGCCGGGGCTGGAGGTGAAAAGAACCAATCGGGCGTCGCGGTCCGTCTGGCGACCGTAGAGGAAGACGTGGCCCAACAACCGGGGAATGTCGTCCAGGGTCATGCCCTCGGCCGAGGCGGGCAGCGGCTTGTCGGTCAGTTGAAAATGGGCCTTTGGGGGCACGTCGTCCTCGCCGAGGGCCGTCATCTCAGATGGAATTTGCACGGCGTGCTGCCAGGTCGATAACAGGCCCGCCAGATGGTCTGCGTCCTGGATCGTGAATGTCGTCTGAGTGGCGTCCACCCGATCGCCCAACGGATCGTCGGAGAGCAGCATGGCGGTGGCCTGAGCCTCGACGGCCTCTTCGAGTGGGATGTCGAGCGAGGCCAGCTTCCGCCATGCTTCGACGGCGCCTGCCCGATCGGCCATCCAGCCGCGAAGAACCGCCAAGTTGTGCCAGATAGCCGGCGAGTCGGGGACCTCGTTGGTCAAAGCCGTCAACCGGTCGGCGGCCTGACTCCAAAGGGCACGGCCCAGCGGAGCCATGGCCTCCTCGAATCGGGCCTTCCAAGACGCGTCGGCCGGGCATTCTTTCCACGGAGGGTCGACTTTCAGTTGCAGCGGGATCATCGGCGACCGGGCAAGTTCGGTTAACGCCTCCATTGCGGACTTGTCTTCGGAATAGGCGGCCAACTGCAACTGCAAGAGCGACCGGGCGGCCGGGATGTCGCCCGAGGCCAGCAACGCCTCGGCCACAATGCCCAACGCTGCATAGAACTGCTGAGAAACCTGCTGTTGAGAAACGGCCAGGGCCTGCTGGAGCTTCTCCACCGCTGCCCGACCGTCGCCGGTCAGAGCCGACTGGATGGCCGACTCGGCCAAGGCAATCGGGTTGTCGGAGTAGTGTTCGAGGAAGAGGGCGATTGTCGCATCGGCCTCGTCGTCCCGCTTAAGGGTCCGCAGTAGTTGGATCTTCCACGCCAGAAGGCATGCCCGGGGCGGGCCTTTCTTCTCGAGACTTTCGATCTGCCGCAGGGCGGCCAGGTGTTGCTCGCCGTGGATCATCCGATCCAGGTCGTTCAACTCGCTGACCGCGTCGGGGCAACAGAACTTGACCTTCTTGCCCGTCCCGCCGGGGCAGAGGGAATAGGAGTCTATCGGCATGGTAGGATCCGCGATTTTGTGTAGTCGGATAAGATGGGGAAAGCTGGTCGTCGTTCTGCCGCATCCAGGTTGCCCAATGCGACAGCGGGTGAAACCGTGATCCTAGCACAGTGGGGGATGGTTGAGGAGTCGGGCAGACTCCTTGACTTCATAGAGGGAAATGTCAGTTCGGGAAAGTTGGGTAATAAAGCGATTCTACAGAATGGTTTCCGGTTGCGTGGAAGCCGAAGAACGGGGTTTGTTTTTGGATTTTGCGGGTTATTCCTGTTGTGAGGGCAAGGAATGGCCGATTAGGCAGGTGTGAATGGATGGACCAGACTGCCATTGCGCCAGGGAACCCTGGCCAGCGGTGGTCTCGCGGCAGATTTCCCCCTGGTGGAAGAAGCTATGAGACGTACAACTCTCTCTCTGGCAATCGTCGCCTTGCTCTTGGGCAGTCGGGGTTTGGCTCAACAGGTCATCCCGCCGGGTCAGGCCTATCCTGACACCCGTGCTGTCACGTCGTCCCCGCTGTTGCAGCCCACGCCCGAGGCGAACAGCCCTTTGACGGCTAACCACTGGGAGTCGTCCAGCATGTCGATGGCCGCGGCGATGCACGAGGCCGCCGGACTGGGCCCCTGCGACGAAGTGACCGGCGAGGGCTACTGTTGCCCGACCGCGTGGTACGTCCAGCAGGGCGTGCGGATCATGCACCACCCGAAGCCGCGCCGAATCTCGCTAGGCAGCCGAATGGGCAAGATCGAGGACTACTACAACGATGGCCGCGCGCTTTTCTTCACTACTCCCACCGTTTCCACACAGAGCATGCCCTTCGAAACAAGTGCCGGTTATGAACTGACGATCGGGCGCTACCTGGGCCGTGACGCAGAGAATCGCGACCAGTTCCTTGAATTCACCTATTTCGGTCTCAATGCCTGGCAGGCAGATGCCACAGCCCGACAGGATGATACCATTTTAGTCGATGGAGACGTAACTGATGACGATCTCTATCCCAACTGGGCCCGCCTAGAAGCTGGCCGGGCAGAAACATTCTACAATCTTCATAGCACCTTCGACTATGGTGTTTCGGGCTTCAACAGGGCGGAGGAACAAAAGGTCTCGTACAGTTCGCGGTTTGATAACTTCGAAGTCAATCTCCGATTCCGACCGCGAGGACGCGTCGACCGGCTGGTCCTGCAGAAAAACGGTCGCTGGCGACGCGAGGCCCAGCCCGGCCTGCGGTGTTCGTACCTGGTTGGCTTTCGTGGGATCTCGTTGGACGAATACTTCTACTATGAAAGCAACGGTTCCGTCTATGTCAGCCCCGGCGGAACCTTTGACGTGGGTGGGCTCTACGACGTCCGCACACGAAACGATATGATCGGCCTGCAGATCGGAACCGACGTGACCTCTCAATACGGGCGGGCCGAACTGGGATTCCGAGCCAAGGGGGGCGTTTTCGTCAACTTCGCCGACCAGTTCTCGAGGCTCTCGAGCTGGGGTGCCGCCAATGACCCTCTGGCCACGACCGATCTGGATGAAGAGCGTCTTGCCCGGTCCCGCGACGTGGCCAGCGTGCTGGAAGTGGGCTTCATCAGCAGCTATCAGCTCCGGCAGAACCTCCTCCTGCGGTTGTCTTATGACTTGATGTGGGTGTCCGGAGTAGCCTTGGCTCCCGAGCAGGTTCTGATGCAGGACAATGCTCCAGAACGGATCAACCACAACGGTATCCAATTGTTCCAATCCGTCACTCTCGGCGCGGAGTTCCGCTGGTAGGCTCGTCTGCTTGCAGCAACCTCACGTTTGAATCGAATCTCACTCCGCCGCGCGGCCACTAAACGACCTCGCGGCGGTTCATCGTTTCTTGGTGTTTCTCACAGACCCCAACCTCCAGGGGCCCGGGCCCGGCCCTTAGCTTGTGGGCGGAGTGGGCCGATTGGACCCGGTTGGCCGTGCGACCATAAGGCAACGAGAATCTGGCCAAGCCTGGAGGGTTTAGTGTGTTGCGCAGGATGTAACCGCGGCGAAGCCAAATCGACCATCTCCGGCCCGGTGAAAGCCCTCCTGGCATGGACGCTCTGGCCTAATGCGGGTAACCTATAGGGCTACGCGGTGTTGGCCGGATTACATGGATTCCGCTGGGCGGACGTGCCGGACATGACATGCCAGATATGAAGCCTTCCTTCTTCACTCGATACTGCCTGGTCATCCTTGCCATAGCGGCGTTCGCCATGCCGTTCTTGGCCAGGTTTTCAAGACTGGCGGTCGAGAGCCGGCGCAACGACGTTCGCACCTGGTTGCCGGACCACTTCCCCGAGACGACCGCCCACGCCTGGTTCGAGAGCCATTTCCCTGACGAGCAGTTCGTCCTGGCCAGTTGGGACGGGTGTACGTTGGACGACCCGCGCCTCGAGACAATGGCCCGGAAGCTTGAGACGATCCACTGGAAAGGCTCCAGCGCAAAAGAGCGCCCCTTGTTCAAACGGGTGCTGACCGGGGCCCGGCTGATCCGCGAGGCCCAGGAACCCTTCGAGGACCTCTCGAAGGATGAACTGATCCAGCGGTTGTCCGGCTCGCTGATCGGACCGGACGGCAAGCAGACGTGCGTCGTGGGCATCCTGGCCGAAACACTCCATGGCAAGGACCTGCGCGAAGCGATCGAGGTCCACTTCAAACAGGCCGCCTTCGACTCGGGCATCACCCTGGATCCCAAGGACAAGGAGCACCTGCTCCATTTGGGCGGTCCCCCGGTCGACAACGCGGCCATCGACTACGAAGGCGAGCGGACGCTGTTCCGCCTGGCCGCCTGGTCGGTCTTCGTCGGCCTGGGCATCTCGTGGCTTTGCTTCCGGAGCGTCCGTCTGACGCTGATGGTGTTTCTCTGCGCTTTGCTCTCGGCCGGCGTGGGAATGACGATCGTCTATTTGACCGGCGGGCTGGTCGACGCGATTCTCTTCTCGATGCCCTCGCTGGTCTTCGTGCTGAGCCTGTCGGGGGCGATCCACATCGTCAACTACTACCACGACGCCATCCATGAGGAAGGCCTGGACGGCGCGGCCGATCGGGCCGTGGCCCATGCGTGGAAGCCCTGCAGCGTCGCGGCGATCACAACCGCCTTGGGACTCATCTCGCTTTGCACGAGCAACCTGCTGCCCATCCGAAATTTCGGATTCTACGCGGCCCTCGGGGTGCTCGGCTCGCTTCTGATTCTGTTCCTGGTTCTGCCGGCCATGCTGGCCCAATGGCCGTCGCGGGCGTTTGCCAGACAGGCCGAAGAAGAAAAATCGAAGAGGTCAAGATCGGAAGAGATTAAACCGACGGCAGTGGCCCAAGCGTGGCAACGGATCGGCGAGACGGTGATCCGTCGCCGCAGTTGGGTCGCGCTGGGATGCACGGCCGCCATGGTCCTGTTCGCGTTGGGGATTCCCCGGATCGAAACGTCGATCAAGCTGATGAAGCTCTTCTCGCCGGAAGCCCGAATCCTGGCCGATTACGCTTGGCTGGAAAAAAGGCTCGGGCCGCTGGTTCCGATGGAAGTCGTTGTTCGTCTGGACCGGGACAAGTGTCATCTTTCGTTTGCTCAGCGGATGCGTCTCGCCCGGGACGTCGAGGACGCCATCGAATACAATCTCGCCGAGGTTGGCGGCGCTCTGTCGGCGGCCACTTATGTGCCTGATCTAGGGCCGACCGACTTCCGTCGCGACATGAACGACATTCTCTGGAGCAACGAGCTGAAAAAGTACCGCAGTCACTTCGCCGATTTCCTCCAGGTCGACGAAGAGACGAACGAGGAACTGTGGCGAGTCAGCGCCCGGGTCGAAGCGCTGGGCGATCTGGACTACGGCGAGTTCGTCAACGATATCCGCAACGTGGTCGAGCCGATCTGCCAGGAATATCGCGATGAGGGTTTCGACGGCATCAAGGTGACCTATACCGGCCTGGTGCCGCTGGTCTACAAGGCCCAGACCCAACTGCTCACGGGGCTCTTCTGGAGCCTCATCATGGCCTTCGGGCTGATCGCCGTCGTGATGATCCTGGTCTTGCGGAGCCTCTCGGCCGGCGTCTTGTCGATGATCCCGAACTTGTTCCCCGTCGTGGTCATCTTCGGGATGATGGGCTGGCTGGACATTCTGGTCGACGTCGGCTCGATGATGACGGCCAGCGTCGCCCTGGGCGTCGCCGTCGACGACACAATCCACTACCTGAGCTGGTTCCGACACGCCATGGACGAAGGCCATGACCGCAAGGGGGCGGCCTTGTACGCCTACGGGCGATGCGCGACGGCCATGACGCAAACGACCGTGATCGGCGGGCTGGGGCTGGCCGTCTTCGCCCTGAGCACCTTCACGCCCACCCAACGGTTCGGCTACCTGATGCTTACCCTGCTGATCGCCGCGCTGTTCGGCGACTTGATCTATCTGCCGTCGCTCTTGTGCGGTCCGTTGGGTCGTTTTTTCGGTCGAAGCCCAAGACGACGCCGTGCCGGCTCGCCCGACGACGATGGTGAAACGGGTTTATCCGGCGAACCGCTCGATGCCGAGCGGCTGCTGGGTGAACCGGCTCCCGCCAACGAAACCGACACCCAACCAGCCACCCTCCCGCTACGGCCCGACGGACCCCGGCGATCCGCGCGGGTGTCCTAGCCGGCCCGTTCTTTCGGCACGCCATCTCGGGGCCGCTGCCTGCCTCTTTTCCATCCCGGGAACATCAGAGGCGCTCCCGTTGTCCAACCGCAGAGGGGTGGCATTGTGCATCGTAAGAGAAGCAATTTCCAGGTCCCGCCCGAAAAACCTGGGTGTTCACGCATCCAAACCCATGGAGTAATATGGCCGGTTGAACCGGATGAAAATGGCATTTCACTTTGCGTCAAGTCTGTCTTTAGCGAGGAGGATCGGTGATGAATTCCTGCAAGGTGTCTGTTGCGTTGTTGTGTGTGTTCATGGTGGGCCTGGTTATGTTCTCCGGCACTGGTCGAGCGGTGGCCGAGGAGCCGATGCGGAAAGTCACTGTCTCGGCCAGGGCCGACGTCGATGTCGTGCCCGATGAAGTGCTGTTGAAATTCCATGTCGTAAGCAAAGACAAGGACCTGATGAAGGCCAAGGCGAAAAACGACGCCGTCACCAAGGCGGTCCTCGCGCTGGCGCCCAAGCATGACATTCCGGAAAAACAGTTCACGATGACCGATCTGGACATGGGCCCGGATTATGAGCGACGAGGCCCCAATCGGGATTATGTCTTTGTCGGCTACGTGGTCAGCCGAACAATCGAGGTATCGATTCGCGACTTTACGAAGATGGAGCCGGTGCTGGCTGACGCGATCAAAGCCGGCGTCACCCGGGCCGACGATCTTCTGTTCCGCACGCGCAAGCCGCGCGAGTATTACTTCGAGGTCCGGCGCTTGGCTGTTAAATATGCAAAGGAAAAAGCGGCCCACCTGGCCAAACTCAACGGCCTGCGATTGGGTCAGGCCCTGGAAATCGAAGACCAGGCCGAACACAACGAGCATACCTGGGGTATGGCGTGTTCGATCGGTTCCTTGAGTCAGAAATCGAACCCTGGTCGTTTTCGACTCGTGGGCGACCAGCAACCGCCGACAAGCGATAAAACGCCCCCGGCCAAGCAAACGAAGAAGACCGGCGACTCGGGCCCGAACCTGTTGGCCCCCGGCACGATCACCCTGAGCACGACCGTCTCGATCGTCTTCGAAATGCTCCCGCCAGCCCGGTGACTTGGCCCGGCGGCCAGCCCACCTGCCAGCGGGGGCGAGGCTATATCAACCAAGGCTCCATGACGGGCCCCGCTCACATGGTTTTATCCCAAGTCAAGCATTTGCGCGCTAGGGTAGGGTCCTCGAAAACCCAGGAACAAACCGGGGGGGTTGATCCTATCCACCGGCGGGCCCCTGCCCGGCGCAATCCGGACGACAGGTCGCATTTTCCTTGACTTTCCCCCCGTTTTAACGATACTGGGTCGTTGGGCCAGGTGATTCTTGCGCAAGATAGGTTGAGTACCCGCAAGTCCCGGTGTACGACGGGCGGGGTGGGACAGAGTACACATGATCGGCACCAGAATTCTCGTTTGCGGGCTGGCCCTGCTGGTCGGCGCGCCCGCCGGCGTCGCACTGGCCGCGATGCCCCATCTCCCGTTGTACAACACCGACCCAGGCGACCAATATGGTTTCGCGGTCGACATCTCCGGCAATGTGGTGATCGTCGGCGGGAAGGGAGCGGACGGCAGCGGGCGGGCGCAAATCTGCACCTACGATGGTGGGCAGTGGCTCTATCGGGACACGCTCAACTCGGCCGATGGCACGCTGACCAACGGATCGCAGTTCGGCTATAGCGTCGGGCTGGACGGCCAATCGGCGGTCGTCGGCGCCCTGGGCAACGACACGGTCTACGTCTTCCAGCCGCAAGGCCAGACGTGGATCGAGGATACCACGGCCCGACTCAACGTGCCTGGGGCTTATGGATTGGGCCGTGCCGTGGCCATCTCGTCCGGTCGGGTCCTGACCGGAGCGTCCGAGTCGGACCCGGGCAGAGCCTACGTGTTTGAACAGGGCACCGAGTGGGACGAAGGCACGCAACTGACGACTTCGTTGCCGCCGGACACGTTCGGATTCAGCGTCGACCTTTCGGGCGACTTCGCCGTCGTCGGCGATCCCAAGGAAAACACGGCCTACTTCTACCACTACAACGGGGGCGATTGGATCGAAGAGACCGCCTTCACAAAGCCAGGAGCCTCTTCCTCCGACAGGTACGGTTACTCTGTTTCGATCGACGGTGAATACGCTATCGTTGGGTCGGGGCTGATGTATAGTCACCTCGGTACGGCCTCGATCTTCCATCGTGAGTACGACGACGGGAACGGGAAGTACGTCTGGCAGGAGGAGACACTCCCGGCCAGCGACGGCGCGACTTTCGATGAGTTTGGCTGCTCGGTGGCCATCAGCGGCGATTTGGCCGTCGTTGGGGCGAAAAACAAAGGCCCCTACAACAGCGAGAGCGGCACGGTCTACGTCTTCCGCCGCACGGGCAACACCTGGGACGAAGTGGCCACCGTTCGGCCGTCCGACGGGGCCTCCGGCGACGAGTTCGGCCGGGCCGTGGCCGTCGACGGCGATTGGATCGTCGTCGGGGCCTCGAACCATGAATCGGGAACCGGCACGGCTTACGTCTACTCGATCGACAACCTGACCAACCCGACGCCTGGCGACGCCAACCGCGACGGCGTAGTCGATGCATTCGACGCCCGCGTATTGGCCGCGCACTGGCTGACCACCGCAGAGGTCGGCTGGGACGAGGGCGACTTCAACGACGACGGCACGGTCAACGACCTGGACGCTTCGATCCTGGCCGCCCATTGGAACGCCGGCGCTGAAGGCTCCGGCGTTGTGCCCGAGCCGGCCACAATCGTCATGTTGCTTGGCGGACTTCTTCTGCTTGTTCTCGTTCGCCGGCGTTCACCATAAGCTTCCCTCTCCCATTGCAGCATTATTCACAGTCTGGTGGGGGAGGAGAGCGATATTTCTGCTATTGCTTCAGGGCTTTTGCGTCGAGACGGCGAAGCTGAATGTTGCGCAGGGCCGAACCGGTCAGCCAGGTCGAGATCCCCAGCGGGCGCGCCGGTTCCTGTTCCCACCAGATCGCCAGCTCGTGTCCCTCGGTCGGCAGGTCGATGACCTTCTTGCCGTCGATCCAGACGGAGATCCGCTGGTCGGTCACGCGGAGCCGGATTGCGTACCAGGTGTCGTCCTTGAACTTCATGATGTGGGTCGTGAGATTCTCGCTGGCCGCCTCGTCGTCGACGTTCGACAGCCCGACAGTCGTGCCGCCCCATCCGCCGACGATCAGCGTGCAGAACGTCTTGCCCACGGGAAACGTCATCCCACAAAAAAAGTCGCTTCCGGCCGTGCGTTTGGCGTCCAGACGAATCTCGTAGTTGCTCTTGGGCATCGGCCCCGTCCAACGGATGCCGCTGGCCGGACTGCCGGCGCCCAGTTTCAAGATTCCTTTATCAACAGTGATCTTGCCGTGGTCCTCGAAGTCGTACTTCGTGATCACTTGCCACTTGCCCAACGTCTTGCCGTCGAAAAGACTCGTCCACTTCTGCGCTTCGGCCTTGTCCTGTGTGGGTTTCGGTTTCACCGTCTCAACGGCGCCCACAGGCCGACAGAAGAACAGGATTGCGACAGCTCCCACCCAGGCCGCATGACGAACATGGCGTTTCATGTCATGGTTCCTTTGCACGACAGAACAACTCGAAGAATAACACGACACGGCATCCGATCCTTTGCCCCGGTTGGATATACCCAACCATTGTAGTGGCAAGGACTCCCGCGGAAAACGCCCGGCAGCCAGTCACGCGCGTTGACGATGCCTCCATCGGATCGGTATACTCACTATCCTACCTCTTCTTCTTTCTTCACTGTACCTCGAACTTGCAGGTCGGCACGTCATGGGCTTCTTCTCACGTCTGTTCGGCATCTGCAAAACCAAACCGCCCAAGGACGCCGGTTGCTGGGCGGTCCGGGAGGGACGGATCGAAATCGACCTGGATCGGGCGGCCGAGTTGGAAACGCCCGGCGGGGCCTTCCGGCTGGAGGGAGACGCGTTGCCGCAGCGAGTCCTCGTCATCCGCGGAGACGACGACCAGTATCACGCCTTCCCCAACCGGTGTACCCACGTCGGCCACCGCCGGCTCGACCCCCTCCCCGGCAAGGGCAAGATCCGCTGCTGCAGCATCGGCCAGTCCGAGTTCGACTACGCCGGCGCCCGGCTGTCCGGCGCGGCCACCGACTCGCTCCAGCCGCTGGCCGTTCGCGTCGAAGGCCGCACGCTGATCGTCACGCTGGAAGATCGTTGAACTGGCCCTGGGTCCAAAGGATAATTAGCTTCAAGGGTAACGAGGCCCAAGGGTGGCTGGCGGCTGAGCGCAGCGAAATCCCAAACCATCCGCACCTGGGGCAGCGCTTCGCTATGCCCCAGCCACCCCTCTTTCTTGTGGCCCGGCTCGCCGAGTCGTCCATGGATGCGGCCTGCGACGCCCGGGCCCCGGGCGGCGTGTCCTTCCGCCCCGATTGTTGCCCCCGCGCCCCTTCTCACGCGGAAATAGTCGGGTAAAGTCATGGTGTTGTCTGCACTATTGTCCCGGGCCGCGCGGGAGTTCCTCTCGTCGCGAATCTTCCTCTAGCCGGGTCCGTCTTTCTTTGTGGAGGTGGCCAATGAGCGTTTCTGGGCGTTCGGAACAGCGGGTTCGTCGTCAAGGGTCTGCGGCAGAGCACGGGTCGAGTGAACGAGGGGCCGTCGAGTCGAGGGCGATGGCCATCGGCCGCTCGCTGTTGGCCGACGCGCGGCAGTATCGCACCGGCTGGTTCTCGGCCAAGTTCTGGTCCGATCAGCTCATGAACTTCGCCATGAAGGATCCGGCGTTCAAGGTCCAACTGTTCCGGTTCGTCGACGCCTTCCCGATGCTCAAGTCGCCCGAGGCCGTCTACGACTGCCTGACCGACTACCTGGGCCAACCCGGTGTGAAGTTGCCGCCAGGGATGGACCTGGGCCTCAAGGCGGGCGGACTGGCCAAGGGCATTTTGACGAAGACGATCAGCAACCGGATCGGCGCGCTGGCGGGCAACTTCATCGCCGGCACCGACGCCGCCTCGACCCTGCCCCGACTTCGCAAGCTCTGGAAAGACGGTAGCGCGTTCAGCGTCGACCTGGTCGGCGAAGCCTGCGTGAGCAAGGAGGAAGCCGAGGAGTATCAGCGTCGCTACCTCGACCTGTTGGACGTCCTGCCTAAGGAAGTGTCACAGTGGAAGGACGATCCTCATCTCGAAACGGACCACCTCGGCCCGATCCCTCGCACGAACATCTCGATCAAGATCAGCTCGTTGGACGCGAAGGTCGATGCAATTGACATGAACGGCTCGGTCGAACGCCTGGCCGCCTCGCTCCGCCCGATTCTCGAAGCGGCCGCCGAGCGGAACGTCCTGGTCAACTTCGACCTCGAGCAGTTCGCCGTGAAGGACCTGACGCTCGAACTGTTCGAGCGGTGCGCCTCGGAGGTCGACTTCCCGGCCGGACTGGCTTTGCAGTCGTACCTCCGCTCGGGCGAGCAGGACGCCCAGCGGATTATCGACTGGGCCCAGCGGACCGGCCGCCAGGTGACCGTCCGGCTGATCAAGGGGGCCTATTGGGATTATGAAGTGACGCATGCCGAGCAGATGGGCTGGCCCGTGCCCGTCTGGACCGACAAACGCGACACGGACGCCTGCTTCGAGCGGATGGCCGAGCAGTTCGTCCGGGCGATTCCGTCCGACCCGCAGCAAGGCGGCGTCAAGCTGGCCCTCGGGTCGCACAACATCCGTTCGATCGCCTACACGCTGGCCCTGCTGGAAGAGTACGGATTGCCCGAGAAGGCCCTCGAGTTGCAAATGCTCTACGGCATGGCCGATTCGCTCAAGTCGGCGGCGGCGAAGCGCAAATTGCGGCTCCGCGAGTACGTGCCGATCGGGCAGATGGTGCCCGGCATGGCCTACCTGGTCCGCCGGCTGCTGGAAAACACGTCGAACCAGTCCTGGCTTCGGGCCGGATTTTTCGACAACGCCTCGGACGAGCAACTGCTGGCCTCGCCGCACGAGCGGTCGGGTGAGACGACCGAGATGGACACGCCCGTGTTGGAACGCCTGCCCGAGCGCCACGCCCTGAGCGCGGCCGTCGAAGGCCTCGACAATGGGCGGCCCTTCTTCAACGAATCGCTGCGCGATTTCTCGCATCGCGAGCAGCGCGAGGCGTTTGCCCGGGCGGTTCAAGTCACGACCGTGCCCGAGGTGGCTACCGACGGCACGGCCGAACAGGTCGACCAGGCGATCGGTCGCGCGGCGGCCGCGTTTCCAGCGTGGCGAGATCGGGACGCCGTCGAGCGGTCGGCCCTGCTGGTGACGGCTGCCCATGCCATGCAGCGCCGGCGGGACGAGCTATCGGCGCTGATGATCCGCGAGGCGGGCAAGACGTGGCGCGAGGCCGACGCCGACGTCTGCGAGGCGATCGACTTCGCCCAGTACTACGCCCGCGGCGCCGTGCGGCTCTTCTCGCCCGAGCGGCTGGGCCGGTTCGTCGGTGAATTGAACGAGGTCTGGTATCAGCCGCGAGGCGTCGTCGGTGTGATCAGCCCGTGGAATTTTCCGCTGGCCATCTGCGCCGGCATGACCTTGGCCGGGCTGGCCACGGGCAATACGGTGATCGTCAAGCCGTCGAGCCAGACGCCGGCCATCGCCCGGGCGATGTGCGAGATCCTCTGGCAGGCGGGCGTGCCGGGCGACGTGCTCCAGTTCCTGCCAGGGCCGGGCCGCGTGGTCGGCAACGCCCTGGTCGGCGACCCGCGCGTCGCCCTGATCGCCTTCACCGGCTCGAAAGAGGTCGGCCTGGACATCCTGCAAACGGCCGGCCAAACGCCCGAGGGCCAGGACCTGGTCAAACGGGTCATCTGCGAGATGGGCGGCAAGAACGCCATCATCATCGACGAATCGGCCGACCTGGACGACGCGGTCGTCGGCGTGCGGCAGTCGGCCTTCGGCTACAGCGGGCAAAAATGCTCGGCCTGCAGTCGGGCGATTGTCTTGAGCCCGGTTTACGATACGTTCGTCCCCCGGCTGGTCGAATCGACCCGAACCCTCATCGTCGGCGACCCGGCTGATCCGGCTTCCGACGTCGGGCCGGTCATCGACCCCAGCGCGGCGGCCAAAATCCGCGAGTACATCGAGATCGGCAAGCGCGAGGGCAAGCTCGAAGTGGCCCTGGACGTCCCGGCCGGACTCGAGGAGCGTGTCGCCAAGCCGTTCATCGGTCCGACCATCTTCTCCGGCATCCGGCCCGACCACCGGCTTGCCCAGGAAGAGATTTTTGGCCCCGTCCTCTCGATCATCCGCGTCGACACGTTCGCCGAAGCGTTAGAAGTGGCCAACGGCACGAGCTACAAGCTGACCGGCGCGGTCTACAGCCGCAAGCCGGCGAATCTCGAACAGGCCCGGCGTGAATTCCGCGTCGGCAACCTCTACCTCAACCGCGGCAGCACCGGCGCGCTGGTCGCCCGCCAACCCTTCGGCGGCTTCGGCCTCTCCGGCGGCGGCACCAAAGCCGGCGGCAGCGATTACCTGCTCCACTTCGTCGATCCACGGTGCTGCACCGAAAACACGCTCCGGCATGGGTTTGCACCGGATTTGTTATAAATTGGAGGAATAATCGCCTCAACATTTACCACGGGGCTCCATGCTCAGCCGGCCGCTTCAGCGGCGGATGAGCATGCTGGCGGTGCCACTTCAAACAACATGTTTATCCCTCGCTGGGTGAGGGTGGTGCGGATAGCATCACGGAACTCCTCTTGGGCGTGACGGCCCCCGGGCTCAATCGCCCCCCGGGTTCCATCGGTCATTTTCGCTCCTTGCTCCTGGTGTAGCGATATGAAATACGCCGTGTGTGCATGGCTTCAGTTCATTGCTGGATTGATTGTCCTCGGCGCATATGATTACTATGTGCGTTGGCGCGACGGCTGGTTAGACACCGGTGGATCACCAACGTCTGACGTTGTCTGGTTTGGTGTGCCTATAGTGCTTGGCATGATCGGCGTCCCTCTTTTATGGCGTGCAACGGCAGCTTTTCCACGGCCATGGGTTCGCGTTATCGTGGTGGCGATTCAGATTGCAGTCGGTTTTATCGTTTTTTTTGCTGCAAACATATGGTATGTCATTGAGACGGGCGTTGACTGCATGTGATCCGACAATGGCCGGGTGCCTTTCTCAGACGGCCGCTTCAGCGACGGATGAGCATGTTGACGGTGCTACCTCAAACAGCATGCCCATCCCTCGTTGAAACGAGGTCTGGGCATGGCACCAGGCGATTACCTCCTCCACTTCGTCGACCCCCGCTGCTGCACGGAGAACACACTACGGCACGGGTTCGCGCCGGATTTGCTGTGAGGCGGGCGGTAGACAGAATCCGTAGGCCGGGTCATGACCTTGTCTTTACCCACAAGTACGCGACTGGGAACTGTTTGGTTTGGAGGGAGGATTCGCTGGTTGTCAGT
>JAFGFF010000294.1 GCA_016931075.1 Pirellulales bacterium | reverse complement strand
CGCTCGATTTGCCGCTGGAAGGTTGCCATCTCTTCGGTCAACCAATCGAGCCGCCCGAGGGAGATGAGCTTGTCGATCAAGACGTTGCGCAACGCATCGAGATGGCGGACGTCGTCCAGGGCGTATTCGATTTGCCGGCTCGTCAGCGGGCGGTGTCGCCAGTCGGTCCGCGTCTCGTGCTTGCTTGATTTCACGCCCAGCAGCCGGGACAGGAGCGAGCCGTATCCGGCCGGATACTCGAACCCGGCCAGGCCCGCGGCGAGTTGTACGTCGATCAGTCCCGCCGGCGGCCGGCCGACCGCGTGCAGCGAAAACTCGATGTCGCCCCGACCGGCATGGACCACCGTCGCGTGCCCTGGCTGGGCGAGGACCTCCCAGAAGGGCCGCATGTCGGAGAGGGCCATCGCGTCGATCAGGGCGAGTCGCCCGCCGTCCCAGGCCACCTGCACCAGGCACAACTGCGGCCGGTACGTGTGCTCGGCCACGAACTCCGTGTCCATGCCGATGACTTTCGCGCCGGCCAACTCCCGGCAAAAGGGCTCAAGCTGGGCGTCGGCCTTGATTTCCTGGTAAGACACGGGCGTTCGGTGGTGAAAGAAAAAGCGGACGGGAACTCGGTGATCCGGGACACGGCATCGCGCTGTCCCAACCACCCTGTATCAAAATCAAATTCGTCGGATATGCCCGCTTCTCTCTTCCGTCTCCGGGACGGAGCGACTACAAGAATATAAACGTCGTGAGGACAAACAACGGCACCAGGAAGAGGCAGCTATAGACCATGTAGCCGAAGAAGCTGGGCATTTTGATGCCCGACTGCTCGGCGATCGCCTTGACCATGAAGTTTGGCCCGTTGCCGATGTAGGTCATCGCTCCCATGAAAACGGCGCCCAGGCTGATGGCGATCAGGAGCGGCTGGGCCACGCCGGCGATTGTTTCAATGCCCGCCTCCTTGGGCAACGTCTGCGCGGTCGAGAAAAAGACGACGTACGTCGGCGCGTTGTCCAGAACCGACGAGAGCGAGCCGGTGAACCAGAAGAACTTGGCTGGCGTGTCCAGGCCCAACGACGGTCCCTTGACGCCGAGAATCTGCAACGCCGGCTGCATGCAGATGAAGATGCCGCAGAAAAGCGCGGCCACTTCGAGGATGGCGTGGTAGTTGAACTGGTTTTCCTCGCGCACCTTGCGACTGCCCAGAATGAGCGACAGGCCGATCAGCCCGAGCTGGACGATCTCGCGGAGGTACATCCAAGGCCGCCACCCGAACAGCTCCTTCTTCGGATCGAGCAACGCGACGGAAAGCACCACGCCCAGAAGCAACAACACGTTGGGCCACATGCCATCGAGCCGTAATCGCGTGGTTCGCGTCTCGTCGACGGCGACGTCCAGCGGCAGTTCGTGCGGGTAGTGCCAGAATCGATCCAGCAGGAAGTACATCGCCAAGAGCATGCCGTTGACGAACAACCACTCGGGCCACAAGTTGAACGTCCAGAGGAAGTCCACGCCGCGGAGGTAGCCGAGGAACAAGGGCGGATCGCCGATGGGCAACAGGCAGCCGCCGCAATTGCAGACAACGAAAATGAAGAAAATGACCGTGTGGACGACGTGCTTTCGCTCTCGGTTCGTTTCCAGCAGCGGCCGGATCAAAAGCATGGCCGCGCCGGTCGTCCCGATGAAGCTGGCCAGCAGCCCGCCAACGGCGATGAAGACCGTGTTGGTCAGCGGATGGGCCCGCAAGTCGCCCGTGATCCGGATCCCGCCGCTGATCGTGAATAGGCTGAACAGCAGCATCATGAACGGGATGTATTCGTCGAGGATCGCGTTGGCCAGAACGGCCCAGGCTTGTCCCCAGTTGAGGCCACCGTCGGCCGGCTTGGCGATGTAGTGGACCGGCCAGTGACCGTCGATCGGGTGGCCGTGAAGCAGCAGGAAGTACAACAGCGTCAGCATGCCCAATCCGGCCGCGACCATGAACCGGCTCTTGTTGCTCTCCCACCAGTGCTCGGTCAAGGGCAAAAGCGGCAAGACGGCGATCGCCCCTAGAAGCAAGACGAAGGGCGTCACCATCCATAGGGCCGGCGGCTGCTTGGAGATGTCCTTACCGTGGTCGTCGCCATGGACCTCGCCAGCCACGGTGTCGGGATCGTGCGATTTCGTTGTCGAGGTCGCTCCCTTGTCCGCGTGGGCGTCGTGCGGAGCGTCCTTCTGGTCGCCGCTCTCGTGCTTGGCGTCGCCGTGATGGTCTTTCGCTCCGGCATGGTGTTTCTCCGCTTCGCCGATCATCTTGGCGCCCGTCTGGGGCAACTGGAAGACGGCGGCTGCGATCACGTAGCCGATCAGAACGACAGCGATCGCTATAAGAAGCGGCTTGCTGGAACTGGAATGATGGTCGTGCGAATGGTCCATCGACTACTCCTCTAAGCTCTGGTCGAACCGCGCATGCGTGGGCATCTTTACCTGGTTTGCCACGGGATGGCGGAAGATAATCCTACAAGAAGAAGGAACTTGGCCCGGAAAATCAAGCCCTCCGGTGCCAATTCACCTTCCTTCACCGATGGGAAATCCTACGTTATTCGAGCTTTCCCTTCGCGTATCAGGGCAGGAATCACCTGGCCTAGGTGCGTACTCTGCGCAATCTGGAGTAAATATGCCGTGGGTATCTTCGGTATCAGGCAGGGCGAAAGTAGATGAATCGGCAAGAAATGCTTGACAATCGCTAATTGATTTTTGATACTATCCTTCTAGGTTGTAGCCGGACGGCTCAACATGCGGGGGGGAGGCAGTCTGCGCGGTCGGTGATCGGCCCGACCGTCAACGGAACGTCGCATTCTGCAAGGAAGGAGGTTCGTGGTGCCCAAGTCTGTCTTGGAGGCCATCAAGCTTGGCCTGTGGGAGTTTGAACCACCCGAGGTAGAGACCGACCAGTACAACGCGACCGGCGCCATGCCAGGCACGAAAGACAAGCTGGCCGTGATGGCCGAGCGTGTTCAGTCGGGCCTGCCCCTCTGGCATCCGTCCGATCGCGACGACGTCGAATCTCCCGACCCGATGCCCATCGCACCGAAGCCCCGCTAGTACCTCGCGACATGTGTTCTTTTCTGTTGGGTGGCACTAGCTCGAGCGCTCGTGTTTCGCGGTCAAATTGCCCGAGCCACCCCGCTGCGGCGCGTCTTCGGAACTACTCTCGACTCTTCACGACTCGCTCACCCGAAG
The DNA here is from genome assembly GCA_016931075.1 of Pirellulales bacterium. Taxonomy (GTDB): domain Bacteria; phylum Planctomycetota; class Planctomycetia; order Pirellulales; family Thermoguttaceae; genus JAFGFF01. The sequence continues at coordinate 18,514 of JAFGFF010000294.1, read as the reverse complement.
GTTGCGTTTTTTTCACGGTTCTTCCACTGATAAGAAACGGGAGAATCGCGGGACTCTGACACGCGGTTCATCTTCTGTGAACGCGCATCCCGTACCTTCTTGTCTGTTTGATGATCGCGCGACTCATCGCATAGGACCTTGCTTCACCGTCACTCGCGGCGTGGTGGGATGACGCCTTCGGGCAATACTCTCACAGCGCTGGGCGAGGGGGTTTGCGCTCCTTCTTCCCCATTCGCGATATACACCCCGACAGAGACGTTTCAAACCGAGGAGACCGAGAACATGAAGTCACGAACCACGTCCCGATGGGTCACCTTTTTCTGCATCATCGGCGCGGCAGTCCTTTTGCTTACGCCGACGACCGCCGACGCAGCCGCCAAGAACATCATCCTGATGATCAGCGACGGCGCGGGCTACAACGCGTTCAACGCGGGCAGCTACTATCAATACGGCACTGAAAACCGAGACAACGAGGTTTACAGCCGGTTCACCGTCGAGTACGGCTGCACCACCTACATGAAAAACGCCGGCGGCGTCGACCAGAGCTACGATCCCACGACGCGTTGGGACGAATTCAACAACGTCAAGGGGAACGACGACTACACCGTCTTCACCGACTCGGCGGCCGCCGCGACGGCCCTTTACACGGGCGTGAAGACCATCGACGGCGCGATGAGCGTGACGTGGGACGGCGTCCCGCTGACCACGATCGCCCAGATCGCCGACGCCCAGGGCAAGTCGACCGGCGCCGTCTCGAGCGTCGAGTTCAGCCACGCCACGCCCGGCGCCGTCTGGTCGCACAACGTCACACGCAACGACTATGTGGGCATCGCCAATGAGATGATCTACTCCAGCGGCCTGGACGTCATTATGGGCTGCGGCGACCCGAAGGGGACCACGACGACCAAGTACGTCGGCGGCGCGGCCACCTGGGCCGACATCACCGACGGCGACGGGGCCAACGGCTTCACCTACGTCGGGCCCAAGGCCGACTTCGAAGCGCTGGCCAACGGCACGCTCGCCGGCGGCACGCCCCAGAAAGTCATCGGCGTTCCGCAGACCACCTACACCCTGCACGACGAGCCCGCCGGAACGCTCCCGACACTCGAAACCATGACCAAGGGCGCGATCAACGTCCTCCAGCAGAACGCCAACGGCTTCTTCCTGATGGTCGAGGGCGGGGCGGTTGATTGGGCCAACCACGCCAACGACATGGATTACATGGCCGGCGAACAGGTCGACTTCAACAACTCGGTCAAGGCCGTCCAGGCCTGGATCGACGACCCGACCAACGGCTCGAACTGGGAGAACACGCTCCTGATCGTCACCGCCGACCACGAGTGCGGCATGGTCTGGGGCGAGAACACGTTCATCGACGGCGCCGGCGGAACGGCCAACTACTACGACGAGGGCATCGACGCGTTCAACGGCTACAACCTGCCCACGAACAATGGACAGGGCAACCTGCCAGGCGTCCAGTACTGCTCGGGCGGACACACCAACGAACTGGTCCCGCTCTACGCGATGGGTTGCGACAGCGAGTTGTTCGCCGGACTAGTTGACGGCACCGACGCGACGGCCGGCAGCTTGTGGGGATTCTCCGGCCAGTACATCGACAACACGGACGTCTACAACGTCATGGCGGCCGCCGCCGTGCCCGAGCCGTCCGTCTTCGTCCTGATTCTCAGCGCCATGGCCGCCGGCCTCTGCTACCGCCGCGCCCGCCGATAAGGACCGCTCCATGCGTGGTTGACCACCAGTGAATCGTCTCCGGACCGCGATTTCGACCACGCCGGTCACGGGCAGCCTTATCCGGGCTGCCCGTGGCCATTTCTTGAGGTGACGAGGATACCGCTACTCCGAAGGCTTATTGTCCTGTGCCAACTCGACGAACTCGTCGAGATGCTGTTTCCAGACGGCGTTGAGTTCCCGGACTTTATCCGGATGCATTTCGGCCAGGTTCTTCGTCTCGTTGCGGTCGGCGGCCAGGTTGTAGAGTTCCCAAGGTCCTTTCGAGCCGGCCGAGACGAGCTTCCAGTCGCCGAGGCGGATGGCCCGATTGCCCTGGTGGAACCACCAGAGGTACTCGTGCGAAACGCTGCCGTCCTTGGCCAGTGCGGGCAGGAGGCTTTTGCCGGGTCGTGGGGGAACGGGCCGATCCTTCCAGGTGGTCGGAGGCTGACCCCCGGCCGCGTCGAGGATCGTCGGCGCCAGGTCGACCACGTGGCCGACGTTGTGCCGAAGCGCGTTCTTCGCTGTGATGCCCGCCGGCCAATGGACAATCAATGGCGTGGCGATGCCCCCCTCGTGGACCCACTTCTTGTGGTAGCGAAACGGCGTGTTCGACGCGCCGGCCCAGCCGGGCCCCAGGCACAGGTGGCTATCGGCCGAGCCCGGCGGGGCCTTCGGGTCGTGGCCGTCGCCGCGCGACATGATTTCGCAACTAGCCCCGTTGTCGGACAGAAAGAAAATCAGTGTATTGTCCATCGCGTTCATCTGGCGAAGCTGGTCGAGCACCCGGCCGATCTCCTGATCCATCCGATCGACCATTGCCGCGTGGATCGCCATTTTCGTCGCTTGGAAGTCTTTTTGTTCCTCGGTGAGTTGCTCCCACGGAACGGCCCGATTGATCTCCCCAGGCCCGAACGGCTTGATGGCCTTTTTGCCCGGGCCGATGCCGCGTTCGACCTCCGAGAGCATGTCCCGGCCGATGCCTAGCTTCTGGAGGCGTTGCCAACGCTCCTGCCGCAGGACGTCCCAGCCTTGCTTGTAGCGGTCCCGATAGCGGGCGATGTCCTCGGGCAACGCGTGCAGCGGGAAGTGGGGCGACGTGAACGCGACATAGCTGAAAAACGGCTCGTCGGGATGTTCGCGTTGATGGTCGCGAAGCTGCTTGACCGCGTAGTCGGCAATGACGGTCGTGGCATAGTAGCCGGTGCCCCGTTTGACGGGCGGGAGTCGTTTGTCGTCGAGGTAATGTTCCTGGGGGCTGAAGAACCGCTTGTGATCGGCGATCCGATAGGAACGATCGAATCCCCCGGCCACCACGCCCCCGTCGATGTGCCACTTGCCCGAGTGATAGCAGCGGTAGCCCAGCGGCTTGAGCATCTCGGGCAGCAGCCGGGCCCATTCGGGCCGCTCACCCCGATGGTCCTGTCCGCCCCGCATAACGCCGGGCAGCCCGTCGCGCCGGACCTGTTGGGCGTAGTAGCCCGTCAGAATCGCGGCCCTCGTCGGCCAGCATCGGGCCGTGTTGTAAAACTGTGTGAACCGCAGCCCCTCGCCGGCCAGCCGATCCAGATTCGGCGTCCGGATCTCGCTCCCATAACAGCCCAGATCGGAAAACCCCAAATCGTCGGCCAGGAAGATCACGACGTTCGGCTTCTCGGCGGCACCGGCGCAAGGCAAGACGGCCGAAACGAGGAGTGATGCAGCGACAATGGCGAGGCATGATCGCAACATGGCGGGAGACTCCTGCTAGGCGGGGATGGGTGGGCCGACGATCCACGCCATTCATTGTAGCGACACGCTGGCCGCGTGTCGAACTACACCGATCCGTCAGGTTCATTTCGCCAACAGGCCTTTATCACGCCCCCACTGGACCCACGCACGCGCCGACGCCTCGATGTCACCAGCGTCGCTCTGGGCGACCGGGTTCTCGTTCGTGATGGCCTCCAACGCCCAGAACCAGTGATCCGGTTCCTTTTCCAACTCGGCCAGGATCAGAGGGACGACGGCGGGCCCCATGCCGATGATCTTCTGATACGAGAATATCAGCGAGATTTGCGCCGTATTGGACAAGTGCCGTGTCTTCGATTTCCAGTCGTCCCGAAGCTCACGAAATCGCTCGTGAACGGACTCGGCCACTCGTGTGGAAGACATTATGTCAGACCTCCATGATTGCCCGGCGTCTTTTTCGCGTGCCTTGACCGGTTACGATACCCGAGGCCCGGAACCCCGGTAATACCAGATTCACAACGATAAAACATGCCGGCCTTCTGGATTCAAACGGCAATGTGGGCAGCATGGATAAGATGCAGCCTCTGGTCTTGTCGCCGAACCTGCACGGGTTGTGCGTGTCCGCGATCACGAACGAAGCCAGAAACGGTCATTTGCCAATCATCGTTCACCCCCCGGCAACGCGGCGGCTTGGCTGTCGGAACCCTGCTTGCCCCCGAAGTCGCGCGGCAATAGACTGAGACCAAGGAGAAGTCCCCCTCTAGCGAACGGATATCGAGTACGGCTCGCATGTACACGCGTTGCCCTACTGCCTGCCAGCCCGGTTACTCGATAATTCCCTCGACATCCAGGGCTTACTGAAGAAGTTTCTGTCGAATAACAGGTTAGCCCACAATCGACATCACGACTCATGAATGTAGAACTCTGGCAAACCGTTGACACCTACCTGCGTGCCAACGACGTGGATGGCGCCGCCACTTATCTCGAATCCCGGCTGCGTGACGCAACGGATCGCTTTTCATCGCTCGCGGATATGCAATTCACGAACTTGCCGCATGATGTCCTGGCTCACATCAACGGATTCCTCACAGCGTGCCAAGACGAATTCGACGTTCGCGCCGTCTATCTGGAAATGAACGGGTTCGATATCAACTATGATCGGTGGTACTTCGACTCGTTCGCATACACCAAATACTCCGACGACCCGGACGATCTTGATTGGCTGTGCGATTGGTCATCTCCCAATTGGGTTCAACTAACGCTAAACGGGCTCGAACAGACGCAAGAAGATTTCCGTTGGTTCATGGAAAACAAGATTTTCGAAAACAAGACCCACGACGAAGAAAAGGAATATGCCACACTGCTCGTGATGGTCCGTTTTGTGCAACTCATTCGATCATCACTCGATGCCGGGGCGTTGCAGTGTTCCGTGCCATTGCTCGCGACTGCCCATGACTTCGATGTGCTTGGTCGTTTTGTCCCGCATAATGTTGGCTAACCAAGCGAGGAACGCGGGCGGCCCGGGTGGCTCCGCTATCCGTGGGCCGTCAGGCCGAAGAGGCTTCTGGGGCGTGGGAGCACGAAGAGTAACGAAGGATTCATCAAGTAGATTCATGACGGCAGTGGTTGGCCAACAGGGACAAGTGTCTCCTTACGCCTCTTGTTGCTTCGCAACCACGATAGCACAGCTATCGTGGCCACCCGCGTGTCATGGTTAAACGTTATGTGACAAGGCCACGCAGCATGAAATCAGATATCTCCCTGATCGTTGGCGTAGTTGTCCTTTTCGCCACGATTGCGCTGAATCGCTTTTTCACTGAGCGAAACTACGGCAGCCTGGCGCAGGAAGACAAATTGAAGCTGACCGACGCATTCTCGAGACATCGGTCATTTGCTACGTATGTTCCCATCGGGATCATGCTTGCCGTCATCGCGATCGGTTACATGAACCCCCCGTCCTTTTTCATTGCTTTTCCGATTGGCGTCGTGTTGGTCCTGCTCGTCTCTTTCGCGGTCCAAGTGGCGATTTGTCGCCGCCTGACGGAATTGTCACTTCCCGTTGAGTACGTCGCCAGGCATAAGGTGCAATCTACACTGGTACAGATTGGAAATGTCGTAGCTCTGTCCATGTTCGCCTATGGCATCTTCGTTGGCTTCGGCTGAACGGCGAAGATGGCGTTGGGTGACCACCGCGGGCGGCCCTGACGGCCTCAGCACAGCGATCGGGACCACCCGCGGTCATGGGATCTTGCTGCAGGATAGTAGAAGCGGCGTCTCGCCGCTTTCAGGGGACGCGGCGAGACGCCGCGTCTACGGGGTGATCGGAATGAGTCGTTACTGCCAGCGCCAGAAGCTCGGCACGAAGAGGACGAGGATGACGAAGATTTCCAGCCGGCCGATCATCATGAGCCAGATGAAGAGGATTTTGGAGGGGGCGGTGAAGTTGGTGTAGTTCTTCGTCGCGCCGACGACGCCGAAGCCAGGGCCGATGTTGTTGAGCGTGGCGGCAACGCAGCTTGCGGCGTCGATCAGTTTGTGTTCGTGGTTGTGGCCATGGTCGGTCCAGGTCGAGTTGGGCTCGACGGTGATTGTGAAGAGCCAACTGAGCGTGAAGATCGCCCCGATCAGGCCGAAATAGACCAAGATGTTTTTGCGCAAGTCCTGGTCCTCGACCGGCTGGCCTCCCAGACGCAGCGGCCTCACGACGCTCGGGTGGAACGTCTTTTCGACTTCGAGGCCGAGGATTTTGGCGAAGAGGATGTGGCGGATCACCTTGAGCCCGCCGCCCGTGCTGCCGGCGCATCCGCCGACGAACATCAACACGAGCAACACACCCCGGCTGAAGCTGTTCCAGCGGTCGAAATCGTCGGTGCAGAACCCGGTCGTCGTCATGATCGAAACGACCTGAAACAGGCCGAACCGGGTCGCCTGGAGAACCGATTGGCGCTGTTCGGTCTCGTTGCCCAGGTCCTCGTCGGCCAGGCCCTCGCTGATCACGGCGTCCGTCGGCGCGGCGACCATGCCGTTGTGGACGTAATCATGGTTCCACAGGCCGGCGCCGACGATCGCCGCCGTGGCCACGGCCAGCAGGGCGACGTACACCCGCCATTCGATATCGGCCGCCAGCCGTTTCGGCCGGAAGATGACCAGGGCGTACAGCAGCATGAAGTTCGTGCCGGCCAGGAACATGAAGACGGTGATCGTCATTTCGATCAACGGGCCGTTGTACAAGTCGGGCCGGGTCATGAAGTAGCCGATGCTGGCGTTGTACGTGCTGAACCCGCCCGTGGCCATCGTGCCGAACGCGTGGCACAGCGCGTCGAACAGCGAAAGACCCTCGAAAAGCAGCACCACCGTCAACAGCGCGTTCAGCCCGGCGTAGACCAGAAAGAGAACCCAGGCCGTGTGTTGGGTTCGGGCCTGTTGGCTGGAATGGCTCGGCCCGGGCATCTCGGCGCGCATCAGGGCCTTGCCGGCCGATCCCTGACCGAGAATCGCCACGAACAGGACGATGATCCCCAACCCGCCGAGGAAATGCGTGCTCGAACGCCAGAACAGGATACAGCGAGGAACCACCGCCGGGTTTTCCAGCTCGGTCAGGACCGTCGCGCCGGTCGTGCTGAATCCCGACTGCGCCTCGAACATGGCGTCGACGACGCTCATGCGGACGTCGGGCGCGCGGTGCGTACCGCTGAGCGTATACGGAAGACTGCCCAGCACGGTGGCCAGGACCCAACTCAGCCCCACCACGGCCATCGCTTCCTTGAGGAACAACTGTCCTCGGCTGTCGCGGCCCCAGAATCGCAACAACCCGCCGACCGCGAAGCAGAGGGCCATCGACCCGACGAGCCCATAGAATCCCCGCTGCTCGAATTGCCACTGGCCGCCCAACACCGGCAGGGCCCAGGGCAGACTGAAGGCCATCGAGCCACCGATCAGAATGGCGACCAGGCCCAAGAGTCGGCATAGGACGAGTTTGTTCATGGCAAGGTCGGATTAGCGGCCTGTCGAGAACGAGTTTCTTTCAACCAACTCCCGTGCATCGGGTGCCATGCTCCACGCTTGCGTGGGCATGCTTTTTCAAGGAGTCATTACTCCCAACATGTCCACGCAAGCGTGGACATGGCACCCTGTAACCTTATTCACAAGATGCTACATTCACAAGATGTTACCCGTCGGGACTAAATGCCTTTCGGGTTTGCTCCATCGCCGGCTGGGCCACCAGGGCGACGACCGTGTCGCCCGGGTTGAGGCGATCGTCAGCGCCGGGCACCCGGACGTAGCTCTCGCGAATCACCGCGGCGATCAGGCACTGCCGCGGCAGGTCGACCTTGGCCAGAACGTGCTCGGTCACCGGCGCGCCTTCGCAGACCTCGATTTCCCAGACTTCGATCTGCCCGCCTTCGCATAGCGGCATCCGCGAGATGACCGCGCCTGTGTTCAGCAGGCTCTTGATCTGTCGGGCGGTCACCAGCCGGGGGCTGACGGCGTGGTCGATACCCAGTTTGCCGACGACATTGGCGTAGTCGGGCCGGTTGACGATCGACATGATCTTTTTCGCGCCCAGCTCCTTGGCCTCGACGCAGGCCATGATGTTGTCTTCGTCGTCGCCCGTGCAAGCCACGAACACGTCGCTCTTTCCGACGCGTTCTTCCTCGAGCGTGGCGCGGCGTTGGGCGTCGGCGTTGACCACGGTGGCGTATTCCAGGTGCGAGGCCAGGAACTCGCAGCGTTGCCGATCCGTTTCCATCACCAGCACGGCGAACCGGCGGCCCTCGAGCGCCCGAGCCAGGTGGTAACCCGTCTCGCCGCCCCCCGCGATCACGACGCCCTGCTTGGGCGGTTGCTCTCGCTGGAAACGGTCCTTGACGTCGTCGATGTCCTCGCGCGTGCCGATGAGCGTGATCTGATCGCCCACGGCCAATTCGTCGGTCGCACCGGCCAGCGTGATGCGGCCCTCGCGCCGAATCGACCCGATCCGCACGCCCGAGGGCAACCGTAGTTCCTTGAGCGGGACGCCGACGGCCGACGTCTTTTCGGCGACTTCCAGCTCCTGCATCTCGAGTTCGCCACGGGCGAAGTTCTCGACGATGCCCGCGCCGGGATGCCGGATCGCCCGGGCGAGTTCCATCGCCGAAAGATGCTCCATGCTCAGCAGCCGGTCGATCTGGAAATGGTGCTGGTAGTCGAACGTGCTCAGGTCGCGGAAGACGGGCCCGTAGACTCGAGCCACGCTCCGCAGGGTGCCCATGCCCTTGGCCATGCTGGCGCCGATCAGATTCACTTCGTCCGAGCCGGTCACGGCCAGGCACAGATCGGCCCCCAACACGCCCGCCTGGAAAAGAACGGTCGACTCGGCTCCCGAGCCGGTCACAACCCGGACGTCCAACTCGTCGTTCACCTGACGGGTATGAGCCGGGTTGTTGTCGACCACGGTCACACTATGTCCCTCGCGGCAGAGCATGTCGGCGATCGAACTGCCGACGGTCCCCGCGCCCAACACGACGATCCGCATGGTTCCCCCCTACTGCATCCAACCCAACAAGAGCAGCACACCGAACACGACGGCCATGAAGCTGACGATCCAGACGCCCGTCCGAACCGCGTTGTGAAGGATCTGCCCGGTCTGTTCAAAGTGGGTGGCCGAATAGACCAGACTCACCGCGACGATCAGTGGCAACGCATACCACAGGTCGCAGTTTTCCAACGTCGCCAAGAGCAATCCGTTCATCACGGCTTCGGGCCTCCGTCTTTGTCCGTGTCGGTTTTATCTTTGTCTTTATCCTTCTTGTCGCCGTCCTTGTCGTCTTTTTTGTCTTCTTTATCGTCCTTCTCATCCTTCTTGTATGCACTGAACGGGCCGGCGAAGGCGTCGAAGATCACCAGGAAGTTCAGCAGCCCGGCGATCGCCGTGTAGACGGTGGCCAACTCGAAATAGCGGCCCAAACGGAGGTGCAAGTCGGAAAGCGTTACCGCGCCGGGGATGCCCGAGTTGTCCGGATCGGGCGGGGCCATGAATCGGCCATACGGGGCTCGGCCGTTGTCCGCCCGGGCCCACTGGACCAGGGCCGGCAGGGCGGGCGCCCCGATCCCGATCTGGCACAGGTAGTACAGCCGCCGGTCTTCGGTCTTCCATTGGAAGTAGACGGCCCTGGCGGGTCCCACGTCCGGCCCGCTGCTGAGGTACAGCCCGTAGACGTACGTCCCCATGATGCACACGAAGAACAAGATCGCCTTGGCCGTGCGACCCTGATAGAGATGGCCCAGCCCGGGCAACAGCCAGGCCAGAAACGCCGCGAGAACCGGATCCTTCAGGTTGACGGGGGGATCCGCCTCGTGGGGTGCGGATGCGTTGGACACTCGATGGGTTCCTCCCAGAGGTCAGTCGGTAACCGTTCACGGCCCGCGAAAAAGGTGCCAGGCACCTTTTGCCGGAACGGCCCTTCGGGTGCTTCGCACAAAAGGTGCCTGGCACCTTTTTCGCCGCCGGCGCCGTGGGCGTCAGACGAAGCGGTGTGCCCAAACGGGGCCTCGACACGAACCCCCGCCACTCTACTCCATCGTACCACCAATCCATTCAGCCGGCCGGTGCGAATCGTCCCATTCTATCGTGCCCGAGGTATAACGCCAGACCGCTCCCCCCACGCCCATCAAGTCACCCTGCTGAGTGCCCTCACCTCTTCCTAGCCTTCCCAATTAACCCGACTGGCATTAGGTTTGCACTTCACTAGAACACCACTCTAAACACCCCTCTTTACATGGGTGCGATACTCCACTATCGTCAGGCTATTGAACTGGTGCGTTTGCGTCTCCAAATTGTGCTCACGGGAACATGCAGCCACAGATATCCCTTTACTTCACCCGACAGCCAGGGTGAAATTGACCGCGACACGTGACAATCGGGCAACTCATCCGACCGTACACAAATAGCGGGAGAGGGGCGGCTATCTCTCGGATGCCCCCCTAATTGGCTATTCTGCCACGAAACGGCCTGTTCACTAGGGGAAACACACATGAGCCGATTTGCATCCCCCCACAGACGTTCGACCTTTGCTCCACGACGCCTGTCCGTCGAATCCCTCGAACATCGAAACCTCCTCTCCGTCTCCGGGGCCTTGACGCTCGACCTGGTCGACGGCGACTTGGTCATCACGGGCGATGACCAGCAGAACTGGGTCGACATGGCGGTGTCCGAGACACCGTCGGGCAATTACTTGGTCTCACTCCGTTCGCCCGGCGAAGTCTTCTACGAAGGCGTGGTGGACGGGACGGGAATGTGGACCGGCGAGATTTCCGGTGGCATTCGCATGGACCTGGGAGACGGTCGGGATCAAGTATTCTTCACGGGCGATGCTCACCATCTCGAATTCGACATGGGGGCAGACAGTGACACGCTTGTGCTTCACGAGACTACCGTTGCGGGTGCCCTGGACGTGGATCTTGGGGATGGTCGAGACACGATTCAATTCAGCTCTCAGGTTGACGTTGGGGGCAGCACGATGCTGGACGGCAGTGCTGGGTATGACTTCGTTCGCTGGGTCCCTGGTGTTGCCACGGGATCCTTCCCGCTTCAGTTGGGCGAAGTCACTATGCATGATATTGAGTATTTCCCCGAGGGGTTTCCGCCTGCGGCATACGAACTGCCCACGGTTCCCGACTTCGATCCCGACGGAGGTTGCCTGTCAATCGACATGGACAACGGTGACCTTCTGATTTCCGGTGACGACGGAGTCAATTGGGTGCAGATCAACGCACCTCACGTTCAGAGCCTCATCCCCGACGTCAGTGAAAATCGCATCGTCATGACTTACCAGCCGGCAGTCTCGGGAGAAGGCTGTTTTTGCATCAATGTTATACGAGGACGCGTCTATCTTAATGGGCAACCGGCTGTCGAAGGCAGTTTCTGGTTTGGTGATTTCTCCGAAAATGTCCACGCTTCACTTGGTGATGGTGACGACCGACTACAATTTTTAGGCGGATCGTTCGAACAAGTCACTGCTGACATGGGGGGAGGGGATGATCGGATCGAGTTTACCAAAGCGTCTGTTCAGAACGCTGTTCTTGACCACGGAGTGGGGGACGATCGCCTCACGCTTAACAACGCCACTTTTGCCAATGACCTGAACGTGCAATTTGGGCCTGGCAATGATGTGCTCCACGGCCACAATCGGGTCGAAGTCCTCGGCGCAGCCACGCTCTTCGGCGGTGAGGGTTCCGACACAATTTACTGGTTCGGCGATGTGGACGCGGAATTCGGCTCGTTGACTCTGGAAGGGTTCGAGAAGCTTCCCGACGAGATCACGCCACTCTTGAGCGAATCGCCCAGTCCCGTCTTGACATCCACGGATGAGTTACCCCTCGTGATCGACATTATCGACGGAAATCTGATCATTACGGGTGATGACAATGCCCAACAGATCACGATCAACAGCCAGCGGACCGAGTCGGGTGCCTATCATGTCGAACTCGACGCCGGCTCGGACAACGTTTATCTTGGACAAGGTGTCATCGGGAGCGGCACCACGACGGAACACGGCTGGGCAGGCGACATCACTGGCGGGATTCAGTTCTTCCTGGGCGGTGGAAGAGATCAACTGGTAGTGTCGGGCACACTAGGTGGTCTCTCCATCGAGGCGGGTGATGATCGCGACTGGATCACTCTCGCCGAAAACACGGTCATCGACGGTGATTTCGTCCTGAACGCGGGTGATGGAAACGATCGCCTTGTGTTGATCAATCGCGTCGACGTGTTGGGCGTCACCTCACTCGACGGAGGCATCGGAGAAGACGCCATCTATTGGGAGACCGTGTGGAACACCATCGGAAAGGACCCGAGCACGCTTCAGCTTAACGGGTTCGAGACGGCTCCGAGCACGCTGGAAATGTTAGCCTCGCCAGTTCGGCCCGATATCATTGAAATCAACCTCGTCGACGGCAATTTGACGATCACAGGCAACGAGGCCGACAACCGACTCAACCTCAACCTCTCCCCCAGTTCGGACGGCACCTGCTTTGTCGATCTTCCCAATCTGGCCTACGGAGCTTATCTCTTTGTCAACGGCAAGGAAGTCCCCATGCCGGATTGCTGGTTTGGCCAGGTTTCCGGGGACATCACCATCGACTTGGGTGGTGGTGACGATTGGCTCAATCTCAACTTCAGCCGTAGTTCAGCGGACTTGCCCGATTTCTTGGCCAACAACCTGAACATCGACCTTGGTACGGGCGATGACTTTGCCGGATTCCATTTCAGTACGTCGCCTCACCACGTCTCGCTTGCCGGACAAACCACCCTCGACGGCGGCGACGGCAATGACGAACTGGAGTTCCTCCCCGTTCCTTCCGCAGAAGCTCGCGAACGAATCAACGTCACCGGATTTGAGACCATTCCGTCCGAATTCGAGACAACCCCGCCGGAGCCGCCCGTCGATGATCCGTCTCAATCCTTGGTGACGGTCGAAGTCGTCAACGGCGACTTGATCGTGACTGGCCACAACATCTACGAGAAGTTCTACATCTGGATATCCAAAATATCTGAAGGTAAGTGCGAAGTATGGATGCCGGGCATGCTGGACATGCAATTTGACGACGGACAAGGACTCCAGGGCGGCTGGTTTGGCGACATCTCCGGAGACATCACCGTCAACATGGATGACGGCGATAATGATGTCGACGTCGCTTTCGACACATCGGGCGCGGACTCGCCCGTGCCTTTCACAAACAACCTGAACATCAATCTTGGCGCGGGCGATGATACTATCCGTTTCACTTCCATCAACGACGTATCTCTTGTCGGCCAGCTCACCGTTGACGGCGGCGAAGGCATTGACGAACTGCACTGCGGATATGTCACTTCGGACGACAACCTCGAACAAATCAGCGTCACCGGATTCGAGACGCTTCCGTCCCAATTCCAGCCTCCCGCGACGGAACCGCCGGTCGTCGTTCCATCTCTGCCTAACGTCACTGTCGAGGTCGTCAACGGCAATCTGGTCATCACGGGCGACGAGGCCAACAACCTTGTTCGCGTTTATCGCGACGAGAACGGCAACTACGTGGTCGACGGACGGCTGATGTTCCACACGTGCGGAACGTCGAGCGCCCAGACCAGGTTCCTGACCCCTAATCTGATCAATTCCCAGGACGAGCCCGTTGTCTTCACGGGGGTCACCGGCGACGTCATTATCTCCACCGGCGATGGTGACGATGAAATTACTGTCGAGGGCCAGATCGACGGCAACCTGATCATCGACACGGGCGATGGGAACGACATCGTGACGTTGTGGAACGTCTCCACCACCGGTGATTTGACCGTCGACACGGGATCGGGAGACGACCGACTCACCTCCTCCGCCCTTCTGCCCGTCGGGGGAATCGACTACGTGCCCCCGATCGAGGCCTATCGGCGGATTGACGGCGACGTGACCATCAAGATAGGCGACGGAGACGACCAAGTCTCGGTTTCGCACATGGTCCATGCTGGCGACCTGAAAATCCTTCTCGACGGCGGAAACGACAAACTGTCTCTCGTTGACGTTCACGTCACCGGCACCGCCCGCCTCGACGGCGGATCGGGAACGAACACGGCTAACCTCAACCTGTTTGACGTCAACACAGCCGGCGTGTGGAATGTGCAGGGATTCGACAACCTGCCGACCAGCAGCCCGCCGCCGGTCGCGCCGCCCAATTCCAACGTGACGGCCGAGGTCGTCGACGGCAATCTGATCATCACGGGCGACGACGCGGCCAACCGTCTGAACATCTACCAGAATCAGGACGGCGACTACGTGGTCGACGGTCAGGTGATATTCTACTGCTGTGACGGCACGACCACGGCGTTTCTACAGCCCACTCTGGTTAATTCACAAGAAGAGCCTGGTGTCTTCAGCGGCGTGACCGGCAGCGTTATCATTTCCACCGGCGCGGGTGATGACTGGATCTCTCTCAATGGCACGATCAACGACAATCTGGTTATCGATGCCGGCGGCGGCAACGACCATATCGAGCTGAACCGGGTGGACGTGGTCGGGAACTTGACCATTAAGACGGGCGACGGCGATGACGGCATCCTGATCGAATTCGTCGACGTCGGCGGCAGCGCGACGCTCGACACGGGGCTCGGTAAGGACGCGATTCACCTCGATTCCCGAACGCTTCTTTACACCACTTGCCCCGACATCCCGATTGCGAACGATGTTTCCTCCGAGTCGGTCCCGGAAGCGGAAAACATCGAGTGGGAGTATTACCCGTTTGATTTCATCCATCTTCGAGAGAATGCTTCGCACATTCATGGCAACATGACCGTGAGCCTGGGAGCCGAGGACGACGAGATCCACACGGCTGGACTGATTATCGACGGTGATCTTCAGATCGAGACCGGCGAGGGGGAAGACCTCATTTCGATCGAGTACGCCGACGTCAACGGGGCGACCATGCTCACGACATCCGGCGGGAACGACGAGGTCTCGATCCGAGACGTCAATCTGTACGGCGCCGTCACGATCGACATGGGCGCCGGCGACGATGCCGTCACTTTCACCCTGGTCCATGCCGGCGCGGACGTCGTCGTTCAAACCGGGGACGGCCATGACGAGATCGCCGTTCGGTATGGCGAGTACGACGGCAACCTGACGCTGAGCTCGGGCATCGGAAACGACTCGATCACCTCGCACAATACGATTATCCACGGCATCGCTTCGTGGAACACGGGCCAGGGAAACGACACGGTCCACGTCGGCATGACCGGCGGCCTTCAACTCGACACGGGAGTGGGAAACGACGAGATTCAGGTGTCACGCCCCATTCCAGAACTCACGACGCAGGCCTATATCATTGCCGTCTGGATGAAATCCGATCTCTCGCTCCAGCCCACGAACGAACTGGCAAGCCATCTCTCCGAAACGGCCTCGATTCACGCCGGCCAGGGCGACGACCAGGTTTCGATCTACGAATCGACCTACGCGGGCGATCTGAACGTCCTGCTCGGGGATGGGGACGATGTGCTCCACTCCGAGGACGCCACTATCACCGGCACGGTTTATCTTGACGGCGGCCCCGGCACGAACACGGCCAACGACGATCTGTTCGACGTCAACACGGCCGGACATTGGGACGTGCGGGGATTTGGCAACTTGCCCATCAGCGGCGCGGCGCCGGCCGTGGAAAGGATGATCGGGCCCAGGTTCTCGGCCTTGGCTCGGGCCGAATCGCTCCAGGCGACGGGAAAGCCCCTTTCCACGGTGGATGCCGAGACGATTCAGCAGCGGGAAGCGCTGGGCAAAAACGAACGGCCCGTGCTGAAATGTCTCACACGGACCGATCGCGCCGCCCTGGATTGGCACGCGATGGCCTTCGACATCGCCCTTCGCGAGCTGACCGACGCCGACGGGCAGGACGACTCGGAAGACGACGAACCGGACAAGCTCGGCCAGTTCGTCGAGCCCTGGGCAACAATGCCCGAACTCTGATTGGGGCTCCGTCGATCAACGGCAGATCGGACTGAACTGATTCGACCGTCTCTTGCTTTTCTTGGGGGACGGTGCGTCCCATTCCGTGGGCTCTCTCTTCGACCTCTCAGAACAGCAGGCTCTCGCAGGTCACGGTCAAACGCTTCATGGCCGACCTGGGCGCCTATTAATGAGCCTGTCCCACAGAGAGTGCTCCCTATACCAGGGGGATTTTGCCGGAGGTCGCTGACATAATTGTCTTTTGTCCCCTAGGTCATCTACCCAAGCAAGTGTGGCCCGATTCATAATGGACATGCCCCCCAGCCTGGAGGAAAAGACAATGAATGAGGTCTTTTTTCTCACGGTTAGTTGACGGGTTCTAGCGAATCGTCGACAATCCCATCTACCGGATACCAATGACCCATGAGAATGGTATCTGTCGAAGTGGGCGAACTGGGGCATCCGGAACGCGAGACTAGAAAGGGCATCCTTGGATCGGACGCATTCGCGTCACAGACGTCGGGAGAAAAGCGATGAAGAAAGCGAGCATTCTGAGATTTGCATTGGCGATTCTGGTTGTTGGCCTGACGGTCAATCTTGCGCTGGCCGAGACGGTCGTTTACTCGACCACCGAAAACGGCATCGAGCTTCAAGTGATCCGACAGCCCAATCCTGTTGCTGGGCTGGAAAGCTATCTGGTCAGGGTGCTTACCAACTTCGAATATCCCAATACGTTCACAATCATAGAACCGATCATTAACGGTGTGGTTCACCAATGCGAACACACGTACGCGGGAACGTTGCAGGAAACCATCCTGCTAGCACAGATTCGCGATGGAGAGTCCTCGGGGTGGACGCAAACGGGATGGACGGACCTCCACACTGCCGCTGATACCCACGTCATCGTGTCGGAAGACTCCGGCGCCCTGAATTGGTTCGGCCAGGACATGCTAGTCGAGGGAAACAATGGTCTGAATCCCTATGGTCTTAATGAGAACGGTGGACTGACCAGAGTTGGTCTCGGGCAGATCACTGGGGGATCAGATATCAGCTTTCAGCGCCTCGGCCTTGGCGGGCCGATGGAGATGGATCTTGCTCAGGTCGTTATTCCTTCAGGCACAATTGTCCTCTTCAGAGGTCGGGTAGTGGCTTACGATCCCTCCGATCCCTTGAATCCCGTCGCCGCGAATTTTGTAGACGTCCCCATCGGCGTGCCCGAACCAAGCAGCATCGCCCTGGCGGTGATGGGCGGACTTTGCCTGCTCACCTGGCGGATGCGTCGCAAGTAAGCTTGCGACATAAGAACACGAACTCCGATGTCGCTGCGCGCCGGTCCAGAAATGAAACGTCCTGTCAGTGCGCGCCGAACTTCTGGAGTTGCTGCAAGGGGGCCAGGGCCTGGTGGAAGACGTGCCAGACGCCGGCCAGGACGAACACGACCGCACCAAGCATGAGCACGGACAGCAGCACGCGCCAGTGCGGCGCGATCCGGCGGCACCGCCAGAGCATCGGCAGGCCCAACGGACCCAGGACGAAGAAAAGCATCGCCAGCACGAACGCCGGATGGTCGGCCCAGCCGGTTTGGACGGGCGGAGTGCCCCCGGGCGGGCAATAGGGATTGTACCCGTCCGTCGCGGACGTCGGCGCGCCGCAGTGCCGGCAGAACTGGTCCGACGCATCCAAAAGCGCGTAGCACTGTTGGCAGATAATTTTTTGGATCTCTTCCGTCGTGGCCATGGCATCGTCCGGCAGAAGTGCGGAGGTCCTGAAAAAGTGTACCTTACGGTCCGCCCGGCCGGATCGGGTTGGTTTTGCCCTTGCTGTAGGGTAAAATCCGGCGGCAAAGTGGCGCTGGCGCAAACGCCACTGCTGGTACTGTTGGATGCAGCATTGCCAATGATCGGGTGCCATGCTCCACGCTTGCGTGGGCATGTGGAACCTCAAAAAAGCCGCGAAAACATGCCCACGCAAGCGTGGTGCATGGCACCCCGACGCAGAAAGAGTACCTTTTCAACAGGACGCTAGCCGCCCATGGCACCCGAGTAAAGGATCGGCATGGAACCCTCGTTGCCCTATCGCGTCGCCGTGGTGGCCGTCTTCGTGCTGATGAGGCTTGCTCGGGTGCAGGTGCGGCACCGGGTCGGGTGGAAAGCCAATTGGCAGGGCATGAAGAAAAATCCGCTCGATACGGTTATCTTGATCGCCTGGGGGCTGGGAACGCTCCCGGTGCTGGCGCTCTACATCGGTTGGCCTGGCACGATCGCCTGGGCCGACGTGGCGTTGCCGGGACTGGTGCGTTGGGCGGGCGTGGGCATCAGCCTGATTGGGCTGGGGCTGTTGGTCTGGACGGACAAGACGCTCGGCGACAATCTCAGCGTGACGCTTCAGATCGTGCCCAACCAACAGCTTATCACGACCGGGCCCTACCGCCACGTTCGCCACCCGATTTACGTCGCCGGCCTCCTCGTGTTCGTCGGCGTCTCGATAACGTCGGCCAACGCCCTGCTGGCGGGCGTATGCCTCGGGGGATACGCCCTGTTTTTGATCACGCGGATTCCCCGCGAGGAACGCATGATGCAAACCCACTTCGGTCAGGCCTACGACGACTACAT
>JAFGFF010000036.1 GCA_016931075.1 Pirellulales bacterium | reverse complement strand
TGCGGCGTCCACGTCATCCTCGACTGGAAGGTCAAGGGCTACTGCTCGAAGCACGGGGCCAGTCCGAGTAAGAACTACATGATTTGCCGCGACGGATACGACGCGGTGAAGCTCGGAGTCGGTGCAACGAGAAAGAACCCCGAGGGCAAGCAGAGCGCCAGCCATGGCAAGGCCCACAAGAACTTCGAGCCGTACGACCACCATGGCATGACGATCCACGCCGGCTCGATGGAGTACTCCAACGCTGAGTACGCCGATCAACTCTCGATCTACGGCTGGCTCCTGGGCGAGAAGCCCGGCGATGAGAACGTCGTGGTATGCGTCGACGAGATCGTCGCGAAATACATGGGCAAGGGCAGCAAACCGCTTCTGCGCGTCGCTCAGCACGCCGCCCGGATCCGGCGCGAGCATCAGATGGGATTGCTCGATCGGGCGATCGCCTGTTGGGATGCCATCACCAGCGGCCACATCTTCACCGACCTGTCGCGTGAGGAAAGTGACGCCCGTTGCGAAGTGCTTGCTGACGTGTCGGTCGGTCTGCACAGCAGCGGCTCCTCGGAAGAGCAGTGGTTCGCCGAGGTCGTCCGCCCGCAGTATCCAAGATGATCATCATGCCTACGTCCCGAGCCACACTGGCCCACAAACTGATCCACGGCGACTGCCTCGAAGTCCTCCGGGCATTGGACGAGGCGAGTTGCATCTTTGCAGACCCACCGGACAATATTGGCCTTGGCTACAACGAGTTCAACGATCGGCGACCCGATGACACTTACGTGGCGTGGTTGGGCGACTGCCTGCGGCTATTCATCCAGAAGGCCAATATCGTCTGGGTTTCGTACAACGCCAAGTGGAGCTTCGCGCTGGGCATGATCGTCGACGATCTGCTCCGCGAGCACAAGTGGCTCGAAGCAAAGCCTTGTGTGCAGGTCTACACGTTTGGCCAGCACAACCACCACGACCTGGGCAACAATCATCGGCCCCTATTACGGCTCCGTCGCGATGATGCTCCACTTTACCCCGACGCCATCCGCGTTCCCTCCTGGCGGCAACTCAACGGCGACCGCCGTGCAGACTCTCGCGGTCGCGTGCCCGGCGACGTGTTCGACTTCCCCCGGGTCACCGGCAACTCGAAGCAGCGCCGCCGATGGCATCCGACCCAGCTCAACGAAGACCTGGTAGAGCGGTGCGTGATGCTGAGCACATTGGAAGGCCAGCGGGTGATCGACCCGTTCGCCGGTACCGGCACCACGCTCCGTGTCTGTGATCGGATCGGCCGTCCTTGCACCCTTATCGAATGTGACCGCACCTATTGCGAGCACATTGCCGCGGAACACCATCTCAAGCCGCAAGGGCCCGGCACCAAGCTCTTTCTTGCGTCCTGAACTGAATCCACCAATCTCACGGAGGCTTATCGTGCCAATCATTGACAACCCGGTCGTTCCCGCTAAAGACTTTCTCGACCGCCAGATCGAAGTTGGCCACACGATCGTCTATCCGATTCGCCGCGGCTCGAAGATGTGGATGCAGAAGGCGAGCGTTACCCAGATCATCCAGCACGATCGGACGCAGCCGCCGCTGTTGACCTGTCTCAATCCGACTGGCCGCAAGGTGACCATCCAGAACCTCGACAACTGTGTCGTTATCGGAGACTGACCCATGCCGCTGTACGACTATATCTGCGATGCCTGCGGCCACGAGTTCGAGAAGTGGCACAGGATGGACGAGAAAGCGCCTAAGACATGCCCCGAGTGCAAACACCAAAAAGTCCGCCGGCAATTCAAATCGCCGCCGGCCGTTCACAACCACTATTCCCCCATGCACCCGCGAGCCAATCGCGGAAGAGGATACTGAACATGACAGTCAACACATCGAAATCCGTCAACCGTGTCGCCGAGTATTTTGGTGGTGAAGACCTCGAAGACCGCGTCTCTGAAGTTGCCGGGCACATGGCAGGTGCCCTATTACGTATGCTCCAGCACCGTCAAAAGCAGCGGTGCGAGACCCTGGTGGGTGAACTGGAACGCATTGAGCAAGAACTCGCAGCCATGTTCAACGAGGAGCCGGCATCTGAAGCCACGCCAGAACCGTCGGTCAATGATTCCGGCGCCAATCATACGAAGCCCATGACCATCGCAGCCGCCGATAACAATCCTGTCCCCGTCCTGTTGATCGATCTTCTTAGTTTCGACGTCACCCTGGCTTGGATCCTCTGAACTCTTTCTCTTTTTCGATCACGCGGAGCCTACTGAATGACCACAGACCGTCCCATCAGCCGGTACGTGAGTATCCATATCAGAACGACGGGCCTGAATCCTGAGCACTGCCAGATCCTGGAAATCGGCGCGATCATCGACGATTGTCTCACGCTGGTCGAAGACTGTCCCGTGTTCCACTGCTACCTGGATCATGCGCTCATTCTGGGCGAGCCCTCGGCGGTGGCGATGCATCAGTCGATTATCGGCCGTATCGCTGCCCACGAAGAGGGCTACGCTTACATACCGTCCTGGGAAGCTGCATATAGGTTCCGTGACTTCCTCAAGCAGCACGGGTTCGATCCGAAGAAAGAGCCGATTGTTGTGGCTGGCAAGAACTACGCCACCTTCGACGCCCGATTCTTGAGTAGGCTGACCGGCTGTAACGAACACATCAAAGTGCATCGACGCATTATCGATCCAGCCCTATTGTACTGGCAACCGGAAATCGATGGCATGGAGCTTCCTGATACGAAAACCTGCATGGAACGCGACGGCATCAGTGACGAGGTAGCCCACACAGCCGTCACGGATGCCAGAGTTGTCGTCCGTTTGATCCGTCACGCCATCATCAATCGTCGCATATTTCTCCCACAGAATACTGTCGCTATAAGTTGAACCTCCCACCGGGATTCTTCATTCTCATTGCCTTCCTCTTCTTGGAGTTCTTCCACCATGTCAGAATCCGCCGTAGCCTCTTCCCCCGCCGAAGAAGTCCGTTTGTTGGATGTGAACGCCGTCTCACGATTGCTGTCGTGCAGTACACGACATGTCTACCGACTGGCGGACTCGGGCCTGATGCCCCGCCCCCAGAAACTAGGGGCACTCGTCCGCTGGGACCGGCTTGAGCTTGACAAATGGCTCGCCGACGGCTGCCCGACGTGCCGCTAGACGTGGCAAAACGGACCAGAATACAGCCATTCCACCGAAAATCGGGCTTCAGCGGGGGACGTCCTTGCTGAAGCCTTTTCCTGTAATCACAATGTCGACAAGGACAAATCGATGCTGGAGAAAACAATATGGGACACGTTAAACGCAAGACCTTCACACGTCCCTTGCCCGCCGGAGCGAAAATCACTGCGAAGAAGGGCCGTGAGTACGCCGAGTGGTTCGATCGGACTGGAAAGAAGCAGTGCGCTCCGGTGACAGCGGGGCGTGATGGAGGATCGCGTGTTCGCATCGAGGCCCAGACGTATACGGCAATTTATCGCGATGGCAGAGGGGTCGCACGAGAACGCGCTACCGGTTGTCGTGGTAAGCGTGCTGCGGAAATGGTGCTCGCCAAATTGGAGCAAGAGGCCGAGAAGGTCCGTTCGGGCATCTTGTCGGCAGCGGAAAGTGAGATGGCGAGGTACCAGAATACTCCCTTGTCTGGGCACATTGACGACTACATTCATCACCAAACAGCAAGAGGCCTTAACAGGCAGCGTGTAAAGAACACGCGAAGTCGACTTCTTCGACTTGCCGACGAATGCGCCATGCGATGGCTTTCTGACCTGACGAGCGACGTCTTGGAGCGATGGTTGCTTGACAAGGCCGAACATGATGATCGAACTGAAGAACCGATGGGGGCCGGTACTCGAAACGCCTATCGAGCAGATGCTATCGGGTTTGCGAATTGGCTAGTGAAGAAGAAGCGGATCCCAGTGAATCCTCTCTCTGATGTACCCACGGCAAACGCCAGGGCTGACTGCCGGCGGAAACGACGGGCGCTGAACGAAAGCGAGCTTCAACGACTGCTTGACGCGGCTCGCCATCGCCCGCTTCAAGACGCGAGCACCATTCGGCGCGGTCCCCGAAAGGGGGAGCCAAGAGCAAAGCTTCGGTCTGACGTCCGAAGACGGCTTGACCGAATGGGGCGTGAACGGGCCCTCATCTACAAGACTATGGCCCTGACAGGGCTGAGAAAGAGGGAGTTGGCGACTCTGACGGTGAATCGGCTCGAACTTGACGCCACTCCCGCGCATCTCGTGCTCCATCCGAAAAACGAGAAAAATCGTGCGGGAAATGTCATTCCCATCCGGCGGGACCTTGCCAACGACCTCCGTGTTTGGCTCCAAGACAAGGCCCAGGAAGAACCTGTGGTCGGTAATCAGTCTGATCAGCCAAATAGGGGAGAAGAATGCTACGGATTGCCGGGCAACACACTGCTTTTCGACGTTCCCACTGGCCTATTGCGGATACTCGACCGCGACCTGAAGGCTGCAGGCATCCCGAAGAAGGATCATCGAGGACGCACGGTAGACATTCACGCCCTGCGGTACACCTTCGGCACAATGCTGTCAGCTGCCGGTGTTCGTCCCCGCACGGCGCAGGAGGCGATGCGGCACAGCGATCTGAAGCTCACCATGAATGTCTACACCGACCCCGCACTTCTGGACGTGGCCGGAGCGGTCGAATCGCTCCCCAATTTCACCATCGGAGAGCAGGCCACAACGGCAGCCGAACCCACAGCCTCTGCACCGAATAAAAGAAGCTCCGAGAACAAATCCTCGCGACTGCTTGCCCCCGTTCTTGCCTTCAAGCTGGACCGCCCTGGGCAATCTGGGGCAAAGCCTGTCAAAATGGCAGTCTCTGACGCGGCGAGACCCGATCTTCTGTCTCGTGCCGTAAAGTCATGCTACGACAATAGTAAAGGCCCGTCGTCAACGGCTGACAACGGGCCTTTGAAGTGGAGCGGAGGAGAGTCGAACTCCCGACCTCTGCATTGCGAACGCAGCGCTCTCCCAACTGAGCTACCGCCCCGGGGGATTCCTCGGACATATCGGTCCGAGGACCAAAGGAGCTTCAGTTTAGCAGCCGTGGGGGTGGGTTGTCAAAAGGGCCTGGGGGCGATTGGGGGTAAAGCTGCAATGCTAGCCAGATTGAATGGGGACCCATTTTTTCAATATCAAAAGGGCCTGGGGGGCGTTTCCGCGTGAAGATGGGCTGACCTGGGGGGCTATGGTTCCAAACCAAGGCTATGGAGGTAGGCACGACGCTGGGATTCGAGGCCGAGGCGGAGGGTGATCGAGTGCCATTGGGTGGCAGCTTGGCGGAGGGCCTGCTCGGGCGGGGTTTCGTCGCGAAGGGCTCGGTGGACGGCCAGGTCAAGGGCGGCAAGGTATTCCGCGCGGCCGGGGATTCGCAGGGCGAAAATCCATTGCTGGCGGCTTAAGGCCTGTTGGGTCTGGTCGGCGTATTGACCGGCCGTGGCCAGGGACATGGGCGGCTCGACCCAGCGTTTGGGGAATCGGGCCTGAGAACGGCGGAAGAGGGTCGTGTCGGGGCTGCGGATGCTGGGCGGCGGGTTCAGTTCCGCGCTGGAAAGCCAGGCCAGGAAGTCGGCCGCGCCGTCGGGGTGGTCCGAATGGCGGCTAACCACGCCGAGACGGCCGGTGGTGGCCAGTAGAGGAACATGGATGCTGTCTTCCTTGCCTCGCGTCTTCCAGCGTCCTTCGTCGACGTCGTAGACCGTTTCGGAGCCGGGCAGTTCTACGACGCCCACGCGAAAGTCGGATGAAGGCTTTTCCTTTTCATCCAAAACAGCCGCGGCGGACGCCCAGGTGAGAGCCAGGGCACAGCGGCCTTGCCAGAAGCGCTGGCGAACGTCGCTCGGGCTGAGCGCAAGCTGGTCGTCGGGACCGAACTTGGCGGCGGCAACCAGCTCCTTCAAGGCACGGACCATCGGCGGGCTGTCGATTAGAGGTCTCATGGACTCGATGTCGAACAGGGTCGAATAGTTATCTGGATGCTTGGCCACGGAGGCCGCCCGGGCAAGAAGGACCAAGCTGGCCCAACCGGGGCCTAAGGGCTCGAGGGACGCGTTCCAGGGCTGATCGGCCGGAGGCGCCGCCTTGCCCAAGGTCTTGCGATCGGCGAGCTTCTCCACCAGTTGTGCATAGTCGGCCCAGGTCTTCGGCGGTTCGGCGCCGATCGCCTCGAGCAGATCGGCACGGTAGTAGCACGTCAGCACGGGCGAACCGAAGGGAACGGCCATTGGCGTCGAGCCCCAGACGGACTCGCGACACCGAACGATCTCGAAGATGTCACTCCAGGACTTTTTGTCGCTGTCGACCAGTTCTTTGGGCAGCGGCACGAGCCAGTCGCGTTCGGCCAGCGGGCCCAACAGGAAGGAAGGACAGATCACGGCGTCGGCGCCGAGCCGGTCGCCCTGGAGCAACTCGGCCTGCGTGGTTTGGGTCACCTTCAACCGCGATCCACTAAGAGCTTTCCATTCCCCTTCGAGCTTGCCGATCGCTTCGGCCAGGGCCGGATCGTCGACGATCACCAGACGCAGCGTGACGCCCTCCAAGGGCAGGCGGTTGTCGGTGGCCGGCTCGGTCGGATCATTCGAACAGCCGGCCAGGAGCATCGCGACGCCCAAGCAGACGGACAACCAACGGTATCGCGGTCTGAAAGAAGTCGAATACATCATCGAATTTCTCGTTTGGGACCAGTGAAATCACTTCGTCGCGAACCCTCACTTTAGGCGATATACCCCCTCTGGGTCAACGAGGGAGTCAACCAGACTGTGTTATTTGGGCCCCCTCACGATTTGATGCCCATGCTGGTAGAATCCAACACGATAGTCTCCTTATGAAGCATGAGCACTCGATGAGGAGTCCCCGCCATGAGTGTGTTCTTGGGAATCGACATCGGGACCTCGGGCACGAAGACCCTGGCGATGGACGCTTTGGGGGCGATCCGGGCCGAGGCGACGGAGACTTATCCTTGCCACGTGCCTCGCCCCCTCTGGAGCGAGCAGGACCCGGAGGACTGGTGGAGGGCCACAGTCCGGTCGGTGCGTCGAGTGATCCGGCAGGCGAAGCTGCGGCCGGCCGACGTCACGGCGATCGGGCTCTCGGGTCAGATGCACGGGAGCGTGTTTTTGGACAAGCGAGACTGTGTCGTCCGACCGGCCATTCTTTGGAACGACCAACGCACGGCGGCCGAGTGTGATGAAATCGAGCGGCGCGCCGGAGGCCGGGCTGCTTTGATCCGGATGGCGGCCAATCCGGCGTTGACGGGTTTCACCGCTCCGAAAATCCTCTGGCTGCGCAACCACGAGCCGCGTCATTTCGACGCCACTCGCAAAGTGCTGCTGCCCAAAGACGAGATCCGCCGGCGGATGACGGGTGAATACGCAACGGACGTGAGCGACGCCAGCGGAACGCTTCTGTTGGACGTTGCCCGACGGCGATGGTCGCGGCGATTGCTCGCCAAACTGGATTTGGATCCCGATCTGTTGCCCGAGTGTTTCGAGTCGGAGGACATCACGGGCACACTCACTTCGGCGGCGGCCAAGGAATTGGGTTTGTCGACCGGTTGCGTCGTGGTCGGCGGAGCGGGCGATTGCGCGGCCGGCGCGGTCGGCAACGGGATCGTCCGGCGGGGCGTGCTGAGCACGTCGATCGGCACCTCGGGCGTCGTGTTCGTCCACAGCGATCAGCCCAAGGTCGATCCACAAGGACGGGTCCACACGTTCTGTCATGCCGTCCGAGGCAAATGGCACATGATGGGCGTGAACCTCTCGGCCGGCGGGTCGTTGCAGTGGTTCCGCAACGCTCTTTGTCAGGCCGAGACCGATCGAGCCAAACGCGAAGGCCGGGACGTGTACGATATCCTGACGGCCGAGGCGGCTGACGTGCCGCCAGGAAGCCAGGGGCTCTTCTTCCTGCCCTATCTCTCGGGCGAGCGGACACCCCACGCCGATCCGGACGCCCGGGGGTGTTTTGTTGGCTTGACGCTTGCCCATGGACGAGGGCACCTGGTCCGCGCCGTCATGGAAGGGGTGACCTACGCGATGCGCGAGAGCATCGAGATCTTCGACGGATTGGGAGTGCCCATTCGCCAGATCCGTGTCTCCGGCGGGGGCAGTCGCAGCCCCGTGTGGCGTCAGATCCAGGCTGACGTCTTTGGTCGGAAGGTCACTACAATAAACGCCGAACAAGGGCCCGCCTACGGAGCGGCTCTGTTGGCGGCCGTCGGAGCCGGGGCGTTCTCGAACATCGAAGAGGCCTGTCGGGCCACGATTCACGTTGTCAAGCGGACGTCACCCCGGCAATCGGCCAGACGAGCGTACAACCAGGCATTTCCCGTCTATTCCGGGCTCTATAAGGTATTGGCCGACGAATTCAAACGAATCACCGCGTTGCCCAGCGCGTTCCCGCATTAGGAACTGGCGTACGGAGAATCGCATTCTGCAAAGGCCAAAAAACCTCGTGCAATGTCACCGTGTGGGAGCGTCGATACCTGCCACACTGCTCTGCTGGTCAAGTTGGCCGCTGACAGCCTTGCGATAGTGGGTCTCGAGCCATTTGGCCTTGGGATTTCGTCGGAGACACCACTGAAGATGGTTCTGAGCCTCGGCGAACTGCCCTGCATCGATCAGTCCAATGGCAAGGGCGCCGCGCACACTAAAGTCGTTGGGCCAACATCGATAGGCCTGCTTGGCGCACTCCAGAGATCGGGGTTTATCCGCCAACTCGCGGTACACGCGCCGGGCGACCAGCCATGCGGCAGCCGCTTGCTTTCCCTGGAGGTTCTTAGCTTCATATTCGGCTCGCTGGGCATAGTAATGGAGAAATCCGTCCAATTGATTCGGCTGGGCTTGTTTCTGGCAGGCCGTCCGAATATAGCCCAGTCCGGCAAGGTCAGGCTTATACTGCTGGAGAATAAAATCGATCATGAACTCCAGACCAGCAGGTGAAGTGTGTCCGATCAGATCGTTGATGATCTGCTTCTGAAACGTTCTTCCGCTATGAAAGGCTCGTTTTGACAATTCGAGCCACTCCTCCGGCTTTCCGGCCAGCCATGCCTCATTAGCAGCCGAGTACAGCACATAACCATCGAACGGCCGGACCCGCAATGCCTGATCGAGGTAGATCTCTTTCGAACCCGTTAAATTGTCGTCGAGGAATGCCAGCTCGGCCAGGTGGACGTAGCCTTTGCCCTCCATTGGGCACATGGCCAGGGCAAGTCGGACATGACGAAGAGCTTGCTTCAGGTGCTCACAGTGCTCGCCGATCGCCCGGCGCATCCACTGATCCTGTTCTTTCTTGTCTCGGAAATGCGACCGCGAGCTCAGCGCGGCATCCCGGATGTTCGGCAACGACATTGGATTGACAGCGGAACTCTGCAACAAGTCGAACAGGTGCAGATGGCTCTGAGCCAGAGCCATCTGGGCACGCACGTGACCAGGTTGCCATCGAATGACTTCCTGTAATTGACGGATGCATTCCTGCTCATAAGCAACCGCTTCGGCGTCGATGGCGCTGCCTGCCGTCGGAGAAGCCTTCTCATGCCGCTCGGATGCAATTTCATCACGTTCGGATGCAACGAGATAGCGATTCCAATAGACCTGGGCTACAGCCGGACCAACACGCCCAACCACGATCACGGCACCGACGATGAGCAACAGGACCGTGGCAGACAGAGCAACGATACGGGGGACAGGCTGCACGTCGGTCCCGCTCTGGTCAACGGGATCGGTCATTTGCCGGCCCCTGCACGCACACGCAGCAAGTACGGCGACCAAGGCCATGCAACCCGGCACGTACCAGACGAAATCGACCAGGGCATGCAGTGCATTGGCGGCCAGGCTTGCCGCCAGGGCACCGAGGCAAATCGTAAGTCGCTTGTCACGGGAACGCCAGAGCCCCGCCACACACCACCCCATGCAAAGTCCGATTCCCGCAGCCAACAGAAAGGCGCCAACGGCCCCCGTTTCGAGCGGCACCTGCAAGTAGCCGTTTTCGGCATGCGTGAATTCAGCACCATCGGGTGGGTTTTCGAGATAGGTGGGATAGACGTCCCGGTGACTCCCCACGCCGGCTCCGACAACGGCGAAATCAGGAATTGCGCGGATCACTGTTGCCCAGATCGTGCGTCGTCCCGCGCGACGGTCGAGAACCTCCAACGATCCGGAGGTGAAATCGTCCAGTCGGTTAGTCACACGATCAAAGCCGAAGATGGCCAGGGACACGCCAATCAGCAGTCCTACCGCAGCCAGGCCTGCGACAAGACGTCCGCGAACCGCCGCCGCCCAGCAGCAGACGACAGAGGCGATCGTCGCCGCTAAAAAAAGGACCGCGTTGCCCCCTCGAGATAGACTCAACAGGCCAGCCAGAAGCACGATACC
The DNA here is from genome assembly GCA_016931075.1 of Pirellulales bacterium. Lineage (GTDB taxonomy): Bacteria > Planctomycetota > Planctomycetia > Pirellulales > Thermoguttaceae > JAFGFF01. Next base: position 8,649 of record JAFGFF010000036.1, on the reverse strand, counting down.
CAGCCCGAATGCAAGCCAGCACCCTGTCGTATTGTGCCGGAATCGCGTGCTGCCGAATCGGCCGCTGTCTTGAGGCCGTTTTGTCAATCCAGAATAGGAATGGCAGAGCCACCAAATCAGAGGTCCTGTCCCCAGAGCAAGGAACTGTGCAAAATGGTTCCGGTTCGTGAAGCTCCCTTTGACCACCCCCTTTGTCGTAGCGAAAGGGGCCTGGTAGAACCAGAAGAACCGTCCGTTGTTCGTGAAGAACTGGATAAGGCCAAATGCGGCCATGACCACCGCCGCCACCGCGCAGCACCTTAGCAGCCTTTGAATGTCACGAAGCTCGTTCACGCGCTGAGTCGTCACAAAGAACAGAATCGCGTAAGCCACGAGGACGGCCAAGCCACCTCGGGTGGCTTCCGGCGTGAGCGACACGCTGTTCCACGTTCCAAGTCGCCCTCCGGTCGGAGCATCTGAAGACCAGAGCGGCAGCAATTCCGCGCTGCGGCCAGCCAGACTTCGCCAGATGGCATCGGGCAGCGGGATCAACTGAAACGCAACAAGAAGTATCGCTCCAAACAATACCAACATTGCGTGGTTGTATCGCCACGTCGGGACGGTTTGCAGCGACATGCGCACTGCCCATGCAATAGCCACCGTGACCGCCAAGCCAATCAACACGAGTTGGCCCACCGCATGACGCCCGCCCATCAAAAGAGGGACGACAAGAAGGCATGCTGCCAATCCCAGATCAACGACTTGCAGGAGCCAAGTGTCCCATGCACATGCCGGTTGCCTCGACTCTGCGGTGCGACCGACCCGGTGATGGGTTTTTTGATCGTGCGGCATGATTCGCGTCTGTTCGGCGTAATACGGAGTTTCTCGCCCGAGTGACCTTGTCCAAGTCACGCTGCGCGCCGAGGAACGATGCCTGCCTGTGGGCTGAGATCGTCGGAAGGCCAAGAAACGGTCTCCGGCGTGGGCATCTCCGTCATACCGGTTTCCATTACATAATCATCGGTGCTGCCATAGCTGTAACCGGATTCATAGCCGTAGTAGCCTTGACCGTGTTCTGGTCGAATCCGGTTCACGACAACACCCGGAACGGGGATATTCAGCGATACGAGGCTGTCGATGGCCCGGACAACCATGTGGCGGCGGTTCTTGTCGGGCTGGACCACCAAGATGACACCGTCGACAAGTCGTCCAGCCAAGGCTGCGTCACTCGTGACCAAAACAGGCGGTGTATCAATGAGGATTTGATCATAGACCGTAGCTGCCCATTCGATCAATTCACCAAGTCGGGAACTCGTTAGGAGTTCGGCTGGATTGATCATACGTGGACCGGCCGGCAACACATCAAGCTTGTCGATACCAGAGGCTTGAATGAACGCGGTGGCCAACTCGACGAGGTCCTCGTCACTTTTCAGGATAGTCGACAACCCTTCCACTGATCGCATCTGAAGGAGCTGTGTGAGGCCCGGCCGACGCAGGTCCGCATCAATCAACAGCGTCTTCTTGCCCGATTGCGCATAGCAAACGGCCAGGTTCGCAAGCACCGTCGTCTTCCCATCACCTGGCTCCGCGCTGGTAACCACGAGGCGGGTGGACTTCTCGTCCGCCAACGCGAGTGCCGTTCTGAGCGTGCGAAACGCTTCGCTCTCCGTCGCCGCAGGCGCCACATGCACCTGCAGGGCGTTTGGCCCCGTCGACTCCGGAGTGGAAAGCTGGCGAATCATCGACAGGACCGGAACACCCAACTGTTGTTGCAGGTCCTCGATTGAACGGAACCGATCGTCGAGGAGGTCCATCACGTAGACAGTCGCCAGTCCGCTTCCCAGGCCGCCCAATAGAACCAGCAGGATCACTTTACTGAGCTTCGGGGAAACAGGGCGTTCGTCGACCTTCGGTGGGTCAATCAGGGCCGCTTGAACTCCCTGTCCGCCTTGCTGAAGGTCAATCGAAGCGATCTGCTTCACCAGGACGTCCCCCAGCTCTCGCAGTCGCTTCACATCATGCTCGAGCATTTCCAGGGTTGCCAGACGCGCGTTATGATTAACCGCCTCCGCCTGACTGGCGTTGAACTGGGCTTGGAGCGACAACTCGCGCTGCGCTGCTTCGTTGAGCTTCTGCTGGATCATTTCGATGAGGATCGGGCCTAGCTGCGACTGCTGAACCTGCATCATATGTTCAGCAGATCGCTCTTGGTAGTGCGTCAGGTAGTCCTCTGTCTGTCGGACCTTTTCTTGACGTGCGATCATCGCGGGGTGCGCCCCTCCGAGCCGCCCCTGCATCGCTTGGAGGTCAGCACGATCGGTCAAAAGAACTTCTTCCAGGGCGGTGCGAGTCCGGGTGTCCATGTTGCTCATCCCGAAGGTTCGCAGCAGAAACTCCTTTCCGACGACGTCGGCGATCGAGATGAGGTGTTGCTGGATACTCTCTCCCTTCTGAACGGCCGAACGGACAGCAGCCAGCGTTGCCTGCAGTTGAATCCGATCCCGCTGCACTTCGTTGAGTTCGTCGGAAAAAAACATTGCCCTCTTGATTACCGGATGGAGGATCCGGCTTCCTTCCTGAGATCCGACGTCACCGAAGTAGCTTCTCGCCTGAATCAACTCCTGTTGTTTCTGGTGTAACTTCTCGGCCAGTTCGACGCGTTCCTTCGTCAGCACGCGGCTGATTTCACCGGCAATGCCTTGCCGGGTTGCGTGAAGGAACTCGAAATAGGAATCAACGATCGCGTTAACGACATTGACTGCTACCTCGGGTCGCTTGGACTGAAAGCTGACCTCCAGAATGTTCGTTGCAGTCACCGTTTTTGTGGTCACGCTGTCACTCAGGACGTCTATCCATCGCTCCGGCGGGATCCCGGCCAGATCGACGCGATCCTGTTTGCGCAACTTGGCCAATGCCCCATCCAGCACCCTTGGGCTCTTGATCACGTTTTCGAATGTTTTCATCACGCCGGCCTGTTCCGCCACCTCGCCAGTCATCGAGGAATCGAGGTTGTTTGTTCCCGTATTCATCATCAGCATTCCCGCCTTTGCTCCGTAGTAGCGGGTTGCCACGGCGAAGTAGATGCCCCCCAGCAGCGAGGCAACCGCCAACGTCACGATGATGATGCCTTTTCGGTAACGAACCGCCCCTAGGAACTGCAACATCATGTGGAGCATCAGTTTGCTCGATTGCGGTTCAACATGGACCAGCGGTTGCGACGCTTCGTGAGACATGCTAGATCGTTTCCTCTGCTGTCGAAGTGCTGTTCAATCTCGGCCGACCCCGCGTCGGACGGTTTTTCCACGGGATCCCGAGACTAGAAAAGTGGCACTGATCCACTGATTCCGAATCGGACGAGGCTCTGGAGCGTCTCGACGACCACCGTCTCCGGAGTCTGACGCACAATCACCGTGTCTCCAGGCGCCAGCAACAGATTGTCCGGACCCTCGATGGCCTTCTGAACGCTCGCGCTGATGGAGATGGAACTGCTCTGGTCGGGCGTTCTCCGCACAACCACAACCTTGTCGGCCACTTGACTTGAACACCCGCCAGCCAATGCCAATGCATCGAGTAACCTGACCTCGTGGTTGGCTGTTAGATCGAATGCCCCAGGCTTGTTCACCAATCCCATGACATGGATCGGGGGCAAGTCCCGCTTGATGACATTGACGACGTCGCCATCCTCCAGCACTCTCGAACCGTGTTCCCACCCGCCGGGTTCCAACAGGTTGACATGCACAACCCCTCCTCCTGCCGGAGATACCGTCATGTGCGACGCTAGTTGAGTCCCCGACATCGGGCGGCCTTGTGCGTCGGCGTGCATAACCCCGGACCTCACTAGACGTGGATCGGTGTGGCGGATCTCCATCTCGCCGGAGGCCGAGTCGCTAATACCGCCTGCAGCCACGATCCCCGCCAGCAGGGAGCTTGCTCCTCGCGGAAGCTCATACACGCCCGGCTCTTCTACTGCCCCCACAACAGTGACATGGTTCTGCCGGAGTTCCTCGATATGCAAAGAGACAAAAGGATTCGGGAAAATGTCCCGGGCACGAGCAGCTTGAACGATGGCTGCCTCGGCCATTTCCACCTCCAACCCGGCCACGCGAATCCGCCCGACCAAAGGAACGCCCACCGTTCCGTCTTTTGCCACGCGAACCGTTACTTCCCGTGGCTTCAGATCTTCCAATCCGGCGTCGATTTCGATTTTTAATAAATCACCCCATGAAATGATATCTGTCGCGTTAGTGGGCGTGGCCAACCGAGCAAGTTGCGCCGGATCCAGTCGGGCCACTCTCGGGGCACTATATTCCGCCGGCAGTTCCGATGCGCGGAACACCCGGCCAGAACATCCCGCCGCAACGATGATCCATCCAATAGAGAAAATGAGCAGCCCGAAAGCCGCTCTCCGATCTCGCTTCCGCGACGCCAAATGCTTCATGGAATCGTGTGCCATCCGACTGATGAGGCCTTCCACGGCCGCCTGCATCATGCCCCAGACCTACGCCACCCCCTCTGGGGCAACGCGCTGGGTCAACAACGACACGAGGAAAGGTGTGAAACTCCCACGCAAAGGGTGGCTGTTAATACACGAAGAGCCCTACTGACGTCAACACCAGTCGCCCGAAGATAGGCCATACTTGGCCGATGGACCGGTGGCAGGAGGTAAACCGGGAGCGCTGGAGCTACGATACAAGAAATACAAGCGGCCCTGCGGGTTGCGCCACGCCCCAGGTCTGTTGACCCAGGTGCGTTGCTCAACCCGCGGGGCCACGATTGATTGACGAATCGTTGCGCCCGCCCGCTAGTCCTACGGACTCGCCGGGGAGCTGTGGTTCGAGTTGTGGATGGCCACCGGCACGGCAACCGCAGTCGCTACGATTCCGGCCAAAACCCACGGATTGGCCAGCAGAGCGGAAAGTCCGCCGCCGCCAAATTGACCACGCGCGATCTCGTCGCCCGTCACGATCAAGGCGCCCCGATGAGCATTGGGGGGGGCCGTTCCCGGCGCCCAAACGCGGTAGGTCCCTTGGCCCTGGCCAACAGCGACGTGATACACGCCAGGTCGAAGGCCCTTGACCGCAAAATACCCATCTTCGCCGGTTTGCGGCATCGCCACGGGACGTTCACCGTCTCGCAGGACCACCGAGGTCTTGGCGACCGCTGTCCCTTGTGTGTTAACGACCTGGCCCAGGAGCACTCCCCCATCCATCAGGGCCACGTCGACCACACCGGTCTCCTGCGGCATGGTGGCGAAGACGGCCGGCGGGGCACATAGGCCCGCGGTTGCCAACGATACCAATACGGCAGTGAGAATTCTGGCTTTTTTCATCAGATCCTTCCCCGTGCAAGAACACTAGTGTCTTGTCTCGCCCAACCCGATAGCCCCACCATGGCACCAAACGGGCCTACTATCCCGTCAGCGCGATACCGACGGGCGGACGCAACTCCTGTCGGGTGTCTATCGGTCGATGGGGGGCGGGCTCCTCAGCTAAACTCATGTTCTGCAATCAATTTCACCAAATCAGGGGGGGCAGTTTGCGCAGCGTACAAGAATTGCGCAAACTCCCTTATGGTCCGATTGAGCTCTTGCTACGACTGTGCGGCAGGTTCAATGGCTAACACCAACCTCGGAGCACCACCAAGACTGCCAACCAACGGTGTCGTCCTGCTCGACACTATTTAGAAGCGGGTAAAATGGGAGGATTAAGGCGACTTGGATGGCGGGTTTGTGTTACCAGGCCGTGCCGGAGGAAAGGAATAATAGAAACCGACGCTCCGATAGTTGGCAGGCGTCTTGTTGTTGGCGCCGTGCTCGATCTCGGCGACGATGCTCTTGTTGAACGGGACGGGATCTGAGACGTGCCATCGGAAGGCGGAGGCCTGGTTGGTGTCGTCGACGAGTCGGTAGACGGGGAACCCATGCACCGGCTGGGCCCCGGGACCGTTGAGCCGGCCGCGCAGGGCGTACCAGCCGCAATTAAAATAGTCTTCCGAGCCGGTTCCGTGGATGTCGAGCTGACCATCGACCGTGAACCGCTCGTCCCCTTCGAGCCAGAGCGGGAGTTTCCGTTTGGTTTTGCCTTCGGTGACGAGATAGGTGCCCACGTACCAACCGTACTGGCCTTCCAGCCGTAAAAACGGGTGATGGACGCCCGGATTGGTAGGCAAGCTCTCGTTGTATTGAGCGTGAAGGCAGCCTTGTGGAATGGACTCCAAGTTGGAACCGGTGAGAATGCGCAGCTTCGCCTTCACTGGCTGGTCGAGTGTGATTGAGACCTCACCCTTCTGATAAGGCATCGGGAAGAAGTTGTACCACCCAGCGTCGTTCACGCCGGTCAGGAGCGAACGATAAGAGGGCGCGTCCTGGGCCTGGCAGAAGAACATTTCCATCGGTAAATCGATGGCCGGCTTCTCGGCGCCGTTCCATCGGAACTGGATGCTCGCCTTGGCCGCTTTGCGGAGTTGTTTGGCGTCACCCTCGAGCAGGACGGCGCGGACGACCCGGCTTTCCCCGGGCAGGCTTTGGACAATCGTTCGCGGCTGGCCTTCTTTCATGTCTTTTACGTCTAAATCCATCAGAAAGTCTCGCTGGAAGTCTTTGTTGCGACGGAGGGCCGAGACATTGCCCAGGTTGGACCATTGCCAAACGACCCCGTCGAGTTCTGTTTTCTCCCTAGGCGAGAGGTTCATCGAGAAGCTGCTAATCTTTTTCGCGGCCGATTCGGGGTATTCTGTGTAGGTGATTTGATAGAACCGTACCCCGGTCCCCTCGACGACGACCTTGCAGCCGTCGCGGTAAGGGATGGGCACGTAGCAGTAGTAGCCGCCTTGGCCCTGGCCTACCAAGGGCTTGGGAAACCGCGGCAACTTGCCGTCGAGGATGTCTTCCAGCGGGGCATCGACGACTGGCTTGGTCTGGCCGTCGATATAGACCTTCAGGTGTTCCTTTTTCAGGTTCAGTAGGCCAGGCCTTCGTCCAATGGAGTGGGTGAACCAGATGCGCTGGATACTGCCTGGGCCCGACATCGAGGCCAAAACGCTGTTGCCGTTCTCGACCCAAAGCGTCGAATAGGTGCCTCCGAATCCGTCGTTGTTGCCGCCGGTGCGGTCGTAACTGCTGAACATGCGGCAACGCGAGGCCCCAACGATGTGGTGCATCTGGTCGATCCAAGGCAGCTTTCCCACTGCTGAGATCATGGGATCGGAGGGGGCTGTCAGGTCGAGGGCTGGCCGCACGGCAATGCCGTCCAACCCAAACTGGGTTCCCTTCGATTTCTCGTTCGTTCCGACAATCTTAACGCCCAGAACGTGCCGGCCGGCGGAGAGGTCGAAGACGCCCAGCGGGATCGGCACGGTCCGACCGGTCCAGGTGGTGAAGAGGTCGATCTTTCCGCCGACGTCCTTGCCATCGAGCGAGAACTGGACGATCCCATAGTCGTTCGACCGGGTAAGCATGACCTCAAAGTGCTGCCGCCCAGCCTTCGGAACGTCGAACCCGAGTTCGAGCCGGTCGCCCGGCTTAGCTCCGGTCCAAAAGAATTGGTCGTTGTTGTCCCACTTGCCCAAGGGAAATCCGCTCATGTCCTGGGCGATTACTTTGCCACCGGAATAGTTGATTACCTGAACACCGGCAACCGTCTTGCCCGATTCGGCAGCTCTAGCGAATGAAAGCAGGCTGCTTGTTACAATAAGACTGACAGTCAGAAGGATTTTCGCACTTGGCAGGAAACGGCTCATGGCAACTCTCGTCATGGAGGGAAAGAAGGTGGGTTTTGCTCTAATGTAACGACGCCACAGAGTCATTTCCACCCCCTCCGAATGAATGCCGAGTCGCGAGTTGGGAGGGGGTTGCCCTCTTAGGGGCAGGGGCGATAGGCTTGTGTGTTTATCGGGTGCCATGGGCGACTGGTCCGCCCTTGTGGCTCTGGGCAAGGGCAGTCAAGCCACCCATGGCACCCGGATAATGATTGCGAAGCGGGCAATAGAAAGAAGTACACATGAAGCTCTTTTTCGCCGAAGGATCACCGACCACCGACCTGAGCCACACCGACCTTTGGGCGGCGCTTACCTCGTGCTTCGAGCAGTTGGGCCCGAAGGAGCGGGTGCTGGCGTTGCCGCCCGATTTCACTCGGGCCAACAGCATGGCCGGGCCGTTGACCTGCATGGTTCACGACCACTATGGTGAGCGACTGTGCGACGTGATGCCCGCCTTGGGGACGCATGTTCCCATGCCCGACTGGCAGCTCGACCGGATGTTCCCAACGGTGCCCAAGGACCTCATCCGCAAGCACGACTGGCGCAACGACGTCGTCACCATCGGGCATGTGCCGGCCGAGTTCGTCACCGAGGCGACCGAGGGCGTCTGGACGCGGCCGTGGCCCGTGCAGCTCAATCGGCTGGTCTGGGAAGGGGGCCACGACCTGATCCTCTCGATCGGCCAGGTCGTGCCGCACGAAGTGATCGGGATGGCCAACTACAACAAGAACCTGTTCGTCGGCACGGGCGGCGCCGAGGGCATCAACGAGAGCCACTTCATCGGGGCCGCCTACGGCATGGAGCGGATGATGGGTCGGGCCGACACGCCCCTGCGACGGATCCTCAACTACGCCCAGGATCACTTTTGTACGGAGCTGCCGCTGGTCTTCATTCTAACAGTGATCGGGCCTCGCG